>DASSJV010000129.1:0-13332 GCA_035691005.1 Gaiella sp. | reverse complement strand
TCCTCTGGGAGGCGGGCGTCGAGGAGGGTTGCGAGCGTCTCGACCGCGCCCTGACCTGCCGCGGCGTCGAGGCCGAGGCCTCGCTCTCCTTTTCCGGGTTGTCCGACCTTCTGGGAGACGTGCTCCATGAAGCGGAGCACTTGCTCGCGCCGCCGCGGCGGCGGGCTCTGGAGGTAGCGCTGCTTCTCGCCGAGCCGGGCGAGATGGCTCCGGATCCGCATGCAATCGGGTTAGCCGTGCTCGACCTCTTACGTGTCCTGGCCGAACGCGGGTCGGTCCTCGTCGCGCTCGACGATGCGCAGTGGCTCGACCCGGCCTCCGCCAGCGTGCTGCAGATCGCGCTTCGGCGCTTGCGCGAGGAGCCCGTTGGGCTGCTCGCGACGCTCCGCCGAGCTCCGGAGCTCGGCGAGCCGTTCGAGTTCGAGCGCTCCTTTACGGAAGGGCGACTCGAGCAGATCTCACTCGGCCCGCTCCCGCTGGGCGCACTGCATCGGTTGCTCGAAAACCGACTCGGGCTCGAGCTGACGCGGCCCGAGCTCGTGCGCTTGCAGGAAGCGACGGCCGGCAATCCCTTCTTCGCCCTCGAGCTGGGGCGCGAGCTCGTCCGT
Organism: Gaiella sp.; assembly: GCA_035691005.1. GTDB lineage: Bacteria > Actinomycetota > Thermoleophilia > Gaiellales > Gaiellaceae > Gaiella. The sequence goes on along the minus strand of DASSJV010000129.1, from coordinate 12,724 downwards.
ACCGGCACTCGACCTGCGCCGGGGCAGCCGTTGCACGTACCCGAGAGCCTGCGCGAACTCCTCGGCGGCCGCCTCGCCCGTTTGCCGGGCGAGACACTCGACGTGCTGCTTCAGGTTGCGGCGCTTGCACGTCCCACGGTCGAGCTCGTCGCAGCGGCACATGGCGACCGCGAGCGCGTGCTCGGAGCCCTCGAGGCCGCCGTTCTCGAGGGTGTCATCGAGCTGGACGACTCGCGTCTCCGGTTCGTGCACCCCATGCTCGCCTCGATCTGCTACGAGGAAGCCGCGGTCTGGAAGCGCCGTGCAGTTCACCAAGCGCTGGCAGGTGCAGTCCCGGACGTCGAGGAGCACGCCCGCCATCTGGCCCTCGCCGCAGACGGCCCCGACGCCGGAATCGCATCCGAGCTCGACACGGCCGCCGAGCAGGCGGCGGCCCGCGGAGCGCCCGCCGCCGCGGCCGAGCTATCCGAGCTTGCCGCCGAGCTGACTCCGGCAGATCCCAGTGTGGCGCGGCAGCGGCGCCTCCAGGCCGCAACATTCCATCGTCTTGCCGGCGACGGAGAGCGGGCGGTCGCGATGCTCGAGCAGCTCCTCTCGGAGGTTCCTCACGGCGTGGAGAGGGCCGACGTCCTGCTCGGCCTCGTCATGACCTACCGCGGGAACACCCCGATGCTCACCGGGCTCGCCGACGAAGCCCTCGGCGAGGCGTCCGGCGACGACGCCCGTTCAGCGCGGATCCTGGCGTTTCGGGGCCTTGTCCACCTGGACGAGGGCAACTCCCGGGCCGCGCTCGCAGACGCACGGGCTGCGCTGGAGAAGGCCGAGCGCGCCGGCGACCCCACGTTGCTCGCCGTGGCAATCGCACATGCAGGACGCGCAGAGATGTGGTCGGCTGAGATCACGCCCGGTCTACTCGAGCGCGGCGCGGAGATCGAGGAACAGCTCGGCCTGGCCCTCGAGTACTCGAACAGCCCACGCTACGCGCTCGCCCGGCTTCTGGTGCGTCTCGATCAGATCGACCGGGCCCGCTCGATCTTCGAGGAGCTGGAGGCGAAGGCGACAGCGCGCGGCGACGAAGGCACTCGTGCGTTTGTCCTGTGGCCACTGAGCATGCTCGAGTGGCTCGCCGGTCGGTGGCCGCGGGCGCTCGAGCACGCAGGCACGGCACAGGAGCTCACCGAGCAGACCGACCACCCACACGGTCGCGTCTGGATGGGTCAGGTCAAGGCGCTCCTCGAGGCCGACCTCGGCCTGGTCGCCGAAGCGCGTGCCTCGGCCGCGGAGGGTATTGCGCACTCGCAGAAGTTCTCGTTCGAGCACTGGCGAATCATGATCACCGGTGTTCTCGGCCGCCTGGAGCTGGCGCTCGGCAACCTGGAGGCGGCCGGGGGCTACCTCCGAGAGCTCCCCGGGGAGCTCCTGGCCGGGGGAGTACGAGACCCCACTGCCCCGATCTGGGCTGACGCGATCGAGACGCTGATCGCCCTCGGTGAGCTCGAGCAGGCTCGCGCCTACCTCGAGCCGTACGAGGCTCATGCAAGGCGACTCGGCGGCCGGCTGGCGATGGAGGGCGTGCTCCGCTCCCGCGGCCTACTCGCTGCCGCAGAGGGTGACCTCGAGACCGCGCTCACGTCCTTGGAACGCTCTCTTTCCGAGGAGGGCGAGCCACCCTGGCCCTTCGAGCGCGCTCGCACGCTTCTCTGCCTCGGGACGGTGCGCAGGCAGGCACAGCAGAAGAAAGCGGCCCGCGAGGCGCTCGAGCAGGCGCTCGCAATCTTCGAGGAGTTGGGTGCCCGCCTGTGGGCGGAGAAGGCGCGGGCGCAGCTCGGGCGGATCAGCGGCCGGCGAGCGCCATCGGACGAGTTGACGGAGACCGAGCGGCAGGTTGCCGAGCTTGCCGCTCAGGGCAGAACGAACAAGGAGATCGCCTCCGAGCTCTTCATGGGCGTGAGCACGGTCGAGGCGCATCTCTCGCACGTCTATCGCAAGCTCGGCCTCAGATCGCGTACCGAGCTTGCCGGTCGAACACCGAGGGACGAAGCCGCGATGGCGAGGGACGAAGAGGCCCAAGTCTAGGGTCTTCCCAGTATCGGGCGAATGCCCCTAGGCCGCATCCTCGCGGCATGGTCTTCGTCGTCGAGCGTCTCTCCCCGGACTCTTCCGTTCCGATCTCCTGCGCGTGCTCTCGAGGCTCGAGCGGATGGACGCACCTCCAGGGAGCGCGTGTCGCCCTCGAGCCAGGTCAGGAAGGCCACCAGGAACACGAGGAGGAGAAGCGATGACCCTCCGAGCTGAACAGGGAATGCGCGGGCTGACCTCGGCCCGATGCCACCGTTCGCCAGTCGGCGCTCAGCGGTGGCTGTGGGGCCTTCGACGATGGCTCGCGCTGACGTCCGTCGCAGTGGCGACGGTGCGTCCGCAGCTGTTCCAGCCCACTCGTCAGCCACTGAGCCGACGCTCACGCCTGACGCGCTCTCAGGCACACAGGCGATCCGCGCCGGCGTCAACGCGCTCTATCGGCTGGTGCCGGGTCGCGAGCTCGTCGTCACCGCGGCGACGAGTACGGGAGGCGCCTCGATGCTCGTACTCATGACCGTCGACTGGCTCGAATGGCGCATCGTTCCGACGGGCAACGGGATCTTCTTCGATACGTGCGCTGCACGCGCCAGGTGCCCCTACCCCGTGCGACGGGCTGCGTGGCCCGTAGCTGCTTTGGTGCCTCGCAGGATGGCGCTCGAGCTCGCTCTGCGCACCTTCCTGGAGACGTCCGTGAGCCTCGTCGTCGTTTCGCTCCCGACCCCACATCCGGTGTGGGTCGTCTTCGAGCGGGACGTCCTCCTCGCAGACCTGGACGCGCCGGCGGTGCTCGACCGACTCGCTTCGAGTCCGGCGACTACCGACCTTTCGCTTCGCGAGCTCGTTGTCCGGCTTACCCGACCACGGCTCGTTGCTCCGGTCGTCATGGGGTCCGACGATTCGATCGTCGCAGTGCGGCTCTTCGGATCGTGACCGGTGTGGAGACGAGGAACCGTGATGAGCAAACTAGGACACCGGCGGACGCGGGGACGCGGAGCACGAGGATCGAGTCGGTCGTACGCGCCACAAGCGGGCGAGCACCTGTCTGCTGTCGCCGCCGCCAGCCCGCGTGACGCGGCGTCCGAGCCGTCGACAGCTGTGCCCGGATCCAGCTCGACGAGCCGCGAGTATGAGGGGCGGTACTTGATGGCGACAGCGGAGTCGATGTTGCGCGCCGGCTACGGGCACCACGAGATCGAACGCGTCCTAAGACGGATATCTCCAAGTCCGTCAAGGGGTTCAGGCCTGCTCGCGGCTCTCCGGTCGCTCCGACACTAGCTCGCCTGTCGAGGCCGTCACCGCTCACACGAAGTGCGCTCGCGGTGCGGGACGGAATCCGGGCGGCGTTCGTCGCAGGCCACGAACGGCTCGTCGAGCCAGGTCTCAGCTGTCGCGGGCAGCTACGACCCCGAGCGCTGGACTTCTAATCCGCGGGTCGGAGGTTCGAATCCTCCCGGGCGCGTCGCTCGAGACGCTAGGCCGAGAGCGGCAGGTCCGGGGCGATCAGGGCAAACGCGGTCACGGTCGGGTAGGCGCGCTGCCAGCCTGTCGCGAGCTTGCGCAGGACGCGAACGTCGAAGCGCTCGACGAACCGGCCACGGACGCCCGCGACGTACGTGGGGTGTGCCTCGAGCAACCGGGCCTTCCCGCTCTCGGAGAGCTGCGCGTAGAGGACACGCCCGTCCGTAGCGCATTCCTGTCGCACCACGTGACCGGCCCGCTCGACACGGTCGACGAGTCGCGAGGCGCCGCTCTGGGTCATGCGCACCGAGGCGGCGAGGTCGCTCATCCGCATGCGGTTGCCCGGCGCTCGATCGAGGTGCAGCAGCACCTCGAAGTGCGGCAACGTCAATCCGTGGCTCTCCCGGAGCGAGCGGTCGAGCTCGTCCGTGAGCGCGGCATGGAGGTTGAGAAATCCCTGCCAGGCAGCGTGCTCTCTGTCGTTCATCCGCATGGTCTCCTTGACGCCGTGCGGGAAGCTCGACCCCGCTGACGAAACCATACATTCGCGGTAGGGCAGCCTTACAAGGCCCTGGTCCTCGGACGAAAACGGGGGCGCGGGGCTTGTTGGACGAACAGGCAACCCGCGCCTCCCGACGAACCCTCGGCGAATCGACCACGGGCGCATCACGCAAGAGGGGGAGCGCGCGACGCTCGGGCACACCTCGGCGGCGGACCGTGAAATCAGGTCGACAGCGCGTGGCCCGATGGGTACAACCCGCTCCGTGGCGCCGCGGACGGTCCGCCTCACGAGCCCGGAACGTGTCCTCTTTCCCGATGACGGGATCACGAAGCAGGACCTGTTCGAGTACTACCGCGCGATCGCGCCGGTGCTCGTCCCGCACCTCCGGAACCGCCCGTTCACGATGAAGCGCTTCCCGTACGGCGCGACCGGAGACGTCTACTTCCAGAAGCAGGCGCCGAAGGGGATGCCCCCGTGGATCCCGACGCGCACCTTCCGCACGTACCCGCGCGACGGCGGCTCGCGGCTCGTCGACTTCCCCCTCCTGAACTCGCCGGAAGCCGTGCTCTGGATGGTGCAGATGAACTGCATCGACATGAACGCGTGGTACTCCCGCGTCGACAAGCCCGAGCGCCCTGACTTCGTGCTCTTCGACCTCGACCCGCCCGACGACGGCTTCGCGCTCGCGATCCGAGTCGCCCACCTGATCCGCGAGGAGCTCGAGCGGGTCGGGCTCGACTCGTACGTGAAGACGAGCGGCGCCGACGGGATCCACGTGCTCGTCCCGATCGCGCGCCGCGCGACCTACGACCAGACGTACGCGTTCGCCGAACGCGTGGCGCGCGGGCTCGAGGAGCGGCACCCGGGACTCGTCACCACCGAATGGCTGAAGCGGAAGCGCGAGGGAGTCCTCGTCGACCACCGGCAGAACGCGCGAGGGAAGACGATCGCCTCGGTCTACTCGGTCCGGCCGAAGCCCGGCGCGCCGGTGTCGACGCCGCTTCGCTGGGACGAGCTGACCGAGGAGCTGACGCCGCGGCGCTTCGGGATGCGCGACGCGCTGGACCGGGTCGAGCGGCACGCCGACCTGTTCGAGCCGGTGCTCGCCGGCGGCCAGGCGCTCGGCGCGGCCCTGCGGAAGCTGCGCTAGAACGGCACGTCCGGAGTAGGCTCGGCGCGCGATGGCGCCCGCGCTGATCTTCGACCTCGACGGGACGCTCGTCGACACGGTCTACGCGCACGTGTTCGCGTGGCAGCGGGCGCTCGCGGAGGAGGGGATGCCGATCGACGGCTGGCGGATCCACCGCCGGATCGGGATGAGCGGCGGGCTCTTCGCGCGCGCCGTCGCCCGCGAGGTCGGTCGCGAGCTCTCGCCGAAGGAGGTCGAGGACATCCAGGACCGGCACGGAGAGATCTTCCGCGAGCTCCTGCCGGGGCGGCACCCGCTCCCCGGCGCGCGCGAGCTCCTCGCGGAGCTTCGAGAGCGCGAGATCGTGCACGGGATCGCGACCTCGGGTCGAAGACCGGAGATCGACCAGTCGCTCGAGGCGCTCGGGGTCGGCGACGAGACGGTCGTGATCCACCGCGGCGACGTACGGCGGGCGAAGCCCGCGCCGGACCTCTTTCTCGCCTGCCAGGAGGCGCTCGGGGTCGAGCCGGGCGACTGCTACGTCGTCGGCGACGCGGTGTGGGACCTCCTCGCCGCCCGCCGCGCCGGGATGCTCAGCGTCGGCCTGCTGAGCGGCGGCTACGGGGCGGACGAGCTGCTCGCGGCCGGTGCGTTCCGCGTCTACGACGACCCGGCCGAGCTGCACGTCTCGCTGGACGAGCTGGGCTTCGACCTCTGACGGACGGCGCCCGACGCACGCTCCTCGGTGACGCGTAGCGTGGACGGGTCCGATGGCGACGCCTCGCTCCGTCCAGCGCACCTACATCACCCTGATCCTCGGGAACACGCTCGCGGCGTCGCTGATCTGGGGGATCAACACGATCTTCCTGCTCGACGCCGGACTCTCGAACCTCCAGGCGTTCGCGGCGAACGCGTTCTTCACGGCCGGGATGATGATCTTCGAGGTGCCGACAGGGATCGTCGCCGACACCGTCGGCCGGCGAGCGTCGTACCTGCTCGGCACCGTCACGCTGTCCGCCTCGACGCTGCTCTACGTTCTCCTCTGGAAGGTCGAGGCGCCCTTCTGGGCGTGGGCGCTCGTCTCGATCCTGATCGGCCTCGGCTTCACCTTCTTCTCCGGCGCGGTGGAGGCGTGGCTCGTCGACGCGCTCGCGGAGACCGGGTTCGAGGGAGACCTGGACGCCGTCTTCGCGCGCGGGCAGATCGCAACGGGCGCCGCGATGCTCACGGGATCCGTTGCGGGGGGCTACATCGCGCAGCAGGCCGGTCTCGGCGTGCCGTTCGTCCTCCGCGGGATCGTGCTGCTCGTGATGTTCGTCGTCGCGTTCCGACTGATGCACGACCTCGGCTTCACCCCCGACCGGAGCGCCGGGGTCGCGACGGAGGTCCGCCGGATCGCCTCGAACTCGATCGAGTACGGCTGGCGCGTCAGCGCGGTGAAGTGGCTCATGGTCGAGTCGCTGCTCACGGGGGGCGTCGGCATCTACGCCTTCTATGCCCTCCAGCCGTACCTGCTCGAGCTCTGGGGCGACCCGCAGGCGTATCAGATCGCAGGGCTCGTGGCCGCGATCGCGGCCGGCGCGCAGATCCTCGGCGGGCTCGTCGCGCCCCGCATCCGGCGGCTCTTCGCGCGGCGAACCACAGGCCTCATCGTCCTCGCCGCGCTCAACGTCGTCACGCTCGGCCTGATCGGGACGATCGACAACTTCTGGGGCGTGCTCGCGATGATCGTCGTCTGGGGCCTGCTCTTTGCGGCCGCGACACCGATCCGTCAGGCCTACATGAACGGGATGATCCCCTCGCGCCAGCGCGCGACGATCCTCTCGTTCGACTCGCTGATGAGCTCGACCGGCGGCGTCTGGGCGCAGCCAGCGCTCGGCCGTGCGGCGGACGTGTGGGGCTACGCGCCGTCGTACCTGGTCGGCGCCGGGATCAGCGCACTCGCGCTGCCGCCGCTCTACCTCTCGCGCCGACAGAACATGCCGGCCGACAGCATCCGCGCCGACGAGGAGGAGCCGGCCGACACGCCGCCCGTCGCGCGGCCCGCCGTCGAGTCGGAGCCCGGCTAGGACGGGTCGAGCACCGGCTGGGGCTCGACGCGCGCCGCGCCGCGGCGTGTCGCGAGCACCGAGCCGGCCAGGACGAGCGCGAACCCGACCGCCATCCCGAGCGTGAAGCGCTCGTCGAGGATCACGACGCCGAGCACCGCGGCGACCGCGGGGTTGACGTACGTGATCACGGTCGCACGAACGGGGCCGATCTCGCCGATCAGCGCGAAGAAGACGAGGAACGCGAGCGCGGTGCAGACGACCGCCAGGGCGGCGACCGACGCGAGCGCCGCCGTCGAGGGCGTCTCGTCCGGCAGCCGCGTCGCCGCGAACGGGAGGTACACGAGCGCGGTGAGGAGGAGCGAGGCGGCGATCACGCCGAGCGCGGGGAGGCCCGTCAGCCAGCGTTGGAGGATCGCCGGCCCGACCGCGTAGCAGACCGCGACGAGACCGATCTCCGCGAGCGGGATGGCGTGCGCGCCCTCGACGTTGACGCCGACGATCGCCGCGACCCCGACGACGCCGAGGGCGAGCCCGGCCGCGCCGGTCAGACGCAGGCGCTCCCCGCCGCTCGCGGTCGCGATCACCGCTGCGACGAGCGGGACGGCCGCGATCAACAGACCCGTGAGCGAGCTCGAGACCTCGGTCTCCGCCGCGCCGAGCAGGACCCACGGCAGCGCGATCTCGATCCCGGCGAACGCGACGAGCGGGAGCCAGAACGGCAGCAGCGGGCGGAGCTCGCCGCGGTAGGCCGCGATCGGGAGCAGGAGCGCGGCGGCAAGGAGCGTGCGCCCGAGGACGAGCACGGACGGGCTCATGTCGTCGACCGCGACCTTGATCAGGAGGTACGGGATCCCCCAGATCAGGCACATCGCGGCGAAGAGCAGCGCGCCCCGGCGCGACATCGAGCCGCTCGTCGTCGCGCCGGCGTCCATCCCGCAACGCTACGGATCGGACCGAGGGTCGCGCGGGCCGAGCGCCTTCCTGCGCCGAGGCGCAGCCGGTGCGTGGTACCACTTGGCGCCACGTGCGCGGTGGCCGTTGGAGCTTGCCCCTGAAGACAGCCGCGGCCGACCGGCTCGTCACCGCCGCGGCGTTCCTCGTCGTGCTCCTCGCCGCATCGCTGGTGGCGGCAATCCCGATCTACGCAGACACAGTGGCGGAGAGCAGCCTCAGGGCCCGTCTCGCCCGCGTCCCCGTGGAGGACGCGAACGTCCAGCTCGTCGTCGACGTCTTCGGCGGCAGCGCCGATCGCGGTCTCGACCAGCGGGTGCGCGAGCTCGTCGACGAGACGTTCGGCGACGTGCCCGTGACGACCTTCGCGAGCGGCGAGTCCGAGCCGTTCCGCGCCGAGCGGGGGACGATCGCGTTCGGGTTCGTCGACGAGCTCCGGGCGCACGCCGCGCTCGCAAGCGGACGCTGGCCCGCGACGGCGTCGAGTCCCGTCGAGGTCGCGCTGCCGGCCTCGGTCGCCTCCGACCTCGGCCTCCACGTGGGCGACGTGCTCGAGGCACAGAGCCGGCTGGACGCGGCGCATCGCGTCACCGCCCGCGTGGTCGGGACGTACCGCCCGGAGCAGACCGCATCGGGGTTCTGGTGGGGCGACCCGCTCGCGACCGCGGGCGCCGGGCCGTTCGTCACCACGAGCGAGAGCTTCGACGCCCTGGGCGTCCGAGACCAGAGCCTCCGCTGGCGGCTCGAGCCGGACACGACGCGGGTCACGCTCGACCAGGCGGCGGCGCTCAGGCGCCGGCTGTCGGGCCTCGCGACGCGCCTCAACGAGGGCCGGCCCGCCGGCCAGCAGATCGACGTCCAGACGAACCTGCCCCGGGTGCTCGACGAAGCCGACCACTCGCTCCATCTCGCGAGAGCCGGCGTGCTCGTGCCCTTCAGCCAGCTCGCGCTGCTCGCGGCCTACGGGCTGATCGTCACGACGGCGCTCCTGCTCGAGCGGCGCTACCGCGTGACGGAGACGCTGCGCCTCCGCGGGGGAACTGCGCTGCAGATCACCGGGCTCGCGTTCGTGGAAGCGACCCTCATCGCCCTTCCCGCGGTGGCCCTCGCGCCGTGGCTCGCGGCCGGGTCGCTTCGCGCGCTCAACCACGTCGGGCCGCTCGCGGACGTCGGCGTGCACCTCGAGCCGCACGTCACCGCGACGTCCTACCTGCTCGCGGCCGGCGCGGGCGTCGTCTGCATCCTCGGGCTCGCGCTCCCTGCCCTGCGTGCGCGGCGCCTCTCGGTCGCGCGCCAGCGGCGTCGCCCCGCGCTCGCGGGGCTCGCGCAGCGCGCGCACCTCGACCTCCTCGTCGCCGGGCTCGCGCTTCTCGGCTACTGGCAGCTCCGCCGCTACCACGGGACGCTCGTCTCGCACCAGGGAAGCCTCGGCATCGACCCGTTCCTCGTGGCCGCGCCCGCCGTCCTCCTCCTCGCGGGCGCGCTGCTGTCGCTGCGGGCGGTGCCGCTCGCCGCGGCGCTCGTCGAGCGGTTCACGCCCGGCTCGCAGGGGGCGATCTCTGCGCTCGGCTTCTGGCAGCTCGCGCGCCGCCCGCGCGCCCACTCGCGGTCGGTGCTCCTCCTCGTCCTCGCGGTCGCGATCGGGGTCTTCGCGACCACGTACGCGAGCACCTGGCACCGCTCCCAGGTCGATCAGGCGAGCCACGCCTCGGGCGCCGACGTCCGGGTCGAGCCGTCGGCCGTCGAGGGCGCGCCTCCGCCGATCGGGCTCGCGTCGAGCTACGCGCAGCTCGGCGCCGTGTCGGCGCTCCCGGTGGCGAGCGACACGTTTGCCGTCGGCGGCGCCGGAACCGAGACGGCGACGTTTCTCGCGTTCGACGCGCGTCGTGCAGGCTCCGCGGTGCACGTCCGTGACGACTTCGCCTCGCGCCCGCTCGAGGAACTGCTGTGGCCGCTCGCGCCCTCCCCCGGCGGCGGCGCGTCGTTGGAGCTGCCGGGAGAGCCGACGCGGCTCGCCCTGACTGCAGGTCTCTCGTTCGCCCCGTGGCGCCCCGTCGCCGCCCGGGACGTCGGGTACGTCGACAAGCCGTCGCTCGTCCTCTACCTGCAGGACCGCGACGGGCTGCTGTTCTCGTACCGGCGCCCGCTGCCCAGCGACAGGACGGCCAGGCTCGAGGTGGACCTCGGCGGGCGCCTGCGCGGCGGTCGCGCCATCCCCCCGCGCTATCCGCTCTCGGTCGTCGGCATCGAGGCCGATGCGTCCGCGCTCTACCTCGTCTCCCGTCGCGCGACCCTCGACGTGGCGTCCCTCGAGGTCGCGTCCGGGACGGACGGGACGTGGCGCCGCGTCCCGCTCCCTTCCGGCTGGCAGAGCGACGTCACCGGCTTTGACTTCCCGTACCTCGCGCCCCGCATCGAGGTGGCACATCGTGGCGCCGACTCGCTGCGCGCAGAGCTGCGCACGGGGTCGAGCGCCACCACGGCGAACACCGCAGGCGGGTTCACCGCCGTCGGGCCGAGGCCGATCGTCCAGTTCTTTCTGCGCCCGGGGCAAGCCGGCCCGCCCGAGGCTCTGCCGGTCCTCGCGAGCGACGCCTTCCTCGCGACCACGAACACCGCGGTCGGCGAGACGGTGCCGCTCGCGCTGTCGGCCGGCACCCAGCCCGCGCGGATCGTCGGCAGCTTCCACCGCTTCCCGACCCTCGACCCGGAGACGCCCGCCGTCGTGGCCGACCTCCCGACCTATCTCGCGTCTTCCTTCGCGTCCCACCACGTCGTCCTCCAGCCCTCGGAGTGGTGGCTCGAGACGCCGGACGACCGGAGCGTCGCGGAGCGCCTGCGCGCTGCGCCGTTCCGGAGCATCTCCGTCGTCTCGCGGACCGAGTCCGAGCGGGCGCTGCTCGACGACCCCGTGGCGCTCGGCGTGATCGGCGCGCTCGCGCTCGGCTTCGCCGTCGCCGCGGTGTTCGCCGCCGCAGGCTTCGCCGCGAACGCGGCGTCCGAGGCGCGCTCGCGCATGGTCGAGTTCGCGGTGCTCCGTTCGCTCGGCCTCCGGCGCGGCCAGCTGACGAGCCTGGTCGGCCTCGAGACGGCCGTCGTCGTCCTTGCGAGCCTGGTGGGCGGCGCCGTGCTCGGCCTCGTCGTGTCGTGGCTCGTGCTGCCGAACGTCGGGCTCGGCACGTCCGGGGCGGCACCGGTCCCGCCCGTCCAGCTGGTCGTTCCGTGGACGACGCTCGTCGTCGTCGAGGTGGTCCTGCTCGCGGCGCTCGTCGCGATCGCGCTCGTCCAGGTCGAGGTGATCCGCCGGTTGCGGCCGGCGCCGGTGCTCCGCGCGGGTGAGGGGGTGCCCGCCCCGTGAGCGTCGTCGAGGCCCGAGCGGGCCGGCGTCGCGGTCGCGGGCTCGCGGTGCTGGGCGCCGGGCTCGGCCTCGTCGTTCGCCGCCTTCGGCTCGACCCGGTCCCGCCGCTGACGATGTTCGTCCTCGTCGGCGCGACGTGCTTCCTGTTCGCAGCGCTCCCCCGCCTGTTCGACGCCTTCTCGGACGACGGACTGCGCGCCGCGTTCTCGAGCGCGCCGGTCGGAGCGCGGAACCCACGGCTGCTCGAGCCCGGACGCATCCCGGCCGGCCCGGCCGCGGACCCCCTCGCGGAGGTCGACCGAAGGGCGGAGCGCTCGCAGCACGAGGCACTCCCCGCCGCGCTCGAGGACCTCGTGATCGAGCGCTCGGCCGTGGTGCGCTCGCCGTACTACGTGCAGCCGGTCGGCGAGGGCCTCGTGCGCTACGTGAGCCTGCGGGTGCCGGCAGCGGGCGTCGGGGAGCAGATCAACGTCGTCAGCGGCAGGCTGCCCCGCGCGACCCGGGCCCGGGTCCGCGCCGTCAGCACGAGCATCCCCGAGCGCAGCCGCGCAGCCCGGGTGCCGCTGCTCGAGGTCGCGCTCTCGAAGACGACCGCGCAGGAGCTCCAGCTGAAGGTCGGTGACCGCCTGGTGCTGCAGCCCGACGGCGATGAGCCGGACGTCCGTCACTTCCCGCAGTTCGACCAGCGTCCGCTCGCCGTCGTCGTCACAGGCGTCTTCGCGCCCCGCGATCCGCAGGACGGCTTCTGGTTCGGCGATCGCTCGCTCGACACCCCGAACGTCGCATTCACGCCGGACCTCGACACGAAGCTCGTCCACGGGCAGGCGCTGGTCTCACCCGGGCAGTACCCGACCTTGCTGGCCGCGACCGCACCGCTGCGGCTCGCGTACGAGTACCGCTACCTCCTCGACGGGGCCCGGGTCGACGGCGGGACGCTGCCGGGCCTGCGTGACGCCGCCGACCGCGTGGACGCCCGCTACGCGTCGGCGGGACCGAACGAGCGCCGGGTGGAGCTCGCCCTCGGGCCCGTGCTCGACCGTTTCCGCTCGGCGCGGTCGCAGGCGGAGACGCTGCTCGCGGTCGCCGCGATCGGCCTCCTCGCGTGCGCGCTCGCCAACCTCGGGCTGCTCGGCGTGCTCACCTTCGACCGTCGCGCGGTCGAGACGACGCTCTCCCGCGTGCGCGGCGCCAGCCCG
>DASSJV010000128.1:0-8014 GCA_035691005.1 Gaiella sp. | reverse complement strand
CCTCGAGGCGCTTCCGCCGTCGCCCGGGCGCGTGCTGTTTGCCGGCGCGGAGGGCGCTCGGCGGCTGCTGCCCGACACGCTCGACGCAGATGTCGTCCCTCTCTACCGCACGGTCGAGCTCACGCCGGCCGAGTGGCCCGCGTGCGACCTCGTCGTCCTCGCCTCTCCCTCGGCCGCTCGCGCCCTCGCGCGCGTCGAGTTGCGCACGCCCGTGGTGTCGATTGGTCCCGAGACGACCCGCGCGGCGCGCGAGGCGGGCCTCACCGTCGCCGCCGAGGCCCGCTCGAGCGACCTCGCCGCGCTCGTCGAGGCGGTCGGGCAAGTTGCGCGCGCGTCGTAGACTCGTCGCCGGATGGTCATCTGCTTCCTGACCGACTTCGGTCTCCAGGACGACTTCGTCGGCACCTGCCACGGCGTGATCGCCCGGATCGCGCCCGACGCGCGGGTGATCGACCTCACGCACGGGATTCCCGCGACCGCCGTGCTCCAGGGCGCGCACGTGCTCGCGAGCACGCTCCCGTACATGCCCGCCGGCGTCCACCTGGCGGTCGTCGATCCGGGCGTGGGCGGCGTGCGCCGGCCGGTGGCGCTCTCCGATCGCGACGGGCGTCTCTTCGTGGGGCCCGACAACGGGCTGCTGCTGCCGGCCGCGGAGCGGGCGGGCATCGCGGAGGTTCGGGAGTTGGCGAACCCGGAGTACGCGCTCGGCAGCATCTCGCGGACGTTCCACGGACGGGATCTCTTCGCGCCGGCGGCCGCACATCTCGCGAACGGCGTGCCGCTCGCCGAACTCGGCCCGCCGCTCGACCCGGATGCACTCGTCCGACTCGATCTCCCGCAGCCGCGCTTCTCGGACGACCGGATCGACGCGATGATGCTCTACGTCGACAGTTTCGGCAACATCGCCCTCAACCTCACGCGCGAGGAGGTCGAGCGCGTGGGCCTCGTCCCGGGCTCGCGGGTCGAGCTCGAGCTCGCCGGAGAGCGCTACTTCGCAGTCGCCGCGCGCACGTTTGCCGACGCCCGCCCGGGGGACGTGATCCTCTACGAGGACAGCTACCGCAACATGTCGATCGCGATCAACCGCGGGAGCGCAGCGGCCATGCTGCACGCGGAGCCAGGGCAGCCGCTGGGGATCCGGATCCTTGGCGCGCCGACGCCGATCCGCTAGGCTCGAGTCCACCGAAGAGCGTTCGTGGCGCGGTCAGCCGGCCCGGACGCTCTTCTCTTCGGCGGGGGAACCCCGCGCCTCTAGAGGATCGACTGGCCGAGCGCGCTCGCGGCGAGCTCGACCGCGATCGACGCACTGCCGTTCTCGCGGTCGAGGATCGGGTTCGCCTCGACGAGCTCGAGCGAGCCGACGAACCCCGACTCGGCGAGGTCCTCGCACGCGAGATGCGCCTCGCGGTACGTGAGGCCGCCTTTGACCGGCGTCCCGACGCCCGGCGCGACCTCTGGATCGAGGGCGTCGAGGTCGAGCGACACGTGGACGAAGCCGGGGCCGGACGCGCGGTCGATCGCCTCGAGCACCGCACGCTCGATCCCGATGCGGTCGATCTCCGTCATCGTGATCGCGCGGATGCCCGTCTCGCGGATGACGGTGCGCTCGGCCGGGTCGAGCGAGCGGACGCCGAGCAGCACGACGCGTCGCGGGTCGACCGCGGGAAGCTCGAGTCCCGGGTGCGCGAAGCCGGGGCCGGCCAACCCGAGCGCCGCGGCGAGCGGCATCCCGTGCACGTTGCCCGACGGGCTCGTCTCGGGCGTGTTGAGGTCACCGTGCGCGTCGATCCAGATCACTCCGCCGGCCTCCCCGGCCGCTGTGCGAAGGCCGGCCAGCGTGCCCAGCGCGATCGAGTGGTCGCCGCCGAGGACAACCGGCAGCCCTCCCTCGCCGACCACCTCGGCGACGAGCCCGGCGAGACCGGCGCACGCCTCGAGGATCTCCGGCAGGAACCGCGCGCGCTCGTCACGGACCGCGAGCGCCTCGGGCTCGGGCGTCGCGAGATTGCCGCGGTCGACGACGGTGCAGCCGAACGACGCAAGGCGCTCCTCGAGCCCGGCGTAGCGGATCGCGGAGGGCCCCATGTCGACGCCGCGCCGGCCCTGGCCGAGGTCGAGCGGGGCGCCGACGATCGTCACGGTCCTCGGGGTGGCGGCCACGGCGCGTGAGGCTACAGCAGCGCGGGGGAACCCATGGGTCCACCGCGGACACCTCCTTCAGCGCGGCTGTGGTCGATCCGTCGGTGGCCTCCCTGCCGGCCAGGCCGGCCAGGCCGCGTGCGCGCCCCCACGGGCCGAACGTCGGGCCTCGCTACACTCACGCCCCGGGGCGAGGTAGCTCAGTTGGTAGAGCACACGGCTGAAAACCGTGGTGTCGCCGGTTCAAGTCCGGCCCTCGCCATTCGGCGACGCCCTCAGCCGGGCCGCCGGGCCAGCGCGACGTAGGTCCGGCCGGGCACCGTGAGCGAGCCGTCGGCCTCGACGTAGCGCTCGAGGCGCCGTTCGGCGCCGGCCCGGATCGCCTCCGCGTCCTCGGCGGTCGTGCTCTCGAGGATTACCGCGAGCGACCGCGACGTGTCGCGGGCGATCTCCCACCACGCGTCGAGCGAGGCTGCGCGCCACGTCACCGCGACCTCCTCGACGCGCTCCACTGCGAGACCTGCCTCGGTGAGCAGGCTCTCGAGAGCGCCCTCCCGCGCGAGCCGGAACGGCCCGGGCGCGTCGGGGTCGGGCCGTTCGACGAGCCCGAGGTCGACGGCGCTCCGCCCCGCCGCCGTCATCCAGTCGTTGTCGTCCGGGTCGGCCCACACCGCCAGGGCGATCCGTCCCTCGGGCCGAAGGACGCGGGCGATCTCCGTCGCCGCCGCCTGCATGTCCGGGACGAGCATCAGCCCCCAGCGGCAGAGGGCGCCGTCGAACGACGCGTCGGCGAACGAGAGCGACTCCATGTCCTCGACCGCGAACGACACGAGCTCGCCCAGCCCGAGCTCGGCCGCCCGGCGGCGCGCGGCCTCGACCATCTCGGGCGCAACGTCGGTCGAGACGAGGTGGCCGCCCGGCGCGAGCGCGCCCGCCGCCAGGAGGCCGGTGTCGCCCGGGCCTGCCGCGAGCTCGAGGATCGTCTCGCCGGGCCGGGGGTCGAGGAGCTCGACGAGCCGCTCCGAGACCAGGCGGGTCGACTCGAGGAACAGCGGCCGCTGGCGCTCCCAGCCGGCGGCGACGGCGCGCCAGGCGTCCGTGCTCTCGCTCATGCGGGTCTCAGACCGCCGCGCCGGCGAACTGCGGGATGATCTCCCGGCCGTACGCGCCGAGGGTCTCCTCCTGGCCGTGCGTCATCAGGTAGATCGAGTAGTGGTCGACGCCGATCGACTCCAGCTCGCGGAGCTTCTCGGTGATCTGTCCGACGTCGCCGAGCACCGAGAACCGGTCGCAGATCTCGTCGGTGACGAACTCGCCGTGCTTCGCGCCGACGCGCGAGTGCTCGTCGTAGTCGTAGAACTTCCGCGCCTCGACGTAGTCGGTGAGCGCCTTCGGGACGACCGAGCCGTCGGTGCCGTACCGCTCGATCAGGTCCTTCACGTGGTTCGACACCATCGCGGGGAACCAGCGGGTCTGCTCGCGCCCGTCCTCGATCGGCCCGACGTGGCTCGGGGCGCAGACGATGCACTTGAGCGCCGACGGGTCGCGTCCTGCCGCCTCCGCGGCCTCGCGCGCGGTGCGCATGATCCACTGGACGATCTCGGGGTCGGCGAGCTGGATGATCACTCCGTCGCCGACGCGGCCCGCGACGCCGAGCGCCTTCGGGCCGTACCCGGCGACCCACATCGGGATGGGAGGCAGCTCCGGCCGCACCCACTTGAGCTGGAGGTCCTTGTCGTTCCAGTGCACCTCCTCGCCGTTCATGAACGCCTTGATCATCGTCAGGCGCCGCTCGAACTCCGCCACCTTGACGGGCTGCTGGCCGATGTAGCGCCTCGCCGAGTCGCCGCGGCCGATGCCCATCACCATCCGGCCGTCGGAGATGTCGTGCATGGTCGCGTAGAGGCTCGCGAGCACCGTCGGCTCGCGCGTGCCGGGGTTCGTGACGAGGTGCCCGAACTTCATGCGCGACGTGGCCTGGATCGCCATGGTCAGCTGGACGAACGACTCCTGCCAGAGCACGTGGGAGTCGTACGTCCAGCCGATCGCGAAGCCGTTGTCCTCGCCGAGCTTCATCAGCTCGACGAGCCGGGATGCGGGCGGGTCGGGCAGGACGGTGACGCCGAAAGAGAGTGGCATGTGCTGTTCCTCCGTCGTGTGCGAGGCATTCAGTATCCGCGGTCGCCGCCCCTCCCGCCAGCCGGGTCGGTCGGCGGCAGCCGGCCGACGAACGGCAGGGCGGCCGCGGCGAGGACGGCAATCGCGACGAACGCGAGGCGGCCGTCGCCGGGGAGCTCGAAGGCGAGGCCCGCGAGCGGCGTGCCGACGAGCACGGCGAGGATCGCGCAGGCATTGACGAGGGCGACCGCCGCACCCGGGGCGTCCGGCCGAAGCCGTTGCGCCACGTCGAAGATCGCGGCGAACGGGAGGCCGGCGGCCAGACCGAGGCAGAGCGCGCCCAGTCCGGACAGCCAGGTCGGCCCACCCGCGGCGAGGAGGAGCGAGCCGGCCGCGACGGCCAGGAGCGAGCCCGCGAGCAGCGCGGTCAGGCGCTCGGGGCGCCGGTGCGTCGCCGCCCCGCCGAGCGGCCGCGTCACGATCCCGGCGAGGAGGATCATGCCCCCGACCGCGCCGGCGACGGCCGAGCTCGCGTCCTGGCGCTCGAGGAGCGGCACGACCCAGTTGCCCGCGACGACGGCGAGACCGAAGCTCGCGGCCTGGAGGACGCCGAGCGGCAGGAGCCGCCGGTCGCCGAGGACCCCGCGCCTCGAGGGTCCGACCCGATGCAGGCCGTGGACGAGCGCGGTCGGCACCGCGGCCGCGAGCGCGAGGACGAGCGCCGCGGCGTAGGTCGCGCGCCAGCTCGTCGCGTCCGTCAAGGGCGGCACGATCACGAGCGCGAGCCCGCCGCCCGCCATCGTCGCGGCGCCGTAGACGCCGTGCAGGACAGGGCCGCCGCCGCCTGCCCGGACGAGGTCGAGTCCCGCGACGAACCCCGCGCCGGAGCCGAGCCCGACGACGAGCCGACCGACGATGCCGAGCGCGATCTCGTCGTCGCCGAGCAGCACGGCGTTCCCGACCGCCGCGCAGGCGCACGCGGCGAGGGCGATCCGGTGCGGGCCGAACCGATCCGACCAGAGGCCGGCGGGGAGCTGCGAGGCGAGGTGCGTGACGAACAGCGCCGTCGTGAGGAGCCCGACGACGGCGAGCGAGACGCCGTACGCCTCGGCGAGCGGGTCGGCCGCAGCCCCGACGTTCGAGACGTTCCAGGTGAGGAAGCAGCCGACGACGAGCCCCGCCGCGATCGCCCCCGGCGCCGGGGCACGGGTGCTCGGCGGCATCTAGGAGGCCGCGACGTGGGCGATCGTCTTCGAGGCGAGGCGGTCGAGCGCGGCGACCGCGAGCTCGAGGTGCTGGGGCTTCGTGTCCTCGAGCTTCGTGTGCGAGAGGCCGCGGAGGCTCTGGACGAAGAGCATCACGGTCGGCACGCCCGCGCGCGCGACCTCGGCCGCGTCGTGGAGCGGGCCCGACGGCAGGCGGTGCGAGGTGCCCGCGACCTCGCGGATCGCCTCGTCCGCGAACCCGATCAGCGTCTCGTCGAAGAGGATCGGCTCGATGCTCCAGATCCGCTCCCAGTCGACGTCGATCCGCTCCTCCTCGGCGAACGTGCGCGACAGCTCCTGCGCGCGCGAGAGCATCGACGCGAGCTTCCCGGCGTCGAGGTGTCGCTGGTCGAGGAGCTGCTCGGCGGTCTCGACGACCGAGGTCACGATCCCCGGCCTGCAGACGACGCCGCCGGAGGTGCAGACCGCCCCGTCGCCGGTCTCGCGCGCGACATCGCGGATCGCGAGGGCGAGCTTCGCGGCGCCGGCGAGCGCGTCGCGGCGCTGGTCCATCGGCGTCGAGCCGGCGTGTGCGGCCTGACCGCGCCACGTGATGCGCCAGCGCTCCACCCCGAACGTGCCGAGCACGGCGCCGAGCGGCAGGTCGAGCGACTCGAGCACGGGCCCCTGCTCGATGTGGAGCTCCAGGTAGGCAGCCGCGTGCTCGAGCTGGGAGCGTGCGTCGAGCGCCCGGTCGAGCTCGATGCCGAAGGCGCCGATCGCGTCGGGCAGCGAGACGCCGTCGCGATCGGTGAGCGCGCGCAGCTCGTCCTGGTCGGCCATCGAGCCGCCCGCGGCCGAGGAGCCGAACAGCGAGCGGCCGAACCGCGCGCCCTCCTCGTCGGCCCAGTCGACGAGTCGGACGGTGACGGGTGGCGTGCCCTCGTCTGCGATCCGCCGCAGGACCTCCGCCGCGCCGAGCACGTTGAGGCACCCGTCGAGCCAGCCACCGTTCGGGACCGAGTCCATGTGCCCGCCGAGCAGGACCGCGCGCTCGGTGTCGCCGCGGAGCGTGTACCAGTCGTTCCCGGCCTGGTCGCGCTCGACCTCGAGCGGCAGGTCGGAGAGGCTCTCCGCGAGCCAGGCGCGGCCCGCCGCCCACGTGTCCGTCCACGCGACGCGCTGCGCGCCGTCCTCGTTCCCCGTCAGCGAGCGGAGCTCCTCGAGACGCGTGACGGCACGGGACGGATCGAGCGGCACAGCGCCCGAGCTTAACGCCCTTGTCGGGCCGTGGGTGTGGTAAGGAATGCGCCCAGATGACGTCCGTCGCAGTCGAGCGGCGCCCGGCGCGGATCGTGCCCACCCTCGGACGGTTGGCGACGTTCGTGCTCGTCCTCGCCGTGCTCTGGGGCGCGTGGGAGGGATACAAGTGGCTCTGGGAGACGACCGGCTGGACGTGGCCGTTCCTCGTGGACGACACGACGATGCCGCACATCCACGACATCCTCAACGCGTTCCGCGAGCCGGTCACCGAGGGCGGCCCGGCGCTGATCCACCCGCTCCTCGACGCCGCGTGGTTCACGGCGAAGGAGGCGCTCGCCGGGTTCGTGCTCGGGGCCGTGTTCGGCTTCGCGCTCGCGGTGGTGCTCGTCCACTCGCGGCTCCTCGAGCGGGGGCTGCTCCCGTACGTCGTCGCGTCGCAGACCGTGCCGATCCTCGCGATCGCGCCCATGGTCGTGATCGGCCTCGGCTCGAAGGGCGTCGAGGGCTGGAAGGCGGTCTCGGTTCTTGCGGCGTACCTCACCTTCTTCCCCGTCGCGATCAACTCGCTGCGCGGCCTCAAGTCGGCCGATCCGCGCGCGTTCGAGCTGCTGGACTCGTACGCGGCGAGCCGCTGGAGCATCCTCTGGCGGCTCCGCGTGCCGGCGTCGCTGCCGTATCTGTTCACGGCGCTGAAGATCTCCGCGACCGCGAGCGTGATCGGCGCGATCATCGGCGAGACGCCCGCCTCGATCCAGGACGGACTCGGCGGCGCGATCGTGAACTTCAACCAGTACTACTCGCTGCAGCCGACCGCGCTGTGGGCGACGAACATCGTTTGCGCCGCGCTCGGGCTCGTGCTCTTCGGGCTCGTCGCGCTCGCCGAGCGCCTGATGCTCCACCGCGCGCCGGAGCACGTCGCATGACCGATGCCGTCGCGAACGTCGTCTCGATCCAAGACCTGACGAAGTCGTTCCGGACCGGCGTGACCGCGCTCGAGAACATCGATCTCGAGGTCGCGCCGCGCGAGTTCGTCTCGCTGATCGGTCCCTCCGGGTGCGGAAAGTCGACGCTGCTCAGGATCATCGGCGACCTCGTCACGCCGAGCTCCGGCACGGTCCGTGTGAACGGCAAGAGCGCGCACCAGGCGCGGCTCGACCACGACTACGGGATCGTGTTCCAGGATGCGGTGCTGTTCGACTGGCGCACCGTCTCGAAGAACGTCTCGCTGCCGCTCGAGCTGCTCGGCTGGTCGCGCGCGAAGCGGAAGGAGCGGGTGCGCGAGATGCTGG
>DASSJV010000127.1:0-23072 GCA_035691005.1 Gaiella sp. | reverse complement strand
CTCGACCACTACACGCAGACGAAGTGCATGCTCGTCTCCTACGACCCGAAGCCGCTCGGGTTCTTCTAGGGCGATGCAGGCGGAACCGGCCCGCAAGATCGTCGCCACCGAGGCCGCCCTCGCGGCACTCCGGCGCCTGCGCGCCGAGCACGGTCCGCTGATGCTCTTCCAGTCGGGGGGCTGCTGCGACGGCAGCTCCCCGATGTGCTTCGCGGAGGGCGAGCTTCTCGTCGGGCCGAACGACCTCCTCCTCGACGAGATCGACGGCTGCCCGTTCTACATCGACGCCGAACAGTACGAGCGCTGGAACAGTCCTTCGTTCGTGCTGGACGTCGCACCGGGCGACGGTTCCGGCATGTCTCTCGAAGGTGCGCACGACCTTCACTTCGTCGCGAAGCCGTCACCGGTCGGGGCAGTCACGCGCTCGCGGGCGACTCCTGTGCGGCGAGCGTCTCCGCGCGCTGTTTGATGCCGCGCAGCATCTTCCGCTCCATGACGAGCGAGCCCGGCTCCATCGGCAGCATCCCGATCCGGTCGCGGAGCCTCGGCAGGCGGAAGCGGTTCCGGCTGAGCAGGCGGGTGCGGCCGTCGCGCTCCTCGAGGACGAACGTCCAGACCCAGTTGCCGTCGGCCGAGCGGAGCGCCAGCGTGCGCTCCGGGTCGACGATCGCGTAGCGCATCGTGTTCTCGCCGAAGCCGAAGCCTTCGCCGACCCGGGGGTGCTGGAACTCCGGCAGCACGCGGTCGACGCTGTGCATGTCCAGGCGCAGGAGGTTCTCGATCCAGTCGTACGTGTATGCGCCGCCGCGCGGGGCGGGCCCCATCTGCGCGAGCCAGGGCCACACGGCGGACGGGGGCGCGTCGATCGTGATCGCGCGGGTCGCGACGCCGTCGGCATCCTCGAGCAGCTCGTCGCCCGGGAGCCTCGCCGCTGCCTCCTCGTCGGTGGCGCCCCAGGTGAGGATCGGCTGGCGCAGACGCGTGTATACGAGCGCGAGCCCGAGAGCCACGAGTGTCCAGGTCACCTTTCTCACCGCTCCACATCCTTTCCCGCCGCTCCGGTGCGGCGGGCGACGACGATCCCGGCGTCCCAGCCGGGCGCGCGGCCCCCGGGCGGCGGCGCGATCGCGTCCACGTCGAGGCCGACGGATGCGACCAGCCAGGAGATCAGCGAGTTCGAGTTCCACATCTCGCCGGTCTGCAGCTCGTCGCGGCCCCAGACGGGCGTCGGCACCCGTGGAACGAGCTCGAGCACCCGACGCGCGAGCCCGGGGCCGTCCGCCAGCCGGCGAGGGCTCTCGACCGCCTCGTCGACGTCGGGGATGACGCCGCCGAGCCAGCGGCGCACCTCGTAGCGAAACAGCGCCGACCTGCCGAGCAGGCGGCTCCCGACGGGGCCGCGGGCGACGGCGCCATGGTCGCCGCGCGCGCCGATCAGCTCGGGCGCCATCTCGATCACGGTCACGCCGTCCGGCGTCGTCACCTCGAGGGCGGAGTGGTAGAGGTCGAGGCGGCGCCGTCGCTGGAACGTGCTCAGCGCGGCCTCGTAGACGCGCCCGTTGAGGCGGACGGAGTGTCCGCCGGCGCCGAGCGGCAGCCAGTAGAGGTCGACCGCGAAGTCGTCGCCAATTGTTCCCCGCGGACGGGCCACCGCCTCACCGCCTTTCGTTCGCCCGAATCCACTCTGCCGGGACGCACGTCCGGAGAGCTCGGGGAACGCGGCGCACCCGCTGCGGTCTTCTACGGGTTCACGATGCGGTCGTCAGGCGTTCCGCAGGACGACCTCCTGCGTCAGGTTCGCCTTGAAGGTCCGGAGCAGGTTGTTCGCCTCGGCGTTGTCCGGGTTGGCGCGGAGGTAGCTCTGTCGGACCTGGTGGAAGCCGGGGACGGTGACCTTGCCCGCCGCCATCAGCCGCGCCAGCTCCTGCGCCCGGAACCGCCGGCCGTCCTCCAGCTCGAAGATGACGAAGCGGCGGAGCTTCTTCGAGTACTCGCCGGAGACGAGCTGCATCGTCCGCGGCGAGACGAGCACCTGCGCGAGGAAGATCAGGTGGCTGTCGACGACCTGCAGGCTGTCGGGTGTCGAGTCGATCCGAACCTGGCCGGCGTCGGTGTCGTCGTCGAGGCTCTCGGAGAGCGCGGTGAGGCCGGAGCCGAGCGCGTTCGCGAGCCCGTCCCGGACGAGGTTCGGGGCGTTGCCGATCGCGACGTCCGCGTTCCAGGCGAGCTGTACGAGCGTCAGCCACGTGAGGATCCCCACGACGGTCAGGGCGCCGACGCCGCTGACGAGCGCGACCCCGGCGAACACCGTCGTGAACCACTTCACCACCCAGTAGAAGACCTCCGCGAAGTCTCCGACGTCGACCTCGATGTCGTCCATGTCGAAGCCCATCACGGTCGTGCCGCGCACGAGGAACGGGCGCATCGGCCCGACGAACGTGACCGTGACGTCGGGCAGGATCGACGGCACCTCCTTCACGGCGCTGCCGTTGACCTGGATCGAGTCCGGGTTCATGAAGATCCTGAGCGGCGTCTGGATCTCCCCGCCGCCGACGTCCTGGCCCTCCTGCGCCTTCGCGCCCGTGTCGAGGATGAAGTCCAGGAACCACTGGCTGAACGCGATCGCGAACTCCTGGCCCTGCGGCAGGAAGCTCTCGCCGAGGTCGGGGCTCGCCGTGAGGAAGCCGACCGAGGCCATGAACGAGTCGACGGTGTCGCTCCCTGCGGGCATCAGCGTGACCTCGAACGCCCAGTCGGCCACGGGGGTGTCGAAGCGGTCGTCGAGGCCCCGCAGGCCCTCGATGATCCGCTTGCCGGACGGGATCTGGATCCCGGCGAGGAGCGGCGCGAACACCGGACCCGCGAACAGCGTCTGGACGTCGCCGGCGGTCAACGGCGCGGACAGTGTCCCGTCGATCCCGTCGAACCGGAGGCCGACCGTCGCCTCCGCCAGGGGGACGAGCGTGAGCAGCACCTTGACGTCGAGCGGGAAGACCTCGGGCGGGTTCCCGCCGAAGCGGCGCTCGACCGTCCCGGTCAGGAGCAGTCGCGTGTACGGATCTCCGCTCGCCGGCGTGACCATCTCGAAGCGCGGCGCGTCGAGGAGCAGCGTGAGCTCGACGACGCCCTGCGTGTGGGGGATCGACGGCGGGATGCGCTGGATGCGGTACAGCTCCTGGAAGTACTCGTCCAGCACCGAGATCGCCGTGGCTGCCCCTGCGACCGCGCCACCG
Organism: Gaiella sp.; assembly: GCA_035691005.1. GTDB lineage: Bacteria > Actinomycetota > Thermoleophilia > Gaiellales > Gaiellaceae > Gaiella. Next base: position 19,839 of record DASSJV010000127.1, on the reverse strand, counting down.
AGGTTGATGTGCATCGCTCCGTCCTCTCCGACCGGGACCCGCCCCTCGCGCGCGGGTCGTGGCGCCAGTCTCGAACGGCGGCCCGGGCATGTCTATCCCCCGTTTTGCAGGTGCTTCCCGGTGAGGTGCACACCGCCGCGACTGGCGAAAGGGGCGGTCCTCACTACATTCACGTTCGATGGGCTCTCTCCGACAGGCGATCGCGGACGAAGCGGCGGCGGCGCGGCACGCCGCGCCCTCCCTCCGGGACGACCTCGTGGCCGACGCGCTTCGGCGGGCGGCTGTCCTCGTGCGCGAGCGCCGCGCGGCGATCCTCTCCGCGAACCGCACGGACTGCGATGCGGCGGAGGGCCGGCTCGACGCGGGGACGCTCGATCGCCTCCGGCTCGACGACGCCCGCCTCGAGGCGCTCGCGGGCCAGGTCGAGGCGATGGCCGAGATCGAGCCCCTCGCGAGAGAGGCCGACTCGTGGACGCTCGAGAACGGCCTGCAGGTGACGGAGCGCCGGATCCCGATCGGCACCGTGGGGGCGAACTTCGAGGCGCGCCCGAACGTCGCGCTCGACGTCGCGGGACAGCTCCTCAAGAGCCTCAACACCGCCGTGCTCCGCACCGGCGGCGCCGCGCTCGGAACGGTCACGATCCTCGTGGACGACGTGCTCCGCCCCGCCCTCGAGGCAGCCGGGCTGCCGGGTGCCGCGGTCGGGCTCGTTCGCTCCGCCGACCGCGAGGGAGCGCGCATCCTCGTCTCGCTGCCGCGCGAGATCCCGCTCGTGATCCTCCGCGGGAGCGGCGAGACGACCGCGAGCCTCGCGCGCCTCGCGGCCGAGCACGGCGTCCGCACGCTCGCGCACGCCGAGGGCGGGGGCGTGCTCTACGTGCACAGCTCCGCCTCTCCGGAACGCGCATCCGCCCTCGTGGACGCGAGCCTCGACCGGTTGGGTGTCTGCAACCGCCTGAACCTGCTGCTCGTCGACCGTGACACGGCGGCGCTCGGCGAGCGGCTCGTCGAGCAGATCCGCGGGCACGGCCTCGACGTGGTCGGCACGGTGGGAGACGCGACGCCGCTCGACCGACCCGTCGGCTACGAGTGGGCGAACGACGCCGAGCGCGTCGGCACGGTGACCGCCGTGCTCGTCGAGGGGCTCGACGAGGCCGTTCGGGTCGCCAACGACGAGACCTCCGGCCTCGCCGCCGGCATCGTGGCCGAGGACGAGGCGGCGGCCGAGGCGTTCCTCGACGGCTACCGCGGCACCGCGGCGTTCTGGCACGCGACCACCCGGTTCACCGACGGGTTTGCGCTGACCGGCTCGCCGGAGACGGGGATCAACGTCGACGGCTCGCCGGGACCACGCGGCCCGGTGACGTACCGCGACCTCTGGCTCCGCCAGTACCGGGTGATCGGAGACGCGACGCAGCGGCGATGACCGTCGTCGTCAAGCTCGGGACGAGCCTCGTCGCAGGCCCAGGCGGACGCGTCCGTCGACGGGTGCTGGACGCGCGCGCCCGTGAGATCGCCGCGCTCGTCCGAGGGGGCGAGCCGGTCGCAGTCGTGTCGTCGGGCGCGATCGCGCTCGGCCTGCCGTTCCTCGGCCTCGAGCGCCGCCCGCGCTCGGTGCCGAAGCTCCAGGCAGCGTCGGCGCTCGGGCAGGGACGGCTCCAGCGGGCGTGGGAGCAGGCGCTCGGGCGGGAAGGCGTGCACGCGGCGCAGGTCCTGCTCACGGCGAGCGATGTGGCCGACCGGGCGGCCTACGTCCACGCGCGCAATGCGCTCCAGGAGCTGCTGGCGCTCGGCGCCGTCCCGATCGTGAACGAGAACGATGCGACCGCGACCGACGAGATCGCGTTCGGGGACAACGACGCGCTCGCCGCGCACGTCGCGCTGCTCGTGCGCGCGCGGCTGCTCCTGCTGCTCACCGAGGTCGAGGGCGTCTACACGCAGGCGCCGGGAACGCCGGGGGCGGAGCTCGTCACCGACGGCTCTGCGGCGACCGAGGCGGCGTTCGGCGAGCCGTCACGGCTCGGCCGTGGGGGGATGCAGAGCAAGGTCCTCGCCGCGCAGATGGCGGCCGCGGGTGGGATCCCGACCGTGATCGCGAGCGGCACCGGCCCGTCCGTCGTCCCGCAGATCCTCGCCGGGGAGCCGCACGGGACGCGTTTTCGGGGCGACGGCGCCGCGCTGTCCGGGTACAAGGTGTGGCTCCGCTTCGGGCGCCCGGTCGTGGGGCGGATCCACGTGGACAGCGGCGCCCACCGAGCGGTCGCACGGGAGAGCAAGAGCCTGCTCGCGGTCGGGGTCGTCTCCTGCGAGGGCCACTTCACGGCCGGCGACGCCGTCGAGCTCGTCGCGCCGGACGGCGCGGCGTTCGCGAAAGGCATCGCCGGCGCCTCGGGGACCGAGATCGTCCGGCGCCCGCACGGGCTCGAGGCGGTGCACCGCGACCGGCTCGTCGTGTACTGACCCTCGCCGCCGCGCTCACATCGCCTAGCGTGGAGACGTGATCAGGGTCGGGACCTGCTCGTGGGCGGACGAGAGCTTCACGAAGGCGTGGTACCCGAAGGGCGTCAAGAGCGGCGAGCGGCTCGCGTACTACGCGGAGCGCTTCGACGTCGTCGAGGCGAACTCGACCTTCTACCGGCTGCCCGACGAGGACCTCGTCGCGCGCTGGGCGCGGCTGCTGCCCGAGGGGTTCGTGATGCACGTGAAGGCGTTCGGGCTGATGACGCGGCATCCGGTGCGACTCGACGCGCTGCCCGAGGACCTGCACGGGGACGTGGAGACGGACGAGCGCGGGCGCGTCGACCGGCCCTCGCGCGAGGTGCGCGCCGAGGTCTTCCGGCGCTTCCTCCACGCCCTCGAGCCCCTCCGCGAGGCGCGGAAGCTCGGCGGGATCCTGATGCAGTTCCCGCCGTACGTCGTGCCGAGGCCCCGCTCGTACGAGTACCTCGAGTGGGCGCGCGAGCAGCTCGACGGGTACGAGATGCTCGTCGAGTTCCGCCACAAGGCATGGTTCGACGAGCCTGCCGAGCCGCTCGCGTTCCTCGAGGAGCACGGGATGACGTACGTCACGGTCGACGCGCCGCCCGACGTGATCCCGCTCGTCGTCGCCCGGACGTCCGGGACGGCATACATCCGTTTCCACGGCCGCAACCGCGCGACGTGGTTCAAGCGGACGGGCAGCACGGCCGAGCGGTTCGACTACCTCTACTCGCGCGAGCAGCTCGGGGAGTGGGCCGCCACGCTGCACGAGCTCGACCGGGAGGGGGTCGTCGTCTACGCGATGTTCAACAACAACGGCCGCTCGGGCGGCGCCGAGGTGCCGCGCGACCTCGCGGGCGGCCTGGCCGAGGTGGCGCAGGCGCCCACGAACGCGGCGATGCTGAAGGAGCTTCTCTGAACCGCGCGGCTCAGGCCGCTTCGGAGAGCTCGAGCTCGTACGCCGGCTCCGCGACGCGCTCCTTGCGACGCGCCTGCACCCGCCGGGCGAGCAGGTTGTTCGCGACGAGGGCGGCGATCGTGAGAGCGGCTCCTGCGACCTCGACGCCGTTCGGCCGGTAGCCGCGGACGATCTCGATCACGAACGTCGTCACGGGGATCAGGTTCGAGAAGAGGACCGCGTTCTGGGGGCCGATCGCTCCGATCGCGGCGTTCCAGGTCAGCACGGCGACGACCGCGCCGGGGATCGCGAGGTAGGCGATCTGCGGCGTCACGTCCTGCAGCTGGGCGGCGGACGGCCACGCGGCGAGCCCGACGCCGACCAGGACCGCGGTCGCCGCGGCCATCGTCAGCCACCCGAGCCCGGCGGTGAGCGCCGTGTAGCGGAGCGGCGACAGGTGCCGGAACTCGGCGGCGCCCAGGCTGTAGAGCACGAAGCTGAACACGCCGGCGAGCACGAGCCCGTCGCCCCAGCCGATCGCACCCTCGACGATCGTCGCCGGATGGCCCTCGCTGACGACGAGCGCGACGCCGACCAGAGCCACGCCGAGGAACGCGAACGTCGCCCGCGAGGGGCGTATCCGGGTCCGCCGCCAGAGGACGAGCGCCGTGAGCAGCGGGCCGAGCGCCACGATCAGCGAGGCGCTCTGCGGCCGCGCGTGCGCGAGCCCCGTGTAGGCGAGGAGGTTGAAGCCGGCGAAGCCGAGGGAGCCGAGCCAGAACAGGCGCCAGCCGCGTCCGTCGAGACGGAGGGAGCGGGGCCCTTCGAGCACGGCGAGCACCGCGAGCCAGAGTGCAGCGGCGAGCGCGTACCGGATCGTCGAGAGCGGCGCGGCGTCCACGCTCTCGAGCGCCGACTTGCCGACGACGAACTGCCCGCCCCAGACGACCGCGGTCGTCGTGGCGAACAGCACACCAACGGCAGTCGTCCTCGTCCTCACGCGCCTCCCGCAACTCGCTTGCGTCTACAACGAGTCTCAACGAGTCGCGGCGCGCACGTATTTCCCCGGGCCCTACGAGCGGCTGACGCCCATCGCGATGCTCGCGACGTAGCCCGTCCCCGCCCTTGCGAGACGCAGCATCGAGCGCGAGCCGCCGTTGCGGAAGATCGAGTCCGTTGCGTTCCGCGTCGTCCGGCCCGGCCGGCGGTTGTACGGCGCGCGCCGGTAGACCGCGTCGGTCAGGGCGTCCGGGAAGAAGAGCTGGCCGGTGTGGACGACGCTGCCGCCGAGGTACACGCGCACGTGGACGTGCACGGTCCGGCCCTCGTACCAGCCCGGGTAGACGGTGGTGAAGCGCGCGAGGCCGTTTGCGTCCGTCCGCTGGATCCCGCGCATGAAGGTGCGGCCCTCGGTCCCCTCCTGCGCGAACCCCGAGTAGGTGCCGCCGGCATCGCAGTGCCAGATATCGACCGCGGCGCCTCTGATCGGCTTGCAGGACGACACGTCGAGGACGGTCGTGCGGAGGAGCAGCGGCACGCCGGGCCGTCCTTCGCGGACGTCGCGTCGCACGTTGTCGCCGTCGAGGAAGAAGGGGCCCTCGGTCATCTCGGGCGTCAGCACACAGCTGACGAGGCCCGCCGAGACGGCGGCCGGGCCTGCGCCGGCCGCGTCTCTGGGGTCGAGGACCTCGATCCCGGCGGCGCCGCCCAGCGCCAGCGCCGCCACTCCTCCGAGCTTCCGCAACGAATCGCGTCTGGTCATGCCCGTCCGGTGGTGATCGTGGTCCTGCATCGCCGCTCGTCTCCTCGCGTCAGGAAGGTCGCGTACCGAGTGTCACGGTCACGGTGTGGCTCGCTCCGTCGCGCACGTAGCCGATCTTGACCGAGTCGCCCGGCTTCCTGGTGTCGATCGTGCTCTGGAGCTCCTGCACGGACGCCACCGAGTCCCCGTCGACGGAGGTGATGCGGTCGCCCGCCTCGAGCCCGGCCGCCGCCGCAGGTGTCCCGCTGCGAACCTCGGAGACCGCGGCGCCGGCGCCGCCGTCCTGCGGCGCGCTGAGGGCCACGCCCAGGTAGGCGTGCTCGACGGTCCCGCCGTCGACCAGCTGCGAGGCGATCGACTTCACCGTGTTCGACGGCAAGGCGAAGCCGACGCCGTCGCTTCCACCGGAGTCGCTCTCGATCTGCGAGTTGACGCCGATCACGCGCCCCTGCAGGTCGAGCAGCGGCCCGCCCGAGTTGCCGTGGTTGATCGCCGCGTCGGTCTGGATGGCGCCGTTGATCGTGTAGCCGTTCGGCGCCTGCATCGAGCGGTCGAGGGCGCTGACGATCCCCGAGGTCACGGTGTTCTCGAGACCGAAGGGGCTCCCGATCGCGACGACCTCCTGGCCGACCGCCACCGCCGACGAGTCGGCGAGCGTCAGCGGCGTGAACGAGGACGACGGCGCGTCGACGTCGATCACGGCGAGGTCGGTCGAAGGGTCGGTGCCGACCAGGGTCGCGTCGGCCGTCTCGCCGTTCGCGAAGCGCACCTGGATCGAGGTCGCGTTCTCGACGACGTGCGCGTTCGTGACGACGTGGCCGTCCCCGTCGTAGACGAAGCCCGAGCCCTGCGCCTGCGAGGCCCCGCCTCCACCCGGGCCACCCGGGGTCGACCCGGAGCCGAGCGTCACCGTGATCTCGACGACCGACGCGTTCGCGCGGTCGTAGACGTCGGACACGGTCCCGCCGCTGGTCGCGGCGGCCGGGCTGCCGCTCACCGCGGCCTGTGCGACCGCGCTCGGCGAGTCGTCGAGCGCCGCATAGGTGGCGGCTCCGGCGCCGGCGACGAGGACGACCGCACCGGCTCCTGCCGCGAGTTTGACAACTGTTCTTCGCATCCCTTTCCTTTCGTCATGCCTCCCACCGACATGGCAGCAGCAGGTTCTGAAGCGGCTCTGAGAACGGCCTGTGAAACGCCTGTGAAGGCTCAGGCCTCGGGCGGCTCGCCGGTGTCGGCGAGCGGCAAGGCGATGCGAAACGTCGCCCCCTTGCCGGGCTCCGAGCTGGCGGAGACGCTCCCGCCGTGGGCCTCCGCGACCGCGGCGACGATCGCCAGCCCGAGACCGACGCCGCCGCTCGCGCGGGCGCGCGAGGCGTCGGCGCGGTAGAAGCGCTCGAAGACGTGCGCGAGGTGCTCGGCGTCGAGGCCCGGGCCCGAGTCCGTGACGGCGATCTCGGCGCTGCCGTTCACGCGGGTCAGCGTGACCGAGACGGCAGTGTCGGCGGGCGTGTGGGCGCGGACGTTCGCGAGGAGGTTGTCGACGATCTGGCGGAGCCGCACCCGATCGCCGACCACCGCGACCGGCTCGGCGGTGAGGTCGATCTGCCGCCCCGGCTCGACAGCGTGCGCGGTCTCGACCGCCTCGCCGACGACCTCGTCGAGCGCGACCGGGACCCGCTCGAGGGGTCGCCCGTCGTCGAGGCGGGCAAGGAGTAGCAGGTCGTCGACGAGCACGCTCATCCGCTCCGACTCGCGGCTGATCCCCTTCATCGACCGCTCGAGGTCGGCCGGCCGCTCCGCGGCGCCGCGGTCGTAGAGCTCCGCGTACGCGCGCACGGCGGCGAGCGGCGTGCGCAGCTCGTGCGAGGCGTCCGCGACGAACCGCCGCAGCTTCCGCTCCGAGGCCTCCTGCGCACGGAAGGCGCTCTCGATCTGCGCGAGCATCGCGTTGAGCGAAAGACCGAGGCGACCAACCTCGGTCCGTTCCTCGGCGCGCTCGACCCGCTGCCACAGGTCGCCCGCGGCGATCGCGGCCGCGGTGTTCTCGATCTCGCCGAGTGGGCGCAGCCCGAGCCGCACGACCCAGAGCCCGAGCCCGGCGATCCCTCCGATCACCAGGATCGTCACGAGCGCCTCGATCAGGAGCAGCCGGTGGAGCGTCGAGTCGACGTCCTCGAGGGAGGACGCGACGACGAGCATTCCTGTGGCGCCGTCCTCGATCGACGCGCGCACGCGGTAGCGGTCGCCGTCACCGGCGCTGCCGACGGTGAAGTACGAGACCGCCTCGGGGCCCGGCGTGTTCTTCGGCGGGTCGATCGTCGCGGGTAGGTCGGGGGACGGCGCGGCGTAGCCCGGAAGCGCGGGGCGGGCGACGGTGGCCACCACGGTGGCGCCGTCGAGCGAGCGGACCTGGACGACGGTGCCGGGCGGCGCGATCCGCGGCTCCTCGTCGTCGCGCCCAGGCCGGGAGATCGCATGCGCGGTCTGATCGAGCGAGCTGTCGGTACGGTCGAGCAGGAACGAGCTCAGCGACGAGTACGTCGCCAGGTCGGCCGCGACGAGCCCGACCGTCGCGAGCACGAGAACGACGAGCAGCAGCCGCGCGCGCAGCGACAGGCGCCCGAGCACGTCACGCCTCCAGCATGTACCCGGCCTGCCGCACGGTCTTGATCAGCGGCGGCCCGGATGTGTCGAGCTTGCGGCGGAGGTAGCTCACGTAGGTCTCGACGACGTTCGCGTTCCCGTTGAAGTCGTAGCGCCACACGTTCTGGAGGATCTGGCCCTTCGAGAGCACCCGCCGCGGGTTGAGCAGGAAGTAGCGCAGCAGCGCGAACTCCGTCGCGGTCAGCTGCACCGGCGTCTCCCCGCGGAAGACCTCGTGCCGCGCCTCGTCGAGGACGAGGTCCTCGTAGCGCAGGACGTCGCCGGGGAGGTCGCCCGCCGTGCGCCGCAGGATCGCCTGCACGCGCGCGACCACCTCGGCCAGGCTGAACGGCTTCGTCACGTAGTCGTCGCCTCCCGCCCGCAGCGCCTCGACCTTGTTCTCGACCGCCTCCTTCGCGGTGAGGAAGAGGATCGCGTTCCGGTGGCCGCGCTCGCGCAGCTTGCGGCCGACCTCGATGCCCTCGAGGTCGGGGAGCATCCAGTCGAGCACGATCAGGTCCGGGTCGAACCGTGCCACCGCGGACAGCGCCTCGCGTCCGGACGTCGCCTCCTCGACCTCGAAGCCCTCGTAGCGCAGGGCGGTCGCGACCGCGTCGACGATCGAGCTCTCGTCGTCGACGACGAGGATGCGCGCACCGCCGCTCGTCCCGGGTTCGCTGGCCACGATGGAACCATGCCTGGCAACCCTGTGAGTCGCCTGAGAATCCCCGGGCAGACGCCTCTAGGTCGCAAGCCGGTCGCGCGGCGCGGGTTGCGCCTCCTCGGCGGTCGTCAGCCGCCAGGCGAGCGCGGCGCCGACGAGCCCGATGCAGACGGCGTCGACCACGCGCAGCCACTCCGTCCCGCGGTCGGTCCCGGCACCGAGGGCGTGCGCGAGCGCGAGCGGCCAGGCCGCATACGCCGCCCAGTGGATGCGGCGCCAGAGCGCGTATGGCAGCCGCGTGCGCACGACGCTCGTGAGGACGAGTACGACGACGAGATTGAGCGCGAGCGCGCCGAGCCCCACCCAGAACGGAGCCCAATGCGCCGTGAACGGCACGAGCACCGCGGTCAGCTGCACGGCCGCGTCGGGGTCGACGACGGCAGAGGCGACGTGCACGGCGAGAAAGACCACCGCGAGCAGGGCGGCGTTGCGATGGACGGCCGTCGTCACGTAGAGCGGCAGGCCGTGCGGCCGGACGCGCGTCGAGATCGCGACGCCGAGCGCGACGACGACCGTGAGGAAGAGCAGCGAGACGACGCCGGTCCCGCGCATCAGGTACCAGTCGGCGGTCACCGGGCCGCCTCGGGCCAACGCGACGTCGCGGTCACCGACCCGTCCCGGGCGACGAGCCGCGCAGCCAGCCCCAGCGACTCGAGCCACGCCTCCGCGCCACCGCCGAGCACCACGGCGGCCGTCGCGGCCGCGTTCGCGTCCACGCACGTCGCCGCTGCGACGGTCACGGTGCGCCAGCGATCAGGCGCCGGTCGCCCCGTGCGCGGGTCGACGATGTGGTGCAGCTCGCGCCCTCCTGCGCGCCAGCGCCGAACGACGGTGCTCGACGTCGCGAGCCCTCCGTCGCCGATCGCGACGGTCGGCCCCGTCGCGGACCCGCGGTGGTCGTCCGCGAGCCCGACCGGCCAGCCGCCCGGGGGCGCGCCCGCGACGGCGAGATCCCCGCCGAGGCTCACGAGGACGTTCGCGCCCGTCGCCGCCCGGACGCGCTGCGCGATCCGGTCTGCGGCGAACGCCTTCGCGACCGCGCCGAGATCGAGCTGGCCACCTCGCGGTACGCGGACGGTGAATCGGCGCCGATCCACCCGGACACCCCGCCAGCCTGCCGCCGGGACGAGCCGCACGACGCGCGGGCGCCCGTCGGCAACCTGTCGGAAGTCCCGGTCGTAGCCGAGCGCGCGGAGCGCGAGACCGACGGTCGGGTCGACGAGACCGCGTGTCGCCGCCGAGACACGCAGCGCCGACTCGACGACGTCGAGGAGCAGCGCTCCGACCGGGACGTCCAGGCCGGCCGAGCGATTGACCGCTGAGAGCTCGGAGTCGTCGCGGAACCGGCTGCACGCCCGGTCGAGCGCGTCGACCTCGGCGCGCGCGATCCGGCTCGCGGCGGGCAGCGCGCCCTCCGCGTCGACGACGACCGTGTTCGCGACGCCGATCGCGTCGAAGGCGTTCGACCAGGCGGTCATCAGGAGCCGCCCGACTGCACGACGGGCGGGGCGAGGCTCGGGGTGGGCGCCGACTGCGAGGGGGCGATCGGCGCAACGGCCGACCCGTCGTCCTCCCACTCGCCGGACTCGTCCCCGTCGTCGGTGGCGAGGCCGTCCAGGCTCGTGAGCGGCACGTGCGTCGTGTCCCCGTCGGCCGACGAGGATCCCTGACTCGTGCTCGTCGTCGCCGACCTGCTTCCCGAATGCGCCGCCGCGAGCGCGAACGCGGCCGTCGCCGCGACCCCGCCGACGGCGAGCGCGCGGGTCGCCCGCACGATGCGCCGCCGCTGGCGCTGCCGGCCGGCGGAGGGCGCACGAGCCTGCGGTTTCTCCTGCGGCGGGGTTCGGTCCTCCGGTGTGCTCATCGTCATCTCCTTTCCGGCCGAGCGGCCCGCCCGGGTCATCCGTGGGCAGGGCGCTCCGCGGGGGTCAGCGGCGCTCGACGCTCACGACGTCGAACCTGTCGTCGACGTAGACGGTGACCGGCGCGCCGTCGGCATCGGTCATATGCGCCTCGTAGTTCGCGTGGCCGTCGGCGTCGGTCTCGACCCGGACGACGGTGCCCCCGGGGACCTTCGACTTCGCCGCGGCCTCGACCTTCGACGCCGTGTCCCCAGGGAGCACCGTCTCGTCGCTCCGCTGGCCGCCCCAGGGTGGCCCGCCCCCGGCGGGGCAGGGATGTCCCGGCGGGGCGGGCGTGCCGGGCCGGTCGGCCGCGGCGCCGCCCGTCGCCTGGCTCGAGCCCGCGCCCGAGTCGTTGCCCGCGGCGCTCGCGATCCCGTAGCTCCCGGCCGCGAGGCCGGCAGCGATCGAGCCGACGACCAGCGCCTTGGGGAGCCGTCTGTCGCGCGTGGTGGTGTTCATCGGGTGCTCCTTTCGTCGAGATCCGCCCCGAACGGGGCCGTGTCTCGACTGTCGCGCGCGGCGCTGTGGACGCCCTGTGAGCCGGCGTAGACCCCGATGTGAATGAGCGCTTGCCCGCTACGCGAGCTCGAACGCGTCGAGCGCGTCGTGATTCGCCGCGAGGGCGGCGCGCGCGCCAGACCCTGCGGCGACGAGCACCTGGTGCACCGGCGAGGCCGCGTCGCCGGCCGCGTAGACGCGCGGCACGCTTGTCCGGCCGAGCTCGTCCACCTCGATGAAGCCGTCCTCGTTCGTCGCGCACCCGAGCTCCTGCGCGAGTCGGTTCGAGGGGTGCACCTCCGTGGGGACGAAGAGCCGGTCGCAGCGCCTCTCCACCCCGCCGTCGAGGAGGACGACGACGCAGTCGGCATCGTCCCGAAGCCTGACGACACGCTCGTCGACGACCGCGACGCCGAGGCGCCCGGCCCTCGAGCGCTCGTCCTCCGCGACGCCCACGCCGTTCGCGAAGACCGTCACGTCGTCGCCGAGCATCCGCAGGAGGCCCGCGGCGTGCGTCACCTGGCCGGGTGCGGTGCAGACCACGCCGACGGGCGCGCCGCCCGCCTCGTAACCGTCGCAGTAGGGGCACGTGAAGACCGACGTGCCGAACAGCTCCGCGAGGCCGTCGATCGGCGGCAGCGTGTCGCGGATGCCGCCCGCGAGGACGAGCCTGCGGGCCTCGACGCGGTTCCGGTCCTCGAGCACGAGCCGGACCCGGTCGTCGGCGACCTCGGCGTGGACGACGCGCCCCTCGCGCAGCGTGATCGTCGGGTACTGCGCGAGCTCGCTCCGTGCGAGCGACCGGAACTCGGCGGGCGCGACGCCGTCCCGCGTCGGGAAGTTGTGGAGGTGCTCGGTGTACCGGTTGCGCGGCTCCCCGGCATCGACGACGAGCACCCGCCGACGCATCCGGCCGAACGTCAGCGCGGCCGCCAGCCCGGCCGGCCCGGCGCCCACGATCGCCGCGTGGAGCTCCATCGCGCGATCCTACGCACAGGGCGGGCCCCGAGCGGTCGGCCGTCGGAATACAGTCCGACACGTGTTCGAGCGCATCGTGTGCGGCGTGGACGGGTCGGCGGCGAGCCTCGAGGCGGTGCGCCAGGCGGACGTCCTCGCGGCCGACGGGGGCCGGCTCGTGCTCGTCGCAGCCGTCGACCTGACCGACGCGCTCCACTTCCAGATCGCGCCCACCGCCGTGCACGCCGCGAGGCGCGCGCTCGAGCAGGCGGAGGAGCTCGACCGGCGCGCGCTCGCGGCGCTCGACCGCGCCCGGTCGGAGGTCGTCCGCACCACGGACGTCGCGACGCTCCCGGCCTCGGGCGCCCCGGCGCGCTGTCTCGCCGAGTCGGCCGCGACCGAGGGTGCGACGCTGATCGCGGTGGGGAGCCACGGGCTCGGTCGCGCAGAAGAGCTCGGCGGCGTCGCGGTGCGCCTCCTGCACCGCGCGGGGTGCTCGCTGCACGTCGCCCGGGCGCCTGCCGGGGGCCGCTGGTCGCCGCAGACGATCGTCGTGGGCGCCGACGGCTCGCCGCCCTCCGACGCGGCGGTCGCGGTCGCCCGCGAGCTCGGCGCGAGGCTCGGGGCCGAGGTCGAGGAGCTGACGGTCGAGCACCACCGCGCGGGGCATTCGCTCGTCGAGGCCGCCGACGGCGCCGACCTCCTCGTCGTCGGCCGCCGCGGGAGCCACAGGGCCCATCTCCTCGGCAGCGTCTCGCATCACGTCGCGCGAACGGCGCGGTGCTCCGTGCTCGTCGTGCGCGACGGGGCTTAGCGCGCGCGCGCCTCGCGGCCCGGGATGAACGCGTCCGAGGTCGCCGCGAGGCCGCCGATCGCGACGGCGGAGGCGCAGCCGGCGATCAGCACGATCGGCAGGCTAGGCGCGGCGAGCGCGAAGAAGTCGCGCGTCGCCGGGACGATCAGCACCCCGACGTACGCGACGGCGAGGACGAGACACATCGTGAAGACCGCCGCGCCGCGCATCCGGCCCGAACCCTCGAGCGCCAGGATCAGGTACCAGCCGATCACGACCATCACGGTGGTCGACACGGTCCGGGACTCGACGAGCGAGAGGTTGAACACCTCGAGCGCGGCGAGATAGCCGGAGAGGACGCCGAAGCCCACCGCCGCGCCTGACGGCACCGCGAACTGGAGCACCCCGCGAAGGAACCCCTGCAGGCGGAACGGGCCGCGGCTCGGCGCGAGGGCGAGGAAGAACGCCGGGATGCCGATCGCGAGCGACGCGCCGAGGGTCAGGTGCCGGGGCAGCAGCGGGTAGGCGACCGGCGCGATCCCGATCGAGAGGATCAGGAACGCGGCGAACGCGGCCTTCGAGACGAACAGCTTCGTCACCCGCTGGAGGTTCCGCAGGATCCGCCGGCCCTCGGCGACGAGCGCCGGCACGACCTCGAAGTCGCTCCGGACGAGCACGAGGTCGGCGACGCTGCGCGCCATCTGGACGCCGCTCCCCTGGGCGATCGCGAGCCGCGCCGCCTTCAGGCCGGGGACGTCGTTCACGCCGTCGCCCACCATCGCGACGTAGTGCCCGTCCGCCCGGAGCGCCTCGATCACGCGCGCCTTGCCCTCCGGCGAGATGCGCCCGACGACGCTCCGCTCGCGGAGGAGCCGCCGAAGCTCCCCGTCGTCCTCGGGCAGCTCCCGTCCGTCCACCGGGCCGTCGCCGACGTCGATGCCGACGTCCGCGGCGATCGCCGCCACGGTCTCGGGCCGGTCGCCCGAGAGCACCTTGAGCCTCACGCCCTGCTCGTGGAAGAACGCGATCGTCTCCGCCGCGTGGGCGCGCAGCCGTTCGGAGAGCACCACGACACCGAGGAGCTCGAGCCCCGGAGGGAGACGCGTCTCCGGCCCGGAGGTGGAGAGCGGTGCGCGTGTGCGAGCGACGCCCAGCACGCGGCGGCCCGAGGCCGCTTCCTCGCCGACGCGCTCCACGAGCTCGCCGAGCGGGAGTAGCTCGGGCGCGCCGAGGACGTACGTGACGCCGTCGAGGCGAACCGCGCTCCAGCGACGGCGCGACGAGAACGGGACCTCGCTCTCCGGCTCGCGCTCGACCGCCTGGAACCGCTCCGCGATCGCGCGGAGCGTTGTGTTTCGCACCCTCGCGGCGGCCGCGACGGCGCCGAGCCCGTCGGCCAGCCGCTCCTCCTCCACCCCGGGCGCGGGGAGCGCCTCGACGACGCGCAGCTCGGCCTCCGTCAGCGTGCCCGTCTTGTCGAGGCAGAGCACGTCGACAGACGCGAGCGACTCGAGAGCGTTGAGCTGCTGCGTCAGCGCGCCGTGCCGCGCCATCCGCATCGCGGAGACCGCGAACGCGAGGCTCACGAGCAGGATCAGGCCCTCGGGGACGAGCGTGACGACTGCGGCGACCGAGGTCGTGACGGCCTCGCGCACCGGCGCGTCGCGCTCCCACAGCGCATACCCGAGCAGCGAGCCGAGCGGGATCATCACGAGGACGAGGAGGTAGAGCAGCCGGTTCATCGCGCGCTCGAGCGGCGAGCGGGGATGCCTGAACGCCCGCGCCTGGCCCGTGACGCGCGCCGCGTAGCTGGCCGCGCCAACCGCCGTGACCTCGTAGCGCCCCGTGCCCTCCGCGACGAACGAGCCCGAGCGGAGCTCGTCGCCGGGCGCGCGCGGGACGCTCTCGGACTCGCCTGTGAGGATCGACTCGTCGAGCAGGAGCCCCTCGCTCTCCTCGACCCGGCCGTCCGCCACGAGCTGGTCGCCCGGCTCGAGCGAGACGAGGTCGCCGACGACGACGTCCTCGCGCGGCAGCCTCGTCGGCGCGCCGTCGCGGAGCACCGTCGCGGTCGGGACGACGAGCGCCGAGAGCCGGTCGAGGGCGCGTTTCGCCCGCACCTCCTGGACGATCCCGATCAGGGAGTTCGAGACGAGCACGCCGAGGAAGAGCGCGTCCTGCCAGGAGCCGAACGAGAGCATCAACGCGCCGGCGACGGCGAGGATCAGGTTGAAGACCGTGAGGACGTTCGCCCGGACGATGCTGGCGTACGAGCGGCTCGACTCGGCCTTGCCGAGCGACCCACGCTGCTTGAGCCGCCGCGCCGCCTCCTCGCTCGTGAGGCCGGGCACGGCCGGGGCCGCCGCGGGCGGCGCGTCCGCTCGGGTGGCGGGCTCGGGGGGCATGCGGGACGAGCATGCCGGTCCTGCAGTGGCGGTGCGTGGCCTGCCGAGGGCGCCCGGCTACTCCTCGCGCGCCCAGAACGGGCGCCCGACGCGCACCTCGAGCTCGAGGTAGCGGTCGAGCCGCACGCCTTCGACGGGCTCGCGGACGGCCTGCACCAGCGCGGCCGCGACGTCGAGGTCGTCGACCTCGAAGATGAGGTTCCACGCCCACGGCTCGCGGTTCGGGCCGACCTGGAGGACGTCGTCGCAGAACGACGCGATGACGCGGGCGCCGAGCTCCTCCCACTCCGCGAGCATCTGCGTGAAGCGCGGGAAGAACTTCGTCTCCTTCTCCTCGTCCGGCGCCGCGAAGAACACGGTCGTCGCCCGCCCGACCGCCATCACGCGGTACGGGCGGCTCATCGGCAAGGGCTCCCAGCCATTTGGCATGCGCCACCCGTTCGACGTCGGCGCGCGATACCCTCGAATCCCCGCCGCGGCAAGCGCGGCTGCGTGCGCGCCGGTTCAGACGATCTGACGCTCGGGTGCGAAGCCGCCGCTCGCGAACCTGTCGTGCGCGAACGACTCGAGCGCCGCGTCGTGTCGCGCTGCGAGGATGGCCTCGGCCACGATCCTGCCGACAGCGGGGGCGATCATGAAGCCATGGCCGCTGAAGCCGGCGGCCACCCACAGCCCGCGTTCGACGGCCGCGACGATCGGCTGGTGGTCCGGCGTGACGTCGTAGAAGCCCTCCACGACGATCGGGAAGCTGACGTACTCGAGCACCGGCACGTAGCGCCGGATGTTCTTCTTCACGTGGGCGCGCCAGGCCGACGCGTCACGGTCGGGGTCGCCGTCCGCCGCGAGATCGCTGGCGAGGACGCGGCCGTTGCGCAGGTGCTTCGCGGCAAAGTGCCGCTCGACCGAGACGACAAGCGGCTCGAGGAGGCGATCGGCGATCGGCTCGCTCAGGAGGAGGTACTTCGGCTCCTTCGCAATCGGGAGCTCGATGCCGACGGTCGCGAGGAGAGGGGGAACGTCGTAGCCCGCTGCGAGGACGACCGCGTCGGCCTCGACGGGCGTGCCGCCCTCCAGCTCGAGCATCCACCTGTCGCCGCGCGGCGCGAGAGCCGTGACGGTCGCAAGCTCGATGGCCCCGCCGCGCCGACAGCACGCCTCGCCGAAAGCCTCGACGACTGCCTGCGGCCGGTCGAAGTATCCATCGTCCCCGCAATATGACGCGCCGGTCACGTCCGACCCGTCGATCCCCGGCAGCAGTGCCTCCAGCTCCGCGGGCTCGAGCAACTCGGAGGCGATCCCCAGCTCGTTCTGGAGCGTGACGTCCAGCGCGAGCGCGTCGCGGCGCTCCTGGGAGTGGGCGAGGAAGACGTAGCCGCACGGCTCCAGGACGGGCGCATTCGGCACCTCGAGACGCGCCGCGACGTCCCGATAGAAGCGCATCGACTCTTGCGCGAGCCGACAGTTGACGCGAGTGCTCCACTGTTGCCGGACGCCGCCCGGCTGAACTCCCGACGCCTCCGCGGCGATTCTGGTCCGCTCGAAGACGACGACGTCGACGCCGCGTTCCGCCAGGTTGAAGGCGATCGACAGCCCGGTGACGCCGGCGCCGACGACCGCGACCTTCATCGAGCGCCTGCGCCCGCCCGTCGACTCTCCGCCCAGCCTGTGGGCAGCTCGAAGGCGACCTCGCCGAGCCGCCGGTGCCCTTCCACCGACGGGTGGTTTCCGTCAGGCGTCCACTCGGCCTTCATCCGGCCGGGACGCTCGGGATCCTCGAGCGTCTCGTGGAAGGGGAGGAGCGGGACGTCCTCCGCCTCTGACAGGCGCGCGATGAGCGCGTTCAGCTCCCGGATCCTTCGCTCCGCGTCGGGCCAGCCGTTGTTCCAGGGGAGGACGTCCGGCAGGAGCACGACCTCCGTGAGCTCCTTCGCCCGCCGCACCATCGCCTCGAGATCCTCTGCGGCACGCTCGACCGCGCGCCCCTGGACGACGTCGTTGATCCCGCCCTGCACGACGATCACGTCCGCGCCGACGACGGCCGTCTCGAGCCGGGCGCGGATCTCGTCGGTCCGCTCACCGCCGACGCCGTGGTTCCGGAACCGCATCCCGGGGTTGGCCCGGGCCGCCCAGTAGAGGTACTGGCTCGTCTGGTCGTCGCCCGGAGCCTCGAACGGGCGCCGCGCCGGGTCGGGATCCCAGCCCGGGTTCCCCGCGGTGATCGAGTCGCCGAGCCCGACGACGAGAAACTCGCTCACTCGGCCACCCACGCGTCGAGCTCGACCTCGACGAGCACGCCCTCCGGGATGAACCCCGCGACGAAGAGCGTCGTGTTCGCGGGGTCGACGCCCTCGAACAGCTCGCGGTGCGCCCTCACCGCCTCGCGCCAGTCGCTTTCCGGGGCGAGGTAGACGCGGGTGCGGACCGTGTCTCCCACATCCGCCCCGAGCGCCCGCGCGGCGGCGACCGCACGCTCGAACGCCTCGCGGGTCTGGCCGTAGGTGTCGCCGGGGTGGAGCGCGCTCCCGTCGGGCGCCGTCGCGGCCGTCCCGCTCACCGCGACCGCCGGGCCGGAGCGCACGGCGCGGCAGTAGGCCGCGGTCGCCTCGAATGCGCTGCCGTCACGGTGCCGCTCGATCACGAGCCCGACTCTAGTGGGACGGCCGCGAGCCGCCGGATCCTTCCCCACGCTCGGACCGGACCTAGGGGCGGGGTGAGCCGACCCTTCGGGCGGTTCCGCCGGAGGCGTTCGTGGAATAGGGTCCCCCGCGTGGTCGAGCGGCTCGACGAGGAGCGTCTCGAGACCCTGAGAACGTGGGGGGCGGGACTCTCCACCACCACACGCGACGAACTGCGCGCGGCCGGCAAGGCGATCCTCATGCTCGTGGACGAGATCGATCGCCTCGAGGCCGACCTCTGGAACGCCCGCGCCGCCACGAAGCAGGCGGAGGCCGCGGCGGAAGCCGCGCGGCAGGCCGAGGCGGCGCGGACCGAGCCCGAGATCGCCGCGGAGCCGCCCGTGCCGGTGTCCGTCGGCCCGCCCGCGGCCGAGCGGGAGCGGCCGCCCGCCCGTGAGCCGCGCGAGCGGCAGGCACCCGCCGTGGAGCCGTCGCAGGTGCTCGCCATGACGCTCAGCGAGCGGATCGCACGGGGACGCCCGGCGCCGTCCGAGCCCGCCACCTGAGCGGCGCTCGCGCGGTCGCGGTCAAGGACGCGCCACGACGTAGACGTTGACCGGGTCGTGGTCGAGCCGGTGGTAGTCGATCGTCTCGAAGCCCGCCGCCCGGAGCAGCTCGTCCGCCTTCTCGACGCCCCACATCGTGCCGAGCCCCTCCCCGCCCTGGGCCAGCGAAACGGTCATGCAGTGCATGCACGACACCGAGTAGAGGAACGGGCCGAGCGGATGGTCGAGGTTCGCATTGTGGTCCGAGTGGCCGTCGATGTCCTGCATGAGGTACACGCCGCCTGGCGCGAGCGAGCGCCTGATGCCCGTCAGGAGCGCAAGCGGTGCGGGTTGGTCGTGCACGGCGTCGAACGTCGTGACGAAGTCGAAGCGCGCCGGCTCCGCGTCGACGTCGAACGTCCTCAGGTCGCGCACCTCGTAGCGCACGTTCTCGAGCTCCGCCGTCGCCTCGGTCGCCCACGCGATCGCCTCTGCGCTCAGATCCACACCGACGAAGCTCGAGCGGGGAAACCTGCGTGCGAGCTGCGCGAGCGCGCGGCCGCGGCCGCAGCCGAGATCCGCCACGCGAATCCCTTCCTCGAGCCGGTCCGTCACCCCGGGGACGAGCGGAAGGATCTGATCGTCGAGGGCCGTGAGGACCGCCTGTCCGGAGTCCTCGGCCATCACCTCGTGGAAGCGGCCGAACCGGTCGTATGGGACGCCGCCGCCCGACTCGAAGCACGCGATCACGTCGTCCTCGACCGAGCCGAGGATGCCGAGGTACTGGGCCATCACCGCGAGGTTGTCCGGCGAGGCCGGACGGGTCAGCCAGGCGGCATGCTCTGCGGGCAGGGCGTAGCGTTCGCTCGTCGGGTCGAGCTCGACGATTCGCCCGGTCGTCATCGCACCGAGCCACTCGCGGACGTAGCGCTCCTCGAGCCCGCTCTCGCGCGCGAGCTCCGCGCTCGTCACCGGCCCGCTGGCGGCGAGGAGGTCGAGCAGCCTCGTCCGGTGGCCGATCGAGATCATGAGGACAAGGGCCGCGTCGTTGAAGGCCGCCACGAGGCGCTCCGCGAACGCCTCCGAACGGCTCTGGTCGAGCGTCGTCGTCATCGGGAGCTCCTTTCAGACCGACTAGTCGGTCTGTTATAACAGACCAGGTAGTCTGATTCAAGTGCCACGCGACGGAGCGCCAACGCGAGAGAGAATTCTCGACGCCGCGTCGAAGCTCGTCGTCGAACGCGGCTTCACCGCCACGACGGTGGATGCCGTGCTCGACGCCTCGGGCACGACCAAGGGCGCGTTCTTCCATCACTTCGATTCGAAGGCGGCGCTCGGGCATGCGCTCGTCGAGCGCTACGCCGCAGGCGACCTCGACATGCTGGAGGACTTCATGGCCCGAGCCGAGGCGGCGAGCGACGACCCCGCAGAGCAGCTCGCGGCGTTCCTCCGGCTGTTCGAGGAGGCGGCCGCCGAGGTTGCGCACGAGGAATCCGGCTGCCTCTACGTCTCGTTCGTCCAGCAGAGCCAGCTCGTGGACGAAAGCACGATCGACGTGATCGTCGGCGCCGTGCTCGCATGGCGGAACCGCCTCGTCGCGAAGCTCGAGGAGGCGGC
>DASSJV010000126.1:0-26778 GCA_035691005.1 Gaiella sp. | reverse complement strand
CAGGGCTCGGATGCGGTACTCGCCGCGGCGGAACGTGACGGCCACCTCCACGAGGACGATCGCCATCAGGGCGACCCAGATCGCGGCGAAGCCGATCTCGCCGATGTCCTGCCACACACCCGTGCCCCACTCGTCGAGCGCCGCGGCGACCGGCGCGAGCGCCGCGAAGCGGGAGACGCGGGCGTCGGCCTGGATGAATGCGGGAGGGCGGTGGGGCATCGCGCTGGCCGGTCCGGCCGGCGCTCGACGGATACCGCGGCACAGGGCGGAGTCCTCCCGGCAAGGGCGAAGGCCGCGACATCGGCGCGATTACATCTTGGCACTTGACAGACATCAAATTGATGTCATACTGGTGCGGATGGAGCTCCACGTCGACGCGATCCGGCGAGACCTCGTGGCGACGGCGAGCGCGCTCGGCGACGAGTCGCTCGTCGAGTCGTTGCGGCGGCTCGTCGACGCATCGGAGCCGGCGCTGCGGCTCCGCCTGATCGACGTCCTCTCCGAAGCTGCGCTGTCGCTGAACGGCCAGCTCGTGCAGGGCCACGTCGAGGTCCGGCTCGCCGGCCGCGACCCGGAGCTCGTGTACGTCGACGACCCCGAGGCGCCCGAGGAGCCGCCCGCACCGGGCGACGACCTCAGCGCACGGATCACCCTCAGGCTGCCCGAGACCTTGAAGGGGAGCCTCGAGACCGCCGCCGCGCGGGAGGGCGTGTCGGCGAACGCGTGGATCGTCCGCGCGCTCGCCCGTGCGCTCGAGCCGCGGGGTGCCCGCCGATCCTCGAACCGCCTCCAGGGCTTCGCCCGGAGCTGACGGAAGGAGACCGTGATGTTCTCGTTCGTGCTGTTCGACCCGCGTGACCCCGACGACGCCGAGCGACGCCGCCCGCCGAGGCTCGCCGACGTCCGCGGCGACGTCCGTCCCGTCCTCCCGCCCCGCATCCGCCGTGGCTGAGGCGCAGGCATACAGCTTCGAGGCGACGGGTCAGGTCTCGGTCACCGTCGAGATCCCGGCGGGGGTCCTCGCCGTCGAGAGCTGGCACGAGCCGCGCGTCGAGGTGGACGTCGCCCCGCGGCGGGGCGACGAGCGGTCGGCCGCGGCCGCAGCCGAGACGCGGGTGTCCGCGACGGAGCGGGGCGGACGCCAGGAGGTCGTCGTCCGCGCACCAAGGCGGGAGGGCAAGCTCGGCCTCGGCTGGCGCCGCGGGCCCGAGCTAGAGGTCACCGTCCGGTGCCCCGAGGGCAGCGACGTCGACTTCGGGACGGCCACTGCCGACCTCGACGCCCGCGGCAGCCTCGGCGCGGTCGGCGTGCGGTCGGCGTCCGGCGACGCGTCCCTCGAGGACGCCGCCTCCCTGAGCTTCACGACGGCGAGCGGCGATCTCTCGGCGGAGTCGATCGCAGGGGGTCTGACGACGAAGGGGGCGTCCGGCGACGTCGACGTGCGATCGGTCGGCGGCCTTGCATCGGTCAACACCGTCTCGGGGGACGTCCGGCTCGGCTCGACCGCAGGCGCCGCGGCCGTTCGCACGGTGTCCGGCGACGTGGACCTCCGGGCTGCGGCGGCGGGCATCGAGATCGGGTCCGTCTCCGGCGACGTCGAGGTCGCCGCCGTCCCCGGCCTCGTGCTGTGGATCGACGCGCAGTCCGTGAGCGGGACGATGACCTCCGAGCTCGACGTCGGCGACGAGCCGGCCGCAGACGGCGCCCAGACGGTGGAGCTGCGGATCCGCACCGTGTCGGGTGACGTGCGCCTGACGCGCAGCACCGTCGCGGCGCGCTGAGCCCGCCCGACGGCGCCCGCCGACGCGGGTCCTAGACTCGCAGCGTGGCGACACCGGCGCCGCAGTCCAAGAGGGTCGAGATCACCGTCTCGACCCGGACGCTGGCCACCGTGCTGGGCACGATCGCGGTGGCCTGGGCCTTCATCGAGGCGCGGCAGGCCGTGCTCTGGGTGTTCGTCGCGCTCTTCCTCGCGATCGTGCTCTCTACGCCGGTCACCTGGCTCCAGGAGCGCGGGATGAAGCGGAGCACCGCGGCGCTCCTCGTGATGCTCGTCGTGTTCCTCGTCTTCGGCCTCCTCGCGTACCTGCTCATCTCGCCGTTCGTCGGCGCCGTCCGCGACCTCATCGAGGACTTGCCGCAGATCGTCGAGCGGATTCGCGAGTCGGAGGTCTTCCAGCGGCTCGATGCGCGCACGGATATCGGCGTGGAGCTCCAGAAGCGCGCCGAGGAGCTCGCGTCCGACCTGCCCTCCAAGCTCGGCGACGCGTTCGCCTTCGGCGGCAAGGTCTTCGGCTTCGGGCTCGGCGCGCTGACGATCGGCTTCATGACGCTCTTCCTCGTGATCGACCTGCCGAACCTCTCACGGTCGCTCCACAGCGTCCTCTACCCGAACGAGTCCGAGCGGGTCGGGCTGCTCGAGGAGCGGATCACGCGCACGATCGGGCGCTACGCCCTCGGCGCGATCGCGATCGCGACGATCGCCGGCACGGTGCAGGGCACCGCCGCGTGGGCGCTCGGCGTCCCGTTCGCGCTCGCGCTCGGGATCGTCGCGGGGCTGCTCGGCCTGATCCCGCAGGTCGGCGCGACGCTCGCCGCGGTAGTGCTGTCGCTCGTCGCGCTGACGCAGGGCGTCCCGCAGGCGCTGATCATGCTCACCGTCTGCATCGCGTACCAGCAGCTCGAGAACTACGTGCTGCAGCCGACGATCCAGGGCCGTGCAGCGGACATCTCCGGGTTCTTCGTGATCGCGAGCGTCGTGGTCGGGGCGGCGCTGCTCGGCGTCGTCGGGGCGCTGATCGCCGTCCCGCTGACGGCCTCCGCGCAGATCGTCGTGCGCGAGCTCACCGCCGAGCGCCGCCACCGCGTCGCCCTCGCGCACGCGGGCACGTCCGCCGAAGGCCCCGCCGGCCCCGACCGCTAGCGGTCGCCGGTCAGAACGGCGCCAGCGGTTCGTCAAGCGCTGCCGGCGTCGTCGCGTTCGTGTGCGGCCGGAGGCCGGCTTTGCCGGCCGGGAGGCCAGGTCACGTCACGTCGGGTCGCCGCGCCGAAGGAGGGGGCTCGTGGGGGAACCATGTGGTTCCCCCACGCACCTTCCGCAGACTCCGCGCAGGACGACCTCGTGCTGGTCGAGGTCGTAGCCGAGCCGGCCGGCGGCGCGCGCGAGCGCCTGCTCGAGCGGCGCATCCGTGAACGGCTCGACGCGGCCGCAGTCGTCGCACACGAGATGGTGGTGGTGCTCGTCGTGGCCGGCAAACGGCTCGTAGCGCGCGATCCCGTCGCCGACGTCGACCCGCTGCACGAGCCGGAGGTCGGTGAGGGTGTCGAGCGTCCGGTAGACGCTGGCGACGCCGACCGTGCCCCCTGTGGCGACGATCCCGTCGTGGATCTCCTGGGCGGACCGGCAGCAGTCCTGCGTCTCGAGAAAGTCGACCACCGCGCGGCGGGCACCTCCTCGGCGGAGGCCGGCGCCGCGCAGGGCGTCGAGTGCGTGGTCGGACCAGCCCATCGACTAGATGATAGCGATTCTCATCGTCTGGTAGCCTGCGGGACCGGTGCTTTCGAGAATCGTTCTCTTGTGCGCGACCGCCGCCTGCATGCTCGCGCTCGCGGGCTGCGGCGGCTCGGCGGCATCCGGCCGCGACACGGTCGTCGCGGCCTTCTACCCGCTCGCATTCGCCGCCGAGCAGCTGGCGGCTCGGGGCACCGACGTCGTCGATCTCACGCGCGCGGGCGAGGAGCCCCACGACCTCGAGCTGAGCCCACGCGACGTCGCGCGTCTCCACGACGCCCGCCTCGTCGTCTACGCCGGGCACGGGTTCCAGCCGGCGGTCGAGAATGCGGTCGGCAGCCGGAGCGGCGCCTCGCTCGACGTCCTCGACCGTGTGGGGCTCCGCGGCGCGGGCGACGACGTCGACCCGCACGTCTGGCTCGACCCGCGCCGCTTCGCCGAGGTGACCCGCGCGATCGCCGCGGCGCTCGGCGACCCGTCACGGGCGCCGCCGCTCGTCCGGCGCCTCGACGCACTCGACCGCGAGCTCGCCCGAGGGCTGCGCCACTGCGCGCGGAGGACGATCGTCACGAGCCACGCTGCGTTCGGCTACCTCGCCGCGCGGTACGGGCTCCGGCAGGTCGCGCTCGTCGGTCTCGCGCCCGAGGCGGAGCCGTCGCCCGCGAAAGTCTCGAAGCTCGCTGACACCGTCCGCGCAACCCGAGCGACGACCGTGTTCACCGAGCCGCTCGTGTCGCCGGCGCTCGCCGACACGGTCGCGCGCGAAGCGGGCGCCGTGACGGCGACGCTCGACCCGCTCGAGTCCCTGACCCCGTCCGAGGAGGACGCCGGCCTCGACTACTTCGGCGTGATGCGGAAGAACCTCGCAGCGCTCCGGAAGGCGCTCGGATGCACGTAGAGCCCGCCGCCCCGGCGCTCGAGCTGGACCACGTGTCCTTCGCGTACCGCGGCGGTCCGCCCGCGCTCGAGCACGTCTCGCTCGCCGTCGAGCAGGGCGCATTCCTCGGGATCGCGGGTCCGAACGGGGGCGGCAAGACGACGCTTCTTCGCCTGGCGCTCGGGCTGGAGCGTCCGACGGCCGGCGCCGTGCGGGTCTTCGGCCTCCCGCCCGGCTCCCGCGGCGCCCCCCGTGTCGCGTACGTCGCCCAGCGCGCCCAGCTCGCCACCGGGACGCCCGTGACGGTGCGCGAGACCGTCGAGACCGGGCGCCTCGCCGTGCGCGGCCCGCTCGGGCCACTTCGTGCCGGGGACCGCCGGGCGGTGGAGCGCGCGATCGACCGAGTCGGGCTCGCGGATCGTGCCGGCGCGGCGCTCCGGACGCTCTCGGGCGGAATGCAGCAGCGTGCGTTCATCGCACGCGCGCTCGCCGCCGAGCCCGCGCTCCTCGCCCTCGACGAGCCGACGACCGGTGTCGACGCGGGCGCGCAGGAGTCCCTCGCCGCGCTGCTCGCCGAGCTCCGCGCGGAGCTCGGCGTCACGATCCTCTACGTGTCGCACGAGTTCGGCGCCGTCGAGCACGTCGTCTCGCGTCTCGTCCTCGTCCGGGGCCGGATCGTCTTCGACGGCGACCCCGCTTCGCTGCCCGCGATCTGGCACGACCCGTCCCATGTCCACTGAGCGCGGAAGGGCCTGATGCTCGAGCTCGAGTTCATGCGGCTCGCGTTGGCGGTCGGCGCCGTGGTCGGCATCCTCGCGCCCGCGGTCGGGTTCTTCCTCGTGGAGCGCCGGCAGGCGCTCGTCGGCGACGGGCTCGGTCACGTCGCGTTCGCGGGGGTCGCGGCGGGCTACCTCCTCGGCATCGAGCCGGTGCTCACGGCGCTCGCGTTCGCGGTCGTGGGCGGCCTTGCGATCGAGTGGCTCCGAGTGCGCGGCGGCGCTGCCGGAGACCAGGCCCTCGCGCTCGTCTTCTACACGGGGATCGCCCTCGGGGTCGTGCTCGTCTCGAGCGCCGGTCGGCTCGACGTGAACCTCTTCCAGTTCCTCTTCGGGTCGATCCTCACGGTGACGTGGGGCGACCTCTGGCTCGTGCTCGCGCTCGGCGTGGGCTCGCTGCTCGCCATCGCGGTGCTCTATCGGGGCCTCGTGGGCGCCGTCCTCGACGAGGAGGGGAGCCGGGTCGCGGGCGTGCGGGTCGGCCTCCTCAACACGACCGTCGCGGTGCTCGCAGCGCTGACGATCGGGATCTCGATGCGTGTCGTCGGGATCCTCCTCATCGCGGCGCTGATGGCGCTGCCCGTGCTGGCCGCGCAGCGCGTCGCCTGGAGCCTGCGCTCGACGCTCGGGATCGCGATGGGGATCGGCCTCGCCGCGGTCGTCTCGGGGCTCGTCGTCTCGTACTACGGCGATCTCGCGCCCGGCGGGACGATCGTGCTGCTCGCGGCCGGGGCCTTCGTCCTCGCGGCGCTCGTCGAGGCCCGTCCGCGGTCTCGACGAGCGACAGGTCCCGGGGAGAGTCGCGTCCCCGGGACCCGTCGCGAGCCTCGCTAGGCCAGGCCGTTGGCCGAGAGGAACGCCGCCGCGACGTCTTCGGCGGGCTTCTTGTTGACGCCCACGGCCCTGTTCATCGCGGCGATCGCCTTCACCGTGAGGAGCCGGGTGACCTTGTTGATCGTCGACGTGAACTTCGCGCCGTACTCGCTGACGAGCTTCTTGCTCACCACCGGCGCGACGTGCTGGAACCCGAACATGTTCTGCGGGTCACGAAGCTGGACGTACTTGCCCGAGAGGAGTTGCGGGTCGGTCGTGAACACGTCCGCCGCGAGCACCTTCTTCTGGTCGAGCAACTGGTACGCCGAGATGCCTGCGAGCGGGACGAAGTCGAAGCCCTTGACGCCGTAGCGGGCGCCGATCTGGTCGCGCCACCGCGTCTCCCACTCGGGGAACGCCGCAATGGTCAGGTTCGGCACCTTGCTCAGGTCCCTGAGCGTCTTCAGACCGTACTTCTGCGCCGTCGCGCGGGTCACTGCGATCACGTCGACGTCCTGGAAGGGGGTCTGCGCGAGCAGCGTCTGGCCGCGCTTGCCGTAGAGCTTCTTCGCGAGCGCGTACGTCGCGCCGGCGGTTTTCGGCAACGTCTTCTTCTTGAACGTGACCGAGAGCATGATCCCCGTGTACTCGGGGTACAGCGTGACCTTCCCGCTCTTGAGCGAGGTGTCGATCAGCTCGGTGGACGCGATGTTCTCCTTGTACTGGACGTCGAACCCCGCCGCCTCGAGGGCCTGCTTGTAGAGCTGGCCGAGGACGTACTGCTCGGGGAAGTTCTTCGTCCCCACGATGATCGGCGTGGCCTTCGCGCCCGACTGCGCCGCAGCCCCGCCGACTGCGGCCGGCGCCGCAGCGACCAAGCCGAGGATGAGCGCGACCCCGAACGCGATCGAGAACGCGGCCTTTGCGGCGCGCCTGTTGTGCTTGCGAATCACGGTGATGCCCCCTTCCGGGTCGAGTGTGGTTTCCAGGGCGAATCCCGAATGACCCTAGAGCAACGATGCGCTCTAGTCGGGGAGTCCGTCAACTTTTGACATTGAGGGGCGGAACCGCAATCCGGACGTCGTGACGTCCGCCTCGAACGAGCGCGACTCGACACGCAATCCCGCCGGCGTCAGGGCGCGCTGCAGGAGGCCGACAGCGCCGTCGGCGACGAGTGCGAGCACCGACACGCAGATGGCCGCGCCGACGACGCCCTCGAGCCCGTAGGCCGCCTGGTTGACGATGATGTCGCCGAGCCCGCCGCCTCCCGCGACCGCGGCGATCGTCGCGGTCGCCACGACGAACACCGTCGCCGTCCGGATTCCGGCGAAGATGAGCGGCAGGGCGAGCGGCAGCTCGATGCGCGTGATGATCTGGCGGTCGGTCATCCCCATCCCGCGCGCGGCCTCGACGGCCTCGGTCTGCACGGCGTCGACGGCCACGTACGCGTTCGTGAGGATCGGCGGGATCGCAAGGACGACGAGCGCGATCGCCACGCTCCAGAACCCGACCCCGATGAAGACGAAGCCGACGGCGATCACCGCCAGGCTCGGGAGCGCACGGCCGAGGTTCGCAACGTTGACCGCGAGGAACGAGCCGCGGTGCCGGTGCCCCAGCCAGACGCCGATCGGCAGCGAGATCACGAGCGCGATGGCGAGTGCCGCGCCCGAGAGCAGCAGGTGCTCCCACGTCTTGTGGAGGATCAGGCGCCGCTCGTCGACGATGAACTCGAGCGCGTCACCGAAGACGGTCAGGCTCGCGATCACGTGACCCTCCGCGTCCGGTTCCACGGCGTCAGCGCGCGCTCGGCGACGACGAGGAGCGCGTCGGCGACGAGCGCGAGCCCGACCGCGAGGGCGCCGGCGACGAGGATCTCGGTCTTGAACGCCTCGCGGAGCGCCAGGAAGATCGGGTAGCCCAGGCCCTGCGGGATCACCAGCGCGGCCACCGTCGCGAGGGCGATCGTCGAGACGACGGCGACGCGGAGCCCGGCCATCGTCGCCGGGACGGCAAGCGGCAGCTCGATGCGCCAGAGGGTCTGCCGTCGCGTGAGACCCATCCCGCGCGCCGCCTCGAGCACGTCCGGAGGCACGCTCCTGAGGCCCTCCAGGATGTTCCGGTAGAGGATCAGCAGGGTGTAGCCGACGAGCGCGACCTCGACCGTCGCCACCGTCAGGCCGGTGACGGGGACGAGGAGCTGGAAGAGCGCGAGGCTCGGGATCGTGTAGACGATCGCCGCGAATGCGACCACCGGCTTCTCGAAGAGGCGGAGCCGGTGCGTGAGGAGCGCGGCGCCGAACGAGAGGACGAATCCGATCGCGACCGCGAGCAGCGTGAGCTTCACGTGCTCGACGAGCGCGGGCTCGAGCGTCCCCGACCAGTTGTCGCGCACCCAGTCCGGGCAGAAGAGCCGGTTCTCGACGACGCAGTCGCTGCCCTTCCCGAAGTCGGGGATCACCGGGCCCTGCGCGGCCACCGGCTCGCCGAGGGGCGTCATGCGGCGACGCCCGTGAGCGACTCGAGCGTCACGACTCCCTGGGGCGTTCCCGTCCCGTCGAGGACGACGAGCGAGCGGGCCCCGGCCGTGATCATCTGCGAGAGCGCGTCGCGCAACGTCGTGGAGCCGTCCGCCGTCGGGCCATCCGCGCCGTCGAGCGGGGCGAGGTCTAGCTCGTCGAGCCTCCGCAGGGCGAGCAGCTTGAGGCCGCGATCGGAGCCGAGGAACCGCTCCACGAACTCGTCGGCGGGGTGGGCGAGCAGTGCGTCCGGTGTGTCGTACTGCGCGAGCACGCCGCCCTCGCGGAGGATCGCGATGCGGTCACCGAGCAGGATCGCCTCGTCGATGTCGTGCGTGACGAAGACGATCGTCTTGCGGAGCTCGTGCTGTATCCGGAGGAGCTCGTGCTGGAGCCGCGCGCGCGTGATCGGGTCGAGCGCCCCGAAAGGCTCGTCCATCAGCATCACCGGCGGATCGGCCGCGAGGGCGCGCGCGAGCCCGACCCGCTGGCGCTCGCCTCCCGAGAGCTGGGCCGGGTAGCGGTCGCGGTAGTCGATTGCCGGGAGCTCGACGAGATCGAGGAGCTCGTCGACGCGCGCCGCGATCCGCGCCTTCGGCCAGCCGAGCAGGCGCGGCACCGTGGCGACGTTCTCCGCGACGGACATGTGGGGGAAGAGGCCGACCTGCTGGATCACGTAGCCGATCCCGCGCCGGAGCTGGGTCACGTCGAGCGATCGCACGCTCGTACCGCCGATCGTGATGTCCCCCTCGCTGATGTCGATCAGCCGGTTGACCATCTTCATCGCGGTCGTCTTCCCGGCCCCCGACGGGCCGACGAGGCAGCAGATCGCCCCGGCCGGGATGGTGAGCGTCAGCTCGCGCACGGCCGGCTCGGCGCGGCCGGGATAGCGCTTTGTCGCACGGTCGAACGCGATCTCGGCGGCGACGCCGCTCACGTGGGACAGCCTACAAGTGCGTCTCCGCGCCACCGAAGGTGTAGGAATCGGAGCGTGGTTGCGCCCGACTCGTCGACGATCAGGGCCGCCGTGCTCCGCGAGCCGGGCGACGTGCGGGTGGAGGAGGTGCTGCTCGACCCGCCGGAGGCCGGCGAGGTGCTCGTGCGGGTCGCCGCAGCGGGGGTCTGCCATTCGGATGTCCACCTGGCGGACGGGTCGCTCGGGGAGGGCCGCTGGCCCATGGTCCTCGGCCACGAGGGCGCCGGGATCGTCGAGGAGGTGGGCGACGGCGTCGGGCACGTCGTCCCGGGCGACGAGGTGGTGCTCTGTTGGGTGCCGTCCTGTCGGGAGTGTGCGGCGTGCCGAGCCGGCCGGCCGACGCTCTGCACGGTCGCCGCGACACACAGCTTCACGGGGACGATGCCGGACGGGACGACCAGGCTCCGTCTCCCCGACGGGACGCCGCTGCAGCACGGCCTCATGACCGCGTGCTTCGCGGAGCGCGTGGTCGTCCCCGCGGCCGGAGCGATCCCGCTTCCCGGCGGGTTGCCGCTCTGGCAGGCGGCGCTCCTCGGCTGCGGCGTGATGACCGGCTTCGGCGCCGTGCGGAACGTGGCTCGCGTGGCGGCAGGCGAGAGCGTCGTCGTGATCGGCCTCGGCGGCGTCGGGCTCCAGGTGCTCGCAGCGGCGAAGCTCGCGGGCGCCGCGCCGCTCGTCGCGGTCGACCGCGACCCGGCGAAGCTCGCGCTCGCGCTCGAGCGAGGGGCCGACGCCGCGGTGGACACGTCCGCGGACGAACGGCCCGTGCGGACGCTCCGCACCCTCACGGGCGGCGGCGCCGACCACGCGTTCGAGGTCGTCGGCCTGCCCGAGACCATGCTGCTCGCGTGGAAGGCGCTGCGACCCGGGGCGACGGCGGTCGTGATCGGGATCGCGGCGAAGGGCGCCGAGCTGCCCCTGCCCGCGCTCGAGCTCTCGACCGACAAGGGAATCCGCGGCTCCTTCTACGGGTCGGGCGACCCGGCCGCCGACCTGCCGGAGCTCGCGCGGCTCGCAGGCGGCGGGGCGCTCGACCTGGCCGGGGTCGTCACGCAGCTCGATTCGCTCGACGGCGCCGTCGACGCGCTCGACCGGCTCCGGCGCGGCGAGGGCATCCGCACGGTGCTCGTCCTGGATCCCGAGCGCGCCGGGGCGGAGGCTCGCGCGGCCTAGATCATCCCGGCACGCGTCGCGGACGCGGCGGCGGCCGCGCGAGAGGACTGGCCGAGCTTGCGCAGGACGTTCGCCACGTGCCGGTGGACGGTGTGCTCGCTGAGCACGAGCGACGACGCGATCTCGCGGTTCGAGAGCCCGGCCGCGACGAGGCGGAGCACCTCGGTCTCGCGTCGGCTGAGCGGCGAGTCGCCGTTCGTCTCCTGCGCGGCCGCGTCGCCGAGGAATCCCACGAGAGCGCGGCGGAGCGCCCGCTGCTCGTCCATCCACGGCAGGTGGGCGTCGCCGTCGAGCGCGACGAAGCGCGCGTTCGGCAGGAGCCGCGCGAGCTCGCGGCCGTGGGAGACCGGGACGGTCCGGTCGCCGCGGCGATGGAGCACGAGCGTGGGCGAGGCGACGGCCGGCA
This sequence comes from Gaiella sp., assembly GCA_035691005.1. Lineage (GTDB taxonomy): Bacteria > Actinomycetota > Thermoleophilia > Gaiellales > Gaiellaceae > Gaiella. The sequence goes on along the minus strand of DASSJV010000126.1, from coordinate 15,730 downwards.
GGACGGCGGCGGAGGTCGCGGTGAGGTCGAGCTCGAGAAACGCGGCCGCGACCTCCGCCGACGCTGCGTGGCGCTGCGCGCGGCTGAGCGCGTCGATCGCCTCGCCGTCCGCGCGCGGCGCCATCAGGCCGGCGAGCATCTGCGCGGCTAGCGGCCAGTTCGTCCGGACGAAGTCGACGAGCGAGCGCCGGGTCGCGGCGGGAACGTCGGCCCGCGACACGTAAGCGCCGAAGAGGACGAGCTTGGAGACGCGCTCCGGCGACTGGCTCGCCAGGTGTGCCGCCGCCACCCCCGCGCACGAGCACGCGAACAGCGCGACGGGGTCGGGCCCGCACGCGTCGAGCACCGCCCGGAGCGCCCGCGTCTCCGATTCGACGGTCGGCACCCCGGCGCCCTCGCGGTCGGAGAGCCCGGCACCGAGGCGGTCGTAGCGGACGACCCGATGGCTCCGCGCGAGGTCCTCGAAGAAGCTGCGCGCATTGGCATCCTGCCACTCCTCCTCGAGGTGCGTGACCCAGCGTCCGCCGAGCAGGAGGGTCGGTCCCTCGCCGACGGTGGCATACGCGATGCGGCGCCCGTCGAGCGCGCAGAAGCGGATGTCCTGCTCCATCACCCGAAGTCTCCATGGCCCGATCGGGCCATGTCAAGAAGATGGCCCGCAGCGGCGACGCGGTGAACACGCCCGGGCGGGCACCCTGTCCGCATGCGATCGCGCTACGTCCGTGGCATCACGATCCGCCCGCTGCGGAACGGCGACGTCGGCACCGTGGCCGCGGTCTTCTCGCGGCTCGGCGGCGCCTCGAGAGCGCGCCGGTTCTGCGGAGCCAAGCCGAGGCTGTCCGACGCCGACCTCGCCCTGCTCGCCCGGGTGGACGCGACGCACCACGTCCTCGTCGCATACGTCGGGGACGACCCTTCGCCCGCAGGGATCGCGCGCCTCGTCCGCGACGGCGCCACCGGAGAGATCGCCTTCGAGGTCGTCGACCACCTCCAGGGCCGCGGCATCGGCTCGCTCCTCGCGTACGAGCTCGCCGCCGACGCCCGCGCCGCCGGGATCGCCCGTCTCGTCGCCACGGTCTGCGGCGACAACGAGCCGGCCGTCTCCCTGCTGCGCCGGCTCACCCGCTCGCTCGAGGTGCGCTGGCAGGGCGGCGAGCGGGAGTTCGTGCTGTCGCTCGTCGAGCCGTCCGCGACCACGCCGTAGCGCCTCGCCGCCGCGTACGATCCCGGCGACGCGTACGCGGCGCCCGCCGCGCCGACACCGACGGACGGAGGACGGCATGACCACGATCTCGGAAGGGCCGCGCAGCGTCGCGGACGTCGTCTCGGGACTCGACATCCGGGCGCAGGCGTTCGTCGACGGGAGCTACGTCGACGCCGCCTCCGGCGAAACGTTCGACTGCGTGAGCCCGATCGACGGCGCGGTCGTCGCGAAGGTCGCGGCCTGCGACGCGGCGGACGTGGACCGGGCGGTCGCCGGCGCGCGCGCCGCGTTCGAGTCGGGCGTGTGGTCGAGGCTCGCCCCGAAGAAGCGCAAGCAGGCGCTCCAGCGCCTCGCGGGCCTGATGGCCGACCATGCCGAGGAGCTCGCCCAGCTCGAGACCGTCGACATGGGCAAGCCCATCCGCGACGCCCGCAACGTCGACGTGCCGCTCGCGACCGAGTGCATCGCGTGGTACGGCGAGGCTATCGACAAGGTCTACGACGAGATCGCGCCGACGGGCCCCGACGCGCACGTCTCGATCGTGCGGGAGCCGCTCGGCGTCGTCGGCGCGGTCGTCCCCTGGAACTTCCCGCTGCTGATGGCCTCGTGGAAGGTCGGCCCCGCGCTCGCGACGGGCAACAGCGTGGTGCTCAAGCCCGCGGAGCAGTCGCCGCTGACCGCGCTGCGGATCGCCGAGCTCGCGTCGGAGGCGGGGATCCCCGACGGCGTGCTCCAGGTCGTCCCCGGGTTCGGCGAGACGGCGGGGCAGGCGCTCGGGCGCCATCCCGACGTGGACATGATCGCGTTCACGGGCTCGACCGAGGTCGGGAAGCTGTTCCTCCGCTACTCGGGCGAGTCGAACATGAAGCGGGTCGCGCTCGAGTGCGGCGGGAAGTCGCCGCACATCGTGACCCGGGAGTGCGGCGACCTCGACGCGGCCGCGACCGCGGTGGCGTGGGGCGTCTTCTACAACCAAGGCGAGGTCTGCAACGCCGGGTCCCGACTCCTCGTCCACGAGTCCGTCAAGGACGAGCTGCTCGAGAAGGTCGTCGCCGTCGCCGACCGGATCCGCCCCGGCGACCCGCTCGACCCGAAGACGCGGATGGGCGCGATCGTCGACGAGACCCAGCTCGGGCGCGTCCTCGGCTACATCGACGCAGGGAAGAGCGAGGGCGCCGGGCTGCACCTCGGCGGTGCGCGTGTCCGAGAGGAGTCCGGGGGCTTCTACGTCGAGCCGACGATCTTCGACGCGGTCTCGAACGACATGACCATCGCCCGCGAGGAGATCTTCGGCCCTGTGCTCTCGGCGCTCTCGTTCTCGGAGCTCGACGAGGCGATCGCGGTCGCGAACGACACCATCTACGGCCTCTCGGCGGGGATTTGGACGGACGACGTCAACGTCGCGCACCGGGCGGCGCGCGCGATCAAGGCGGGCATCGTCTGGGTCAACACCTTCGACGCGGGAGATATCTCGAGCCCGTTCGGCGGCTTCAAGCAGTCCGGGTTCGGACGCGACAAGTCGATCCACGCCCTCGAGAAGTTCACGGACCTGAAGGCGATCTGGATCGCGCTCCGCGACTGAGACGCACGCCCGCGCAAGACCTCCGATCCTGTGCGCTAGGCGACGAGCTGGACGGCGTCCGCGCCGGGCTCGTGGCAGTCCCGGCAGCGCGCCTCGTACGCGTCGAGCGCCCCGACGACGATCGTCTCGCCCGCGTACGGCGCCGGCCGGCCGTCGACGAGGCGCTGGGTGGTCGTCGCAGGGCCGCCGCAGCGGTGGCACACGGCCTGCAGCTTGTCGACGAACTCCGCGCGGGTCAGCAGCTCGGGCATCGGCCCGAACGGCTCCCGTCGGAAATCCTGGTCGAGGCCCGCCACGACGACGCGCGCGCCGCCGTCGGCAAGGGCGACCGCGGCGTCGACGATCGCCGGCTCGAAGAACTGCACTTCGTCGATCCCGACGACCTCCGACGAGCGCGCCCGCGCGACGAGCTCGGCGCAGCCGTCCACCGCCACGGCGGCCATGCGCACGCCCGCGTGGCTGACGACGTCGGCGGCGTCGAACCGGTCGTCGATCCGCGGCTTGAAGAGGATCACGCGCTGCCCGGCGATCTCGGCGCGCCGGAGGCGGCGGATCATCTCCTCGCTCTTGCCGGAGAACATCGGTCCGCACACGACCTCGAGCCAGCCTCCTCGTTGCGGCGGCACTCGGATCACGGCGGCGATGCTAGACGCGTCGGCGGACGTGGCGAAAATGGGCTGCGAGCAGCGAAAGTCCGCTGCGTGGCGAACGGCGGCGTCGGGATCGTGGAGATCTCGTCGAGCTTCGTGGGGACCGAAGCGCGGAAAGAGCCTTGCTACACTCCGCCTCGGCACGGCGGCGTAGCTCAGTTGGTTAGAGCAGCGGAATCATAATCCGCGTGTCGTAGGTTCGAGTCCTACCGCCGCTACCTTTCGCCGTCCCTTCAGGTCCCACGAGAACGAGAGAACATGGCCACCGGAGTCCGAGTCGCGATCACGCTCGCCTGCACCGAGTGCAAGCGGCGCAACTACCAGTCGCAGAAGTCCAAGCGGAACACCCCCGATCGCATGGAGCTGCGCAAGTACTGCCGCTGGTGCGGCAGCCACACGCTGCACCGCGAGACGCGGTAACGGGAAAGGACCTCGTTGGCACGCGAGACGAGACGACAGCGCCGCGACGCGCGCCGCGCCGCCGGTGAGGATTCCCCGGTGCGGGCGACGCCTCGCCCCGTGCCGGCCGCCGAGCCGTCCGTCGCGATCGAGCATCCGCGGCGCGGCGGATTCGTCCGCGAGTCGATCGCCGAGCTCAGGAAGGTCGACTGGCCCAACCGCGCGCAGGTGATCCAGGGCACGATCGTCGTGATCGTCGCGTGCGCGATCGTCGGGGCGTACCTCTGGGGCGCCGACCAGATCCTCCGCCCCTTCGTCCGCGACGTCCTGCTGGGTCAGTGACCGAGAGAGAGAGCGCATGTTCCACTGGTACGTGATCAACACCTACTCCGGGCACGAGAACAAGGTGAAGGCCAATCTCGAGCACCGGATCGTCTCGATGAACCAGCAGCCGCGGTTCCGCCGCGTCGTCGTTCCCACCGAGCAGGTGATCGAGACGAAGGACGGGCAGAAGGTCCAGTCCGAGAAGCGGGTGCTTCCCGGCTACGTGCTCGTCAACATGGACCTGAACGACGACGCCTGGACGGTCGTGAAGGGGACGCCCGGCGTGACGGCCTTCGTCGGCGCGGGGGCGAAGCCCTCCCCGCTCTCGCAGGCCGAGGTCGACCGGATCCTCCACGCGGGCGGCGGCCCCGGCGGCGCGGCAGCGCCGCGGGCGCAGGTCGAGTTCTCGCTCGGCGAGTCCGTGAAGGTCACGTCCGGCCCGCTCTCCGACTTCGACGGCGAGATCGTCGACGTCAACGCGGACGCCCAGAAGCTCAAGGTGCTCGTCGACATCTTCGAGCGCCAGGTCCCGGTCGAGCTCGGGTTCGACCAGGTCAAGAAGATCGACTGAACGCACGCCAGACCGCGTAGGCACACGACAGATAGGAGGAGGGGCCAAGCCCCGCACGGACTCCGATGGCGAAGAAAGTTCTCACACTCATCAAGCTGCAGATCCCCGGCGGGCAGGCGAATCCCGCGCCGCCGGTTGGCCCTGCCCTGGGCCAGCACGGCGTCAACATCGTCGAGTTCACGAAGGCGTTCAACGCCCAGACCGCCCACGAGAACGGCCGGATCATCCCGGTCGAGATCACGGTCTACGAGGACCGCTCGTTCACGTTCATCACGAAGACGCCGCCGGCCGCCGTCCTGATCAAGGAGGCGCTCAACCTCGAGTCGGGCTCCGCCGAGCCGAACCGCAACAAGGTCGGCCGCCTCACTCAGGCGCAGCTCCGCTCGATCGCGGAGACGAAGATGCCCGACCTCAACGCGAACGACGTCGAGGCCGCGATGCTCGTCATCGCCGGAACCGCCAGGAGCATGGGCGTGGAGGTGGAATCGTGAGCGCGCACGGGAAGCGGTACAGCGAGGCGCGCCAGGCGATCGACCGCGAGAAGGCGTACGCGCCGGCCGAGGCCGTTGCGCTGCTCAAGAGCCTGCCCGACGCGAAGTTCGACGAGACCGTCGAAGTGCACTTCCGGCTCGGCCTCAACGTGCGTCATGCCGACGAGCAGCTGCGCGGCACGATCATGCTCCCGCACGGCACCGGACGCTCGATGCGCGTCGCGGTGTTCGCCGAGGGCGACAAGGCGCGAGAGGCCGAGGAGGCCGGTGCGGACGTCGTCGGCTCCGCAGACCTCGCGGCGAAGATCGAGGGCGGGTTCCTCGACTTCGACGTCGCGATCGCGACGCCGGACCAGATGGGCAACGTCGGCAAGCTCGGCCGGGTGCTCGGGCCGCGCGGCCTGATGCCGAACCCGAAGACCGGCACGGTCACGTTCGACATCCAGAAGGCCGTCTCGGACGCGAAGGCCGGCAAGCTCGAGTACCGGACCGACCGCGGGGCGAACGTCCACCTCCCGATCGGCAAGAAGAGCTTCGGGGAGCGGCAGCTGCTCGAGAACTACGCCGCCGTCGTCGAGGAGATCGCCCGCGCGAAGCCCGCCGCGGCGAAGGGCCGGTACATAAAGGGCATCACGCTGACGACGACGATGGGCCCCGGGCTCCACGTCGACCCCACGCGGACGCGCGACGTGGCCGGCGAGGCCCCCGCACACGAGGCGGCTGCTACCGTCTGACGCTCACATCCGACCAGACCACCGAAGACCACCGGCAGCCCTCGTGGCGGAAGACCGGTCGAGGTGGGTCAGGACGAACGCAGGCGGCCGCCTGCGTCACCAGACCCGCCTCGAGGCGGGTCTAGTCGTCTCCGAAGGAAACGACATGCAGAGAACCGAGAAAGAACAGGTCGTTGCAGAGCTCGTCGAGCAGCTTCGCTCGACCGAGTCGCTGATCGTCGCCGACTACCGCGGGCTGACGAACGCCGATCTCGTGGAGCTCCGTACCAAGGTGCGCTCGAGCGGCGGCCGCTTCCAGGTCGTGAAGAACACGCTGACGCGCCGCGCCGCCGAGGAGGCGGGCACGGAGTCGCTGCTCGCGCTGCTCGAGGGTCCGACGGCGATCGCGTTCGTCGAGACGGAGGGCGACCCGGTCGCCGTCGCGAAGGCGCTCGCGGACACCGCGAAGGACACGAAGGTGCTCACGCTCCGCGGGGGGATCCTCTCGGGGCGGGCCCTCACGGGCGACGACGTCGAGGAGCTCGCGAAGCTCCCCGCGCCGGAGATCGTCAAGAGCCAGCTCGTCGGCGTCATCGTGGCCCCGGTCACCCAGCTCGCCGCGCTGCTCGCAGCGCCGCTGCGCGACCTGGTCGGGCTCCTGGATGCTCGCATCGAGCAGCTCGGCGGCCCCTCGGCAGAGGCCGCGCCGGCCGAGACGGTCGAGGAGACGCCGGAGGCGGCCGCCGAGAGCGCCGCCCCGCCCGTCGACGAGGCCGCTGTGGCCGAGGAGCCCGTCGACGACGCGGACAAGGAGAGCGAGCCGCAGGCAGTGGCCGACGAGCCGGAGCCCGAGGCGGATGCCTCCGACGACGAGCCGGCCGGCGAGGGAGAGCCCGCGGCCGGGCACGAGACCACCGAGGAATAGACGAACCGCGGGGCGGAGCCGCCTCGCTGCGAAGAAAGGACCCAGACGATGGCAACCGATACCGCGAAGGTGCTCGACACGCTCGGCAAGATGACCGTGCTCGAGCTCGTGGAGCTGAAGAAGGCGATCGAGGAGGAGTGGGGCGTGACGGCCGCCGCTCCCGTCGCGGTCGCAGCCGCCGGCGCACCCGTCGCGGGTGGCGACGGCGCGGCCGCCGCGGAGGAGAAGGACTCCTTCGACGTGGTGCTCACCGGGGCCGGCGACAAGAAGATCCAGGTGATCAAGGTCGTCCGTGCGGCGACCGGCCTCGGCCTCAAGGAGGCGAAGGACCTCGTCGACGGCGCCCCGGGCACCGTCAAGGAGGGGCTCGCCAAGGACGAGGCCGACAAGCTCAAGGCCGAGCTCGAAGAGGCAGGCGCAGGCGTCGAGCTGAAGTAAGGGCCGCCGGGGCGAACGTCCCGGTCGTGCGCGACGCGCATGGATTAGACGCAAGGGCCCGCCCGCAGGGCCCTTGCGCTGTCCGCTACACTTCGTAACGGACAGCTCCACCGCCCCTCGCGGGTTGCGGTGGAGCATGCGTGTCCGCTATTCTTCGCTGTTCCGCCTGTGAGCCCCGGCTTCGACCTGCCCGTCCCCATCAACACCCGCCGTACGTAAGGGAGGCTGTTCTTGAGCAGCACCGCTGTCGCGCCGCGCGCGCGCAAGTCGTTTTCACGCCTGAAGCACGTCCTCGACCTCCCCAACCTGATCGACATCCAGAAGGCCTCGTTCCAGTGGTTCCTGGAGGAGGGCCTGCGCGAGACCATCGACGACATCTCGCCGATCACCGACTACACCGGCACGCTCGCGGTGGAGTTCGGCGACTACGAGTTCGGCCCGCCGCAGCATTCGATCTCCGAGTGCCGCGAGAAGGACCTCACCTACCAGGCGCCGCTCTCGATGACCGTCCGCTTCGTCAACACGGAGACCGGGGAGATCCGCGAGCAGCGGGTCTTCATGGGCGACTTCCCGATGATGACGGAGCACGGCACGTTCATCATCAACGGCACGGAGCGCGTGATCGTCACGCAGCTCGTGCGCTCGCCCGGCGCCTACCTGATGGAGCCGAAGGACCCGACCAAGCAGGTCTTCACCGCGAACCTGATGCCGTCGCGCGGCTCGTGGCTCGAGCTCGAGATCGACAAGAAGGGCATCGTCTACGCGCGGATCGACCGGAAGCGGAAGCTCCCGATCACGACGCTCCTGCGCGCGCTGCCCGCCGAGGACCCGACCACGGGGTTCGCCCTCGACACGACCTCGAACGAGGCGATCCTCTCGCTGTTCGACGAGGCCGCGCGCCCGTACATCCAGAACACGCTCGACAAGGATCCGTCCACGCGTGAGGAGGAGGCGCTCGTCGAGGTCTTCAAGAAGCAGCGCCCGGGCGAGCCGCCGACGCTCGACAACGCGCGGAACCTCCTGCGCTCGCTGTTCTTCGACCCCAAGCGCTACGACCTGACGAAGGTCGGCCGCTACAAGCTGAACCAGCGGCTCGGCGTCGAGGTGCCCGAGGACACGCGGGTGCTGACGACCGAGGACATCCTCGCGCTCGTCCGCAGGCTCGTCGACATGCCGGGCAAGCTCCAGCTGCCGGAGGACTCCAAGGACTTCGCCGCCGATGCGGCCTCGCTCTCGCGCGAGCCCGTCCGCAGCGAGCTCGACGAGTACGAGCACTTCGGCAACCGGCGGCTGCGCACCACGGGCGAGCTGATCCAGGAGGCGTTCCGGGTCGGCCTCTACCGCATGGAGCGGGTCGTCCGCGAGCGGATGACGACCGAGGACGTCGACACGATCACGCCGCAGACGATCATCAACATCCGCCCGGTCGTCGCGGCGCTGAAGGAGTTCTTCGGCTCGTCGCAGCTGTCGCAGTTCATGGACCAGACGAACTCGCTCGCCGGGCTCACGCACCGGCGGCGCCTCTCGGCGCTCGGCGCCGGCGGGCTCACACGCGAGCGCGCGCCCATCGAGGTGCGCGACGTGCACCCGACGCACTACGGCCGCATGTGCCCGATCGAGACCCCGGAGGGCCCGAACATCGGCCTGATCGGGGCGCTCGCCTCGTACGCGACCATCTCGGAGTTCGGGTTCATCCAGACGCCCTACCGGGTCGTGAAGGGCGGCAAGGTGAGCGACGAGATCGTGTACCTCGACGCCGCGCAGGAGGCGCTGTTCACGATCGCCCAGGCGTCGGAGCCGATCGACCCGAAGACGGGCAAGTTCCTGAACGACCAGGTGCTCTGCCGCTCGGCGGCAGGCGAGGCCGTGATCTCGCGGGCGGACGACGTCGACTACATGGACGTCTCGCCGGCGCAGATCGTGTCGGTCGCGGCCGCGCTGATCCCGTTCCTCGAGCACAACGACGCGAACCGCGCGCTGATGGGCGCGAACATGCAGAAGCAGGCCGTCCCGCTGATGATCCCGCAGGCGCCGCTCGTCGGCACCGGCCTCGAGTACCGCGCGGCGATCGACACGGGCGACGTGGTGCTCGCGCGGAACGCCGGCGCGGTGATCGACGTCGACGCCGAGAAGATCGTGATCGAGGGGAAGGGCACCCGAGACGAGTACCCGCTGACGAAGTTCATGAGGTCGAACCAGGGCACGCTCATCCACCAGAAGCCGGTGGTCTCGCTCGGCGACCGCGTCCAGAAGGGCGAGGTGCTCGCCGACGGCTCGGCGACCGACCGCGGCGAGCTGGCGCTCGGCGCGAACCTGCTCGTCGCGTTCATGCCGTTCGAGGGCTACAACTTCGAGGACGCGATCGTGCTCTCCGAGCGGCTCGTCAAGGACGACGTGCTCAGCTCGATCCACATCCACGAGTACGAGATCGACGCGCGCTCGACGAAGCTCGGCGACGAGGAGATCACGCGGGACATCCCGAACCGCTCCGAGGAGTCGCTCGCGAACCTCGACGAGCGCGGCGTCGTGCGCATCGGCGCCGAGGTCGGCTCGGGCGACCTGCTGGTCGGCAAGGTCACGCCGAAGGGCGAGACCGAGCTGACGGCGGAGGAGAAGCTGATCCGCGCGATCTTCAAGGAGAAGGCGCGCGAGGTGCGCGACACCTCCCTCAAGGTCCCGCACGGCGAGGGCGGCAAGGTGATCGGCGTGAAGACGTTCTCGCGCGACGCCGGCGACGACCTGTCGCCCGGCGTGAACGAGCTCGTCCGCGTCTTCGTCGCGAAGAAGCGCAAGATCGCGGAGGGCGACAAGCTCGCCGGCCGCCACGGAAACAAGGGCGTGATCGCGAAGATCGTCCCCGAGGAGGACATGCCGTTCCTCGAGGACGGCCGCTCGGTCGACGTCGTCCTCAACCCGCTCGGCGTGCCGAGCCGCATGAACATCGGCCAGATCCTCGAGACGCACCTCGGGTGGGCGGCCGCGCACGGCGTGTTCGCCGAGGGCGAGCCCGTCAATCCGCGCGCGCCGATCAACGCGCCCGACCCGCGGGCCGTCGCGACGCCGGTGTTCGACGGCGCGACCGAGACGGACGTCGACGAGGCGCTCGCGTCGTGGGCGTCGCAGAGCGACACCATCGCGATGAAGGTCGACGCGAGCCGCACCGAGGGGCGCCGCTGCTCCGGGAAGGTGCAGCTGTTCGACGGGAAGTCGGGCCGGCCCTTCGAGCAGAAGGTGACCGTCGGATACATGTACATCCTCAAGCTGCTCCACCTCGTCGACGACAAGATCCACGCCCGCTCGACCGGCCCGTACTCGCTCGTCACCCAGCAGCCGCTGGGCGGCAAGGCGCAGTTCGGCGGGCAGCGGTTCGGCGAGATGGAGGTGTGGGCACTCGAGGCGTACGGCGCCGCCTACACGCTCCAGGAGATGCTCACGATCAAGTCCGACGACACGATCGGGCGCGTCAAGGCGTACGAGGCGATCGTCAAGGGCGAGAACATCGCCGAGCCCTCCATCCCCGAGTCCTTCAAGGTGCTCCTGAAGGAGATGCAGTCGCTTTCGCTCGACGTCCACGTCCTCTCCGACGAGGGCCGCGAGGTCGAGGTGCGCGAGGAGGACGACGAGCTGCTGCGCGCCGCGGAGGAGCTCGGCATCGACCTCTCGCCCGCAAGCGTCCGCCAGGCGGCCGCCGAGGTGCGGAGCGCGCAGGAGCTCGAGGAGGGCGCGCCCGAGGAGGGCGCCGACCTCGCGGTCGCCTCGGACGAGGACCTCGAGGAGGAGCCGTCCGACGAGGAGCTCGCGCCGGTCGACGCGGAGACAACCGAGGAGTAACGCATTACGGCACGCCGCCCTGCGGCGTGCCGGACGAGAAGACACGAGACACATGGACGAGTGGAGAGACCCTCTAGCGGTTTCTCCGAAGGAGAGCCCCTTGGCGCAGATCGACATCAATGACTTCGACGCGATCCGGATCGGTCTCGCTTCGCCGAAGCAGATCCGTGACTGGTCGATGGGCGAGGTCACCAAGCCCGAGACCATCAACTACCGCACCCTCAAGCCGGAGCGCGACGGCCTGTTCTGCGAGCGCATCTTCGGTCCGACGAAGGACTGGGAGTGCTACTGCGGCAAGTACAAGCGCGTCCGCTACAAGGGGATCATCTGCGAGCGCTGCGGCGTCGAGGTGACGCGCCAGAAGGTCCGCCGCGAGCGGATGGGCCACATCGACCTCGCCGCTCCCGTCTCGCACATCTGGTTCTTCAAGGGCGTCCCGAGCCGCATCGGCTACCTGCTCGACATCGCGCCGCGCGAGCTCGAGAAGGTCCTGTACTTCGCCGCCTCGATCGTGACGGGTGTCGACCGCGAGAAGCGGCAGGCCGACCTCGCCGACCTCGAGGACAAGGTCCGCGGCGAGTCGGAGCAGATCAACGTCGACCGCGACGAGCAGCTCGCGGCGCTCGACGAGCGCCTCGCGCGCCGCCGCGCGTTCCTCGCGCAGGGCAAGGACAAGGGCTTCGACGAGGACGACGAGTTCTGGGCGCGGGGCCTCTCGAACTGGGCGGAGGATCAGGTGCTGCCGCCGCTCGACGAGGCGCGCTCGCTCGCCGGCGGGATCCTGCCGGGGCTCGCGAAGTCGATCACGAGCGAGGACCCGAAGCGGCTGCGGGAGCTCGTCCGCCAGGCCGCGACCCGCGAGGACCGGCGGCTCGCGCCGCGCGAGATCGAGTCGGTCGCGTCCGCGGCCGTCGAGATCCGCGAGGCACTCGAGCCGCTCCGCACGGAGCTCGAGCGCTCGTCGGGCTCGAAGAAGGGCGCGATCACGAAGCACCTGCACAAGGTGCTCGACCAGCTGCTCGGGGGCGACGAGCTCGCCGAGGAGGACACGGCGCTCGTGGCGTCCGTGGATCTCAAGAACCTGGAGCGCGCCCGCGACATCGGCGCCGGTCTCCTCCGCGACGTGCTCGAGCACGCCGAGGGCGACGCGACCGGCGACCAGGTGCGCGAGCTCGCGTACGACCAGTGCCTGGTCGAGGGCGCCCGCAAGGAGGACCTCGAGGTCGTCCAGCAGTGGGCGGCGAAGGTCAAGGAGATGGTGGCGGACATCGAGAGCCGCCGCGCCGACGCGCGCGAGGCGGCCGTCGAGGGCGTCCGCCGGCTCGAGGAGACCTGGAAGCTCTTCCGCGAGCTGGACGTCAAGCAGGTCGTCAACGACGAGCAGATCTTCCGCGAGCTCAAGGACCGCTTCGGGTCGCCGTACGGGTTCGGCGTCTACTTCCGCGGCGGCATGGGCGCGGAGGCGATCCGCGAGCTGCTCCGCGACCTCGACCTCCAGCAGGAGTCGATCATGCTCCGCGACGTCATCAAGACGTCGAAGGGCCAGAAGCAGCAGCGCGCGATCAAGCGGCTCAAGGTCGTCCAGGCGTTCATCACGTCGGAGAACAAGCCCGAGTGGATGGTGCTCGAGGCGATCCCGGTGATCCCGCCGGAGCTTCGGCCGATGGTGCAGCTCGACGGCGGCCGCTTCGCGACCAGCGACCTGAACGACCTCTACCGCCGCGTCATCAACCGGAACAACCGCCTCAAGCGGCTGCTCGACCTCGGCGCGCCGGAGATCATCGTCAACAACGAGAAGCGGATGCTCCAGGAGGCGGTCGACGCGCTGTTCGACAACGGCCGCCGCGGTCGCGCCGTGACCGGTCCGGGCAACCGCCCGCTCAAGTCCCTGTCCGACATGCTCAAGGGCAAGCAGGGCCGGTTCCGCCAGAACCTGCTCGGCAAGCGCGTCGACTACTCGGGCCGCTCGGTGATCGTCGCCGGCCCGAACCTGAAGCTGCACCAGTGCGGGCTGCCGAAGCTGATGGCGCTCGAGCTCTTCAAGCCGTTCATCATGAGCCGGCTCGTCGAGCGGAAGTCGGTGCAGAACATCAAGGCGGCGAAGAAGTACGTCGAGTCGATGGTGCCCGAGGTCTGGGACGTGCTCGAGGAGGTCATCGCAGAGCATCCGGTGCTGCTCAACCGGGCGCCGACGCTGCACCGCCTCGGGATCCAGGCGTTCGAGCCCGTGCTCGTCGAGGGCAAGGCCATCCAGGTGCACCCGCTCGTCTGCCACGCGTTCAACGCGGACTTCGACGGCGACCAGATGGCGGTCCACCTCCCGCTCTCGGCCGAGGCCCAGGCGGAGGCCCGGATCCTCATGCTCTCGTCGAACAACATCCTCTCGCCGGCGCACGGGCGGCCGCTCGCGACGCCGACGCAGGACATGGTGCTCGGCGCGTACTACCTCACGTACTGCGAGCACGATCTCACGGCCGTCACCTCCGAGGAGCTCGCGAAGCAGCTCGGGCTGAAGGGGCTGCCGCGATTCACGAGCGAGGAGCAGGTCGAGTTCGCGCTCGAGGCGAAGCAGGCGAACGTCTCGCTGCAGTCTCCGATCGAGTTCCGGCGTGGCGACGAGGTTCGCCTGACGACGCCGGGGCGCGTGATCTTCGAGAGCGAGATCGAGCGGTCGCTCCAGGTCGCGGTCAAGGACGGCGACCGTGAGCCGCTCGTCATCGACAACGCGCTGACGAAGCGCGAGCTCGACGCGACGATCGATCGGCTCGTCGGCCGGTACGGGGCGTACGTGGTCGCATCGGTGCTCGACACGATCAAGTCCCTCGCCTTCCGCTACGCGACGCGCGCAGGCATCACGGTCTCGAAGAACGACATCGTGATCCCGCCGACGAAGGAGGAGATCCTCGCGCGGTACGAGGAGGAGGTCGCGAAGGTCGAGCGGGAGTACGAGCGCGGCCTGATGACGGAGGAGGAGCGCAAGGAGCGCGTCGTCGCCGTCTGGACGGAGGCCACGGACAAGGTCGCCGACGCGATGAAGGACAACCTCCGCCAGACGAACTCGATCTTCATGATGGCCAACTCGGGGGCGCGAGGCTCGTTCAACCAGATCCGGCAGCTCGCCGGGATGCGCGGCCTCATGGCCAACCCGAAGGGCGAGATCATCGAGCGTCCGATCAAGGCCAACTTCATGGAGGGCCTCTCCGTGCTCGAGTACTTCATCTCGACGCACGGTGCCCGCAAGGGCCTCGCCGACACGGCGCTGCGCACGGCCGACTCGGGCTACCTCACCCGCCGCCTCGTGGACGTCTCGCAGGACGTGATCATCCGCGAGGACGACTGCGGCACCGATGACCACGTGGAGCTGCCGGTGATCGTCGACGGCCAGCCCAACCCGAGCGCGGCAGGCCGCGTGCTCGCGGCGGAGGTGCGCAAGCCGCTGCGCGACGGGAAGCCGGGCAAGACGGTGCTCGGCGAGAAGGGCGAGCTTCTCACGAAGCCGCGCCTCGCCGAGATCGCGGAGCAGCTGGAGGAGCACGCCGAGGAGGCCACGCTCCCGATCCGCACCGTTCTCAAGTGCCGCAGCGAGGTCGGCGTATGCCGGGCGTGCTACGGCACGTTCCTCGCGACGGGCGACATGTGCGAGATCGGCGACGCCGTCGGCATCGTCGCGGCCCAGTCGATCGGCGAGCCGGGCACCCAGCTCACGATGCGGACGTTCCACACCGGCGGCGTCGCCGGCGCGGACATCACGCACGGCCTTCCGCGCGTCGTCGAGATCTTCGAGGCGCGGAACCCGAAGGGCGCCGCGACGCTGGCCGAGTTCGGCGGCAAGATCACCGTCGAGGAGCAGGAGCGCACGACCCTCGTGACGGTCACCCCGTCAGAGCTCGACGCGGATGGCGAGCCGCTGCCGGTGCGGGAGTACACGTTCCCGCGCCGCACCCGGCTGCTCGTGCAGGAGGGCGGGACGATCGAGCAGGGCGACCCCCTCAACGAGGGCTCGCTCAACCCGACCGAGCTCCTCGACCTGCACACGCGGGCGGGGCGGGGCACGACCCCGACCGAGCAGTACCTCGTGGGCGAGGTGCAGAAGGTCTACAAGTCGCAGGGCGTCGACATCCACGACAAGCACATCGAGCTCATCGTCCGCCAGATGATGAAGAAGGTGCGTGTGGAGACTCCCGGCGACACCGAGCTCTTGCCGGGCCAGCTCGCCGACAAGGTCGTGCTGGAGCGCGCGAACGAGGCCGCTCGCACCGCAAAGGGCGAGTTGGCGACGTTCGAGCCGCTGATCCTCGGGATCACGAAGGCGTCGCTCGCGACCGAGTCGTTCCTCTCGGCCGCGTCGTTCCAGGAGACCACGAAGGTGCTCACGGACGCCGCGATCGAGGGCAAGGTGGACCGCCTGCTCGGGCTGAAGGAGAACGTGATCATCGGGAAGCTCATCCCGGCGGCCACCGGTCTCAAGAAGTACCGCGGCATCGACATCGAGCCGACCGAGCCGCTGCCCGCCGCGATGTTCGGCGGCGGCACGGAGGCAGAGCTGCTCGCCGCGCTCGAGGAGATCGGGGACGGCGACGGGCTCGACCTCTCGGCGCTCGG
>DASSJV010000125.1:0-5353 GCA_035691005.1 Gaiella sp. | reverse complement strand
CGAGGAGCGCGCGGGGCCGTCCCTGCCGGCGAGCTGCCGCAAGGACGCCGAGCCGACCCTCGTGCTCGAGGCCACCGTGCACGGTGTCGCGACCCGCTGAGCGTTCAGTCGGCCGCGCCCGCCTTCAGGCGGTACGCGTTGTCGGTGATCCACGTGACCTCGGCCGGCATGCCGGCCGGGCGATCGCCCTCCGCGACGAGCCTGCCGAACACGATGCGGACGTAGAGCCCGGCCGCGAGTGGGCCGGGAGCGGCAATCGTGCCGTGCCAGCTGCGACCGGGCGGGAGCGTGCCGGGGAGCGGGGGGTCGAACGTCCGCGCGGTGCGCAGCCCCGGGAGGTCGCCGTCGCGGTTCCGTGCCTCGACCTCTGCGACCCGGTCGGTCGTGAAGAGCATCACGCCGAACGAGGTAGCGGGGCTCTCGATCACGCTCCAGGTCGCCGCTGTGCGGTTCTCGAGGCCGATCTCGGCGCGCCAGCCCGTGGGCGTGACCTCAAAGCCCTGCGCGCTGAACACGAGGGCGGGCCCGTTCGACGGAAAGCGCTCGACCCAGTCGAGCGCCGCGCGCTGGGGCGGGGCCGGGCCCGGCGGCAGAGCGGTCGTGTCGGTGGAGCCGCACCCGCTTGCAAGCGCGCACGCCGCAACGAGGAGGAGCACGCGGCGAGCGGACCGCATCCGGGCATGCTCGCACACGTCCGGGGCGCCTACGCGCAGCGGACCGTGCGGACCATGAGCTCGACGGCCTCGTTCCGCGAGAGCCTGCTGCGCCGCACGAGAAGCTCCCACGTCGTCAGCTCGAGGCTAAGGCGGAGTGCCGCGCCGACCGCGCGTCGGGACCGGCCTCGCGCTCCCCAACCGCGCTCGAGCACCATCTGCATGTCGTCCCAGCGCGCGAGGTACGGCGCGTTCAACGCCGCGACCTCCGGCATGCGAGGCAGATCGCGCAGGATGACGCCGAGCGGGTCGCCGACGACGTCGTAGTACGCGTAGAGCTCGTCGAGGGCCAACCGCAAGCGTTGCTCCGGGTCGGCTTCGTCCGCCCATCGGTGATGGTCTGGCGGCGGATAGGTCGCCCAGCCGTGGTCGACGCAGGCACGGAGCAGCGAGCTGTGGTCCGGGAAGTGCCTGTACACCGTGAGCCGCGGGACGCCGGCCCGCTCGGCGATTGCGCTGACCGTTGTTTCCGCGGGGCCCACGGTCATGTGGAGCTCGACGGCCGCGTCGACGATGCGCCGCCTGGTCTGGGCGGTAGTCGCGGCGCGCCTCGTCTGCCGATATGGGCGTGCCATGTGACAGGTGTGTTACACGAATACTTGCCAGATCCTCCACTCTGTGTTAATGAAACAGATGCGTTATTCGAAATTGAGGGAAGAGATGCTCGGAAGTGTCTACGTCCTCGTCCATCCCGCGTGGTTCGGCGGGTGGTGCTGGCAGAGGGTCGCGGGCTCCTTGAGAGCCGCCGGTCGGATCGTCCACGCCCCGACGCTGACGGGGCTGGGAGAGCGAGCTCACCTCGCGACGCCCGACGTGGGTCTTTCCGTGCACGTCGAGGACGTCGTCAACATGATCGTCTTCGAGGACCTGTACGACGTGGTGCTCGTCGGCAGTAGCTCGTCGGGGGCCGTCGTCGCCGGGGTGGCCGACCGGGTCCCGGAGCGCCTTCGACGTGCGGTGTATCTCGACGCGTTCGTCCCGGCGGACGGCGAGAGCATCGTCGACCTGATCCCGGACGAGCGACGCGAGGGAATGGAGGCGCTGGTCGAGTCGGAGGGGGACGGCTGGCTGCTGCCGCGCTTCGCGGCGACGCCCTGGGATCGGTTCGTCCCCGAGGCGTGGCACGTCACCGAGGAGGCGGATCTGCGCTGGCTTCTGCCGCGCCTGCGGCCGACTCCCTTCCGTCACTTCACGGAGCCCCTTCGGCTCGAGCGCGCCCCCGACGAAGGGCCGCGGCGGGCGTATGTCCGTTGTCTCGGGTGGCCGCACCCCGGGTTCGACCGGCACGCGGCACACGCCGCAGACAGTCCCGCGTGGGACCTGCACGAACTCGAGGCGTCCCATCTGCCCTACGTCACGTCGCCCGCAGAGACCACGGCGCTTCTGGTGGCACTCGCGGCCTGAGGGGGCGGCGGCTCCCCGTCTGGGCGTGCGGGCGTCTTCGGTAGCCTGCGGCGCCGGTGGACCTCTACGAGCACCAGGGCAAGGAGCTCTTCCGACAGGCCGGGATCCCGGTCTCGGAGGGCCGTGTGGCGACGACGCCGGCCGAGGCGCGAGAGGCCGCGGAGGCTCTCGGAGGCCCGGTCGTCGTCAAGGCGCAGGTGCTCACGGGCGGCCGCGGCAAGGCCGGCGGGATCAAGCTCGCCGCCACCCCCGAGGAGGCCGAGGCGCGCGCCGAGGAGATCCTCGGGCTCGACATCCGGGGCCACGTCGTGCGGAAGCTCTGGGTCGAGCAGGCCTCCGACATCGCGAAGGAGTACTACCTCTCGCTGACGTTCGACCGGAGCGCCAAGCGGGCGCTCTACATGTTCACGACGGGCGGCGGCGTGGACATCGAGGAGGTCGCGGCGGAGACCCCGGAGGCGCTCGTCCGGCTCCACGTCGACCCGCTCGAGGGCTTCAGGCCGTGGCAGGCGAGGCGGCTCGTCTACGCGGCGGGCGTCACCGACCCCTCCGAGCAGAAGCAGGTCGCCTCGATCGTCGAGCGGCTCTACGACGCGTTCGTCCGCTTCGACGCGATGCTCTGCGAGATCAACCCGCTGATCGTCACGCCAGACGGCACCGTCAAGGCGCTCGACTCCAAGTTCACGGTCGACGACAACGCGCTCTACCGGCATCCGGAGATCGCCGAGATGCGCGACGTCGCCGCGGACGACCCGCTCGAGACCCTCGCGCGCGAGAAGCACGTGACCTACGTCAAGCTCGACGGCGAGGTCGGCGTGCTCGGGAACGGCGCGGGCCTGACCATGTCGACGGTCGACGTCGTCACCTTCGCGGGAGGGCGCGCGGCGAACTTCTGCGACCTCGGCGGCGGCGGCGACGCGCAGGGCGTCGTCGACGCGCTCTCGGTGATCACGCAGGACGCGCAGGTGAAGGCGATCTTCTTCAACATCTTCGGCGGAATCACGCGCTGCGACGAGGTCGCTCGCGGGATCCTCCAGGCCCTGTCCGAGATGTCGCTCGACCTGCCGATCGTCGTCCGCCTCGACGGCACGAACGCGGAGGAGGGTCGCACGCTCCTCGCCCACGCCGCCCGGCCGAACCTGCGTGTCTCGCCGACGATGCTCGAGGCGGCGAAGCTCGCGGTGGAGCTCGCCGCATGACGGTCGAGCCCTGGAGCGAGCGGGCGCAGGCGTACGTCGAGTCCGACGCGCACCGCGAGGGCGAGGATCTCGACCTTCTGGTCGAGTGGGCCGCTGGTGCGAAGACCGCGCTCGACGTCGCGACGGGCGGCGGTCACGTCGGACGGCGTCTGCGTGAGGCCGGCCTCGAGGTCGTCACGTGCGATCCGGCGCCGGGGATGCGCGCCGACGTGACCTGCCGGGCCGAGTCGCTCCCGTTCGGCGACGACGCATTCGACGTCGTCGCGTGCCGCACGGCCGCGCACCACTTCGACGACGTCCGGGCTGCGGTCGCGGAGATGGCGCGGGTTTCCGACGACCGCGTCCTGCTCGTGGACACCCTCCACATGGGCGAGGACGTCGAGGAGGCCGAGGTGCTGCGCGACCCTTCCCACGTCCGCAACTACACGGAGGCCGAGTGGCGAGGCTTCGTCGAGGAGGCCGGCCTCCGGATCGAGGAGGTGCGCCTGCTCGCGCACACGATCGACTTCGCCGCCTGGCTCGAGCGCACCGGCTGCGCGGGCGAGAGCGCCGCGCAGGTCGAGATATTGCTCGGCGAGCGCTTGACGGGCGGCCGGCTGACCCTCGACAAGCTCGCGCTTCGCGCGCAGAAGGGTCTGTAGCGCCCCTTCGCCGATGGCGATCTTCGTCGACAGGGAGACGCGGCTCGTCGTCCAGGGCCTGACCGGCTCCGAGGGCCGCTTCCACGGGCTCCGCAACCGCGCGTACGGGACGAATCTCGTCGCGGGCGTCACGCCGGGCAAGGGCGGACAGGACGTCGAGGGCGTGCCGGTGCTCGACACCGTGGTCGACGCGGTCGCCGAGCACGGGGCGAACACCGCGATGGTGTTCGTGCCCGCGCCGTTCGCCGCCGACGCCATCTACGAGGCGATCGACGCAGGCGTCGCCACGGTGATCACGATCACCGAGGGCGTCCCCGCACACGAAATGCTCCGGATCCACGGCTACGCTCGGGCCAAGGGCGTTCGCACCCTCGGCCCGAACTGCCCCGGCGCCCTCTCGCCCGGCAAGGCGAACGTCGGGATCATTCCCGCCGAGATCTTCCGGGAGGGCTCGATCGGCCTCGTCTCGCGCTCGGGGACGCTCACGTATCAGATCGGCCACGAGCTGACCCAGATGGGGCTCGGCAACTCGACGATCGTCGGGATCGGCGGCGACCCGGTCGTCGGCTCGTCGTTCGTCGACGTTCTGCGGCTCTTCCAGGACGACCCGGAGACCGAGTACGTCGTGATGGTCGGCGAGATCGGCGGCGACGAGGAGGAGAAGGCCGCCGAGTTCATCCGGGCGGAGATGACGAAGCCGGTCGTCGCGTACATCGCGGGCTTCACCGCGCCGCCCGGGAAGACGATGGGGCACGCCGGGGCGATCATCTCGGGCTCCTCGGGCACCGCCGAGGCGAAGAAGCAGGCGCTCGAGGCGCGCGGGATCAGGGTCGGCACCACGCCGACCGAGACGGCGGAGCTCGCGGCCGAGCTCGCCCGCTGACCCCGTCGGTGGAACCCGGCGGGGGAGAGCCGCTTCCTCATCCCGCCACCGGGGAGCCGTTCGCGAGCCCGGTGCCGCCGGGCACGGGCTGGCCGGGCGACCGGGCGGGCCCGACGACTCCGGTCGCGCACGGCGCGCGCGAGGCGGCGGCGCTCGCGGCCGACGCCACACTCGACGAGCTGTCGGCCCGCTCGTCCGTCTGCCGCGCCTGCCCGAGGCTCGTCCGCTGGCGCGAGGACGTCGCGGTCGAGAAGCGGCGCGCGTACGCGGGCGAGCCGTACTGGGGCCGACCGGTCCCAGGCTTCGGCGATCCGCGGCCGCGGATCCTCGTCGTGGGGCTGGCGCCGGCAGCGCACGGGGGGAACCGCACGGGGCGCGTCTTCACCGGCGATCGGAGCGGCGACTGGCTCTTTGGCGCGCTCCACCGCGCCGGGCTCGCGTCCCAGCCGACGGCGATTGACGCGGCTGACGGCCTGCGGCTCTCGGGCGTGCGCGTCGTCGCGCCGGTGCGTT
>DASSJV010000124.1:0-9647 GCA_035691005.1 Gaiella sp. | reverse complement strand
CACCGCGAGCGCGTCCGCCAGGTTGAGGACGAACCAGCCGTCGGACGTGATGTAGCGGCCGTGGGGCGTGTCTTCGGCGCTGGCCTCGTGCACCCCTGCCCCCTCAGCCGGGGGCGAGCCCGACGAACGCCGCGATTGCCGTCCCGACGGCCTGGATCGGCCGCGCGCCCGAGGAGACCTCCTCGACGTAGACGCTCGTCGCCGCCTTGACGCGCTTCTTGCCCTTCTTGGCAGCGACGATGACGAGGGCCGCTCCAACGGCGGTGACGGCGAGCCGAGCGGTCCCGCTCACCCGCGAGCCCCGACGATCGACCACGCCTCCACAGGGCGATCCTAGACGCCACTGCCGGACGCGGCCTCTAGATGCGTCGCCGATGGGAGCCAGGCTCGGTCGTCTGCTCAGGGCCGTGCGCATCATGACGCGCGACGGCCGCCTCCCGAAGCCACTGTGAGGCCTCGCGCTCGTCGGGCTGGCTCCCGTTCCCGGGCCGTTCGACGAGGCCGCTCTCCTCCTCGCCGGCGCGCTGCTGTGGGTGTTCCATCGCGACCGGCTTCGCGAGGCATGGTCCCGGGCGGCAGCGGTGCAAGGCCTGTCGCGACCCGAGCGCTGGGGCAGCCTGCTCCCAACTCCTCGGCCATGTGGCCGTCCCCCGGCCGTCAGACGAGACGGCCGAGCCGCGCCCCGACGAGGACGGCGACGAGCCCGACCGCGACGCTCGCGCCGACGGTCGCCGCGGCCACGGCGGCATGCCGCGCCTCGAGCAAGTCGAGGGTCTCCTGCGCGAAGGTGGAGAACGTGGTGAAGCCACCGCAGACCCCCACGATCAGCCCGGCGCGGAGCCAGGTGGGCGCGCGATGGCGGTCGACGAGCGCTGCGACGAGGAAGCCGACCGCGAGGCAGCCGGTCATGTTGATCGTAAAGGTCGCCCAGGGGAACAGCGACTCGGTGCGGCGCTCGATCAGCGAGTCCAGCGCGTAGCGGCCGGACGCTCCGAGCGCGCCTCCGAGCGCGACGGCGAGTGCAACGGGCATGGGCGGTGGCTCCTTTCGTCTCGCAGGAGCCATCAGCCGTTCGCGGCGGTTGAAGGCGAGCTCCATCGCCCGGTGCCGCGTCAGCGTAGCGGCGTCGGTCAGTAGAGCGCGGTGGCCAGGCGGCGGCGGAAGCTCGTGACGAGTGGGTCGTCCTGGCCGAGACGCTCGAACAACGCGACCGCGACATCGCGCAGGCGCTCCTTCTCGGCATGCTCCGCGCCCGGGACGGCACCGACGAGCAGCTCGAGCGCCCGCTCGACGTCGCCCGCGTCGAGCGCGGCGACGACCTCGGGCAACTCGCCCGTCTCGCGGAGCTCCTCGACGAGCGCGTCGGCGCGGGGCGGCTCGAGGATCGCATCGAGGAACAGCGAGACCGACGTCGGCGACTGCGCGCCGACGAACTCCTGCACGACACGGCCGTCGCGGAACGCCTTGACGGCGGGAATGCCCGAGACGTTGAACTGCTGTGCGAGCGCCGTGTTGGCATCCACGTCGACCTTGACGAGGTCGACCGAGCCGTCACGCTCCGCGATCGCGCTTTCGAGCACTGGAGCGAGCGCGTGACAAGGGCCGCACCATTCGGCCCAGAAGTCGACCACGACGGGCCGCTCGTGCGACCGTGCGAGGACGACGTCGTCGAACGTCTGCTCGGTTGCGTCCATCGGGGTCCAGCGTACCGGCGGCGATACGGGCGGCAGCGCCGTCGGGTCAGGCGGTGTCGACGACGACGTCCGCACCGCAGCCGGCGACGAGCGCCGCGGGAACGTGCTCCTCGGCGACGCCTGCGAGCGAGCGATGGTCGAGGTCGACCTCGATGTCCGCCCACGTTTGGAGACCGAGCGCTGCTGCCCCGTTGGCGCCGCCGATCGCCCAGAGGTCATCCGCAGAGAAGACGTTTCGTCGGCCGTCCTGCCGGCGCGCGATCCCCTCGAGCTGACGGAGCTCCTCGAACGGATCGATGCGGACGTTCGAGTCGGAGCCGATGCAAAGCGGGATGCCGCGGTGGCGGACACGGATCGCGGGGAGAAAGCCGTCGCCGAGGTCGGCCTCGGTCGTGGGACACGCGCAGATCGACGACCCGCTGTCGCGGAGGAGGTCGAGCTCCGCGCCGTTCGCGTGCGTCGCGTGGACGACGGTCGTGCGCTCGCCGAGGCAGCCGCAGTCCGCCAGCAGCTCGACGGGGCGCAGGCCGTGCTCGGCGAGGCACTCCTCCACCTCGCGCGGCTGCTCGTCCGCGTGGACGTGCAGAGGCAGGTCCTCGGTAACCGCGTACCGACCGAGCTCTTCGAGCCAGTCGCGAGGACACGCCCGGACGGAGTGGGGGGCGACGGCCACCGCGATCCCTCGCTCCCTGAGCCGCTCGAGCTCGGCGAGGTACACCGCCGGAGAGTCCTGTCGAATGCGAGGCAGGCCGCCCCGTGCGTACGCGGCGTAGACGCAGACGAAGGCGATGCCGGCCTTCTCTGCAGCTTCCGCGGCGGCAAGAGCGGTGTCGAGGCCGAGGTAGTGGAACTCGCCGACCGCCGTGTACCCGGCGGCGCGGAGCTCGCGGTACGTCGAGGCGTAGTAGGCACGGACGCCCGCTGCGGTTTGGTGCTCTGCCTCCGCGAGCATGCCGTCGCGCCAGGCCCAGAAATCGCCTCCTGCGGCCCGTCCGCGGAGCGCGCGCTGGAACGCGTGGCTGTGCGCGTCGACGAAACCCGGAAGGCGGAGAGTTCGCGCCACGAGCCGGCCACACTAACCTAGGGGCCTGTCCGAAAAATGGTCACGGTGGATGGCACGCGGCGCGCGCCGAGAGGCAAGGACGCAGGGAGCGTCAATATGCGGGCATATTGGCGCGACCGAGGACGCCGCCTCTTGGCGGGCGACGCCTGCAAGCCGCTCTGAGCCATTTGTTGGACAGGCCCCTCGTGCCATGGCGTACGAGAACACGGTCTCCGCGCCGCTGCGGCAGCTTCCGAACGCCCTGACGATCGCCCGTTTCGTCGCGATCCCGCTGTTCGTCGTGCTCCTCGTGCAGGACCAGGACGGCCCGAGCTGGCCGGCAGGGATCGTGTTCGCCCTCGCTGCGATCACCGACCAGCTCGACGGTTGGCTCGCGCGACGGTGGCGCGTCGAGTCGGCGTTCGGCAAGGTCGCCGACCCGCTCGCCGACCGGCTGATGATCGACGTCTGCGTCGTGCTCCTCGTCGCCTACGACCGGCTCCCGTGGATCGCGCTCGTGATCCTCCTCCGTGACGTGCTGCTCGTCGGCGGGTACAAGCTCGTCGTGCCGCGCGGCTACGAGTTCGAGGTGTCCTGGCTCGGAAAGATCGCGACCTGGGGGCTCTACGCGTCGCTCGCCCTCGTCCTCGTCACCGAAAGAGACACGTGGTGGCCGCTTGCGCTGTTCTGGGTCAGCCTGGCGCTCGCCGTCGTCGCGGGCGTGCAGTACCTCCTCAAGGCGCGGCGAGAGGTGCGGCTGTGAAGGCCGTCGTCATGGCCGGCGGGGAGGGGACGCGCCTCAGGCCCCTGACCTCGAACCAGCCGAAGCCGATGGTCCCGATCGTCGGCAAGCCGTGCATGGAGCACGCGCTCGACCTCCTTCGCGCGCACGGGCTGACGGAGGTCGTCGTCACGCTCGCGTTCATGCCGCAGGCGATCCGCACCTACTTCGGCGACGGCGAGTCGCTCGGGCTCGAGATGGACTACTCGATCGAGGAGCAGCCGCTCGGTACGGCCGGCTCGGTCGGGCTCGCGAAGGAGCGGCTCACCGACACGTTCCTCGTGATCTCGGGCGACGCGCTCTGCGACGTCGACCTCACTGCGCTCGTCGAGGCCCACCGCGCGAAGGGCGCCGCCGTGACGATCGGCCTGAAGTCGGTCGACAACCCACTCGAGTTCGGGATCGTCGTGACCGACGACGACGGCCGAGTCGAGCGATTCCTCGAGAAGCCCTCGTGGGGCCAGGTCTTCTCCGACACGATCAACACGGGCATCTACGTCCTCGAGCCCGAGGTCCTCCGCCACGTCCCGGACGACCGGCCGTACGACTTCTCGAAGGAGCTGTTCCCGCACCTGCTCGAGATGGGGCGGCCGATCTACGGGCACGTGCTCGACGGCTACTGGCAGGACGTCGGCACGCTCGAGCAGTACCGCCAGGCGAACTTCGACGCGCTCGACGGCGCGGTGCAGCTCGAGATTCCCGGCCTGCGGCTGCGGGGCAACGTGTGGGTGAGCGAAGACGTCGACATCGACCAGCTCGAGCCCGTCGTGGGGCCGGCGTTCATCGGGGTCAACAGCCGGATCGCGGACGCCGCCTCGGTCGGGGCGTACAGCGTCCTCACGCGCGGCGTGATCGTTCGCGAGGGCGCGCGCGTGACGCGCACCGTGATCGACGCGGGGACGTATCTCGGCCGGAGCGCCGTCGTCGAGGGCGCGATCATCGGCCGCTCCTGCGACATACGCGACCATGTCCGCATCCACGAGGGCGTCGCGATCGGCGACGAGGTGACGATCGGCCCCGAGGCAAGCATCTTCCCCGGCGTCCGGATCTACCCGTTCAAGGAGATCGAGACCGGCGCGCAGATCCACGAGAGCATCATCTGGGAGAAGCGCGCGACCAAGAGCGCGTTCGGCCGGGACGGCGCGACCGGGCTCGTCAACGTCGACCTGACACCCGAGACGGCCGTGCAGCTGGCGGAGGCGCTCGGGACGGCGCTGCGTCGCGGGAGCCGCGTGGTCGCCAGCCGAGCCTCCTCCGACGCGTGCCGGATGATCCAGCGGGCGATCATCGCCGGCCTCACCTCGACGGGCGTCCACGTCGCCGACCTCCGGATCTCGCCGGCGGCGGTCACGCGGCATGTCCTGAAGACGCAGGGGCTCGCGGCAGGCGTGCACGTGGGCCGCTCCAGCATCGATCCCGAGATGATCGAGATCCGCGTCTTCGAGTGGCCGGGGATCCAGATGACCGACGCCCTGCAGAAGGAGGTCGAGAAGCATTTCGGCCGCCGCGAGCTCCGCCGGGCGACGTTCGCGGAGGTCGGGGCGACGACCTACCCGGCTCGCGTCCGAGAGAGCTACGCCCAGGACATCCTCGACGGCATCGGCCTCGAGCGGATCCGCGCGAAACGCTTCCGGATCGCGATCGACTACGGGCATTCCGCTGCGACGTTCACGCTCCCCCTCCTGCTCGGCCCGCTCGGCGTGGAGGCGATCGGGACGCGGGGGTTCTACGTCGACGACGCACCCGCCGAGCTCGAGCCGCTGGACGTTCGACGGATCGTGACCGGCGTGGGGGCGGACCTCGGCGTCGTGATCGACCGGGCGGCGGAGCGCCTGCTGCTCGTCGACGAGCGCGGCGAGCCCGTGCCCGCCGACGTCGGCCTCCTGCTCGCGGTCCAGCTCCTCGTGCTGTCCGGCCGGTCGGGGGAGATCGCCGTCCCCGTCACCGCGACCGAGCTCGTGGACCAGCTCGTCGCGGGGTCGGCGCTGACGGTCGTGCGCACCCAGGCGTCGCTCAGCGAGCTGACGCGCACGGCGATCCGCGACACCGTCGTGCTCGCGGCAGCCCCGACCGGCGGCTTCGTGTTCCCGGACGTGGTGCCCGGGTACGACGCCGTCACCGCCCTCTGCAAGCTGCTCGAGCTCCTCGCCGAGCAGGACGAGCCGCTGTCGGCGCTCGTCGCGGAGCTGCCGCGCCCGACGCTCGTCCATCGGGCGCTCCCGTGCCCGTGGGGGCGGAAGGGCCTCGTGATGCGCCTCCTCAACGAGAACCTCGCGTCGCGCCGGCTCGACCTCCTCGACGGCGTGAAGGCGTGGGACGACCGCGGCTGGGTACAGGCCCTGCCCGACCCGGACGAGCCATTCGTCCACGTGTACGCCGAGGGCGCGACCGAGGACCTCTCGGAGGAGCTCGCGGACGAGGTCGCCGCGTGGGTGAGCGCGATCGTGGAGGGAGACGAGCTTCCGGCGCGAACTGTGGAGCAAGCCTCAAGCTGAGGTTGACCCCTTGGCTCGTCGGCTGCTTCAATCGGTTGTCCGTCCGCAGGAAAGGTGACCCGGCACAGTGGACCCGTTTCCCGACCTCGCCACGACCGACGACGACGAGCTCGAGCGTCTGCTCCGCGCGTCGGAGGACGAGGCGGACGCCATCTCCGCGCGCCGGAGGGCGCTCCATCGGCACATCGACGCGCTCCGCGAGGAGCGCGTGAGACGGATGCGTGCGCAGGTCGAGGCGGGCACGTTGCAGGTGCCGTCGCCGTCGTCGCTCGACCGCCCCATCTTCGAGGGGACGGGAGAGCTGCCCGACGATCACGAGGCCGCCGCGCTCGATCTCCCGGCCCTCACCGACGAGGCGCTTCGCGGGCAGATCGTGGAGCTCGAGCGGGAGGAGGACGACATCTCGCTTCGCCGGCGGATGCTCCACGGCCGGATCGACATCCTGCACGCGGAGCGGGAGCGCCGTCGCCGGGGCCTGCACGTCGAGCCGGAGGAGCTCGGCCCGATCCTCGGCCGCAAGCCCGGATGAGTCATGTCTATTGTCCCGAATGCGGCTTCCAGAACCCGGAGGCCGCGAACTACTGCGCCCGCTGCGGCGCGTACCTCCGGCGCGACGACCAGGGGGAGACGACGCTGAGCCTCGATCCGGAGGAGCTCGTCGAGGACGTTTCCGCGCCGCTCGCGCCGCGCGCCCCGGCTCTCGTCGTCCGCGCAGGCGGCGGCAGGGCGGGGGAGACGTTCGAGACCGCCGGGCTCCGCACGCTGATCGGGCGCTCGCCGGAGTGCCACGTCTTCCTCGACGACGTGACCGTTTCCCGCCGGCACGCGGAGATCCTCCACGAGGACGACCGTTACGTGATCCGCGACCTGGGGAGCCTCAACGGCACGTTCGTGAACCGCCGTCGCATCGAGAGCGCCACGCTCTCCGCGGACGACGAGGTGCAGATCGGCAAGTACCGGATGACCTTCCTCGTGCCATGACCACGACCGCCGTCGACGAGCGCACGACCGAGCCGCGCCTCCACACGATCGGCGCGGTCTGCGAGCGGCTGCGCGAGGAGTTCCCCGACGTCTCGATCTCGAAGATCCGGTACCTCGAGGACCAGGGCCTCCTGCGCCCGCGCCGCACGCGAGGCGGCTACCGCCTCTTCTCGGACGGCGACGTCGAGCGCCTCGAGACGATCCTCCGCCTGCAGCGCGACGAGTTCCTCCCGCTGCGTGTGATCCGGGAGACGCTCGACGCACAGGGCCCGCCCCGCGCGGCACGCCGGCCTCCCGCTCTTCGCGAGCCGGGAGGCGAGCTCGACCTCGCCGAGCTTTGCGCGCGCACGGGGATCACACCGGACTTCGCGCGGCGACTCGAGGAGTACGACCTCGTCTCGCCGCGGATCGAGGCGGGGGAGCGCATCTACCGGGAGAGCGACGTCGAGATCGCCGCCGCGTGCGGCCGGCTCGCGCGCCACGGTCTCGACGCGCGCCACCTGCGGGCGTTCCGCACGGCGGCGGGCCGCCAGTCGGCGCTGCTCGAGCAGCTCGTCGCCACCGGGCTCCGCTCGCGCGACCTCGAGCGGCGCAGAGCGGCGCTCGACGACCTCGAGACGCTCGCCACGATCGCGACCGAGCTCGCCCAGCAGCTCCTCGTCCGCGACCTCCGGGAGGCCTCAGAACGATGACCATCGAACAGCTGAAGGCCCTCGTCCGCGACGTGCCGGACTTCCCGCAGGAGGGGATCGTCTTCAAGGACCTGATGCCGCTGATCGGGCACGCCGAGGCGTTCCATTCGACGGTGGAGCATCTCGCCGACTGGGCGAGGCCGCGCAGCCCGGACGTGATCCTCGGCGCCGAAGCCCGCGGTTTCATCTTCGGGGGAGCGCTCGCATACGAGCTGGGCTGCGGCTTCGTGCCCGCACGCAAGCCGGGGAAGCTGCCGTGGGAGAAGATCCGCGCGACGTACGAGCTCGAGTACGGCAGCGACGCGCTCGAGATCCACGCCGACGCGTTCGCGGAGGGGGCGCGCGTGATCGTGCTCGACGACGTGCTCGCAACGGGTGGCACGGCGCAGGCGAAGGTCGAGCTGGTCGAGGGGCTCGGCGGCGAGGTGGTCGGCGCCCTGTTCGTGATCGAGCTCGCGTTCCTCCACGGCCGCGACAAGCTCGCCGGGACGGACGTCCACGCGCTGATCGCGTACTGACGGCACTCGACGCCGTCCGACCGCTCGGTTACACCTTGGGCATGGGTGAGGTCGACGTCCTCACCGGGACCTTCCGCCTCCCGTGCCCGACGCACGGGACGGCCTCCGTGCGGCTGTCGGCCTTCCGCGAGATCGAGCGGCTCGCCGGGGCGGCGCACCCTGCCGTCTACCGTGTCGCGTTCGCCTGCCCGTGCGGCGACGACCACGTCGCGCTGATCGGCCACGACACGCTCGACTGGAGCCCGCTGGGGCTCGACGACGGAACGGCGTTCGTCAACCTGATGACGTCGCGCCGCGACGACCTCGCCGCCGAGCTCGCGGCGCTCGCGACGACGCACATCGACCGGGGCGAGTGGCCCTGGAGCTTCTTCTGCTACCCGGAGGCCGCCCCGCGGCCCGTCACGCCCTCGTCGTTCCGCCTGCTCGCGCCGTGCGCAGACACCGTCGGCGTCGCCGTTCGGTGCCCGGCCTGCGGCTCGACGTCGATCAACCTCGTGACCCGGCCGCACGTCGACGTCCCGTTCCACTCCGATGCAGCCGTCGGCGTCGTCGCGCACGTCTTCGAGAGAGACGCCCTCCGCACGCTTGCCGAGTTCGATGCGGAGCTCCGCTCCGCCTCCTTCGACGAGAAGAGGCTCTTGCTCGATGGGTGAGACACCGTTCACTCCCCGGAGGGATCGTCCGGCGAGGGGTCCGCGTCCGATCAATGAGAACATGGACTCAGCCGTCGGACAGACCCCCGCAACGGACACACGGATGTCCAGCCTGCACCTCCTGCGCGACTGCCTCGTGCTCGGCAGGCCTACCACTCGACGCCGTCCCGCGAAGGTGCGGCTCGAGGAGGCGCTCGGCCCGGAGCTGACGCGGAAGCTGCTCGAGAGCCTGGACACGCCGGACCGCAAGTAGCGGACGCCGCGCCTGCTGCGGCGCCGTGCGGCGCGTCAGCGCCGGTCGAGGGGGTCGTCGCCTCCGCGCGTCCTCACGAAGAGGAACACGAGGAAGCCGGCGACGAGCGAGATCACGAACGCCGTGCCCTTCGCGACGGCGATCGCGACCATCCCGAAGTAGAGGAAGAGGAAGAAGACGACCGCCCAGATAAAGCTCTGGACGCCGCGGTCGATGCTCGGCATGCGCAGGTGCATCGCCGACGGATCCTAACCGGCTGCCGTGCGGCGGCCGACGGGAACTGCTGCTCAAGGCGTCCGGCAGTTGCGGCGCCGAAGGCAGCCGCCTTCAGGGATCTGCCCCCGCCGCAGGCGCGAGATAGCTCGCGGCGCGATTCCGCTTCCGCGGATCGCGCTTCGCGAACGAGAAAAGAATTCACCGAGCCGGTAACGCTTTCGTCCACCTGCCACATCGACCTTCCGCTTGCGCGTAGTGCCTGCGTGACGGGCTTCGACCTACTCGCGTCCCGTGCTCGGTGCACGGCAAACCTACGGGGTGG
>DASSJV010000123.1:0-11896 GCA_035691005.1 Gaiella sp. | reverse complement strand
GAGACCCACGCCGAGATGGTGCGGGTCCAGTTCCCGGGGCTCGACGGCGTGCTGCCCGACTGGGGCCGGTTCAGCCCGCTCGACTGGGGCCTCGGCGTCGAGCTGAAGGGCGAGAAGACCCCCCACTGGTCGGGCTCGAGGACGTCCTCCGCGACGTTCGGCCACTTCGGCGGCAGCGGGACGTTCCTCTGGGTCGACCCGGAGCGGGGCGTCGCGTGCGCGGCGCTGACGACGCGTGAGTTCGGCGACTGGGCGAAGGAGGCGTGGCCACGGCTCTCGGACGCCGTGCTCGAGGAGCTCGGGTGAGCCGCGCGGAGGCGGAGCCGATCATCCGGCTCTCAGGGGTCACGAAGCGCTTCGGCCGCACGGTCGCGGTCGACGACGTGACCGTCGACGTCCCCGCGGGACGATGCCTCGGCTGGCTCGGCCCGAACGGCTCGGGCAAGACCACGCTGATCCGCTGCATGCTCGGCCTGGCCCGCGCGAGCGCGGGGACGATCCACGTGCGCGGCCGCGAGGTGCCGAAGGACGTTCGGCACGCGCTCTCCGGGGTCGGGGCGATCGTCGAGGAGCCGCGCTTCTACCCGTACCTCAGCGGGCGCCGGAACCTCGAGGTGTCCGCGGGCCTCGTCGGCCGCGACGCCTTCGGCCGGATCGACGCGGCGCTCGCCCGCGTCGATCTGACGGATTCGGCCGGCCGCGCGGTGAAGAAGTACTCGCTCGGGATGCGCCAGCGGCTCGGCGTCGCGCGGAGCCTGCTGACCGACCCGGAGCTCCTGATCCTCGACGAGCCGTCGAACGGGCTCGACCCCGCGGGCATGGCGGAGTTCCGGCAGATGATCCGCTCGTTCGTCGAGGAGGACGGACGCACGGTGTTCATCTCGTCGCACCTGCTGGACGAGGTCGAGAAGATCGCGGACGACATCGCGATCGTCCAGGCCGGCGTCCTCGTCGCGCACGGCACGGTCGCCCAGCTCGTCGCCGGAGGCGCCGCGACGGTGCGCGTGCGGGTCGACGACCGCGAGCGCGCCCGGAACGTGCTCGGTGGGCTCCGCTTCGTGACCGCGGTCGAGGAGCGCGAGCCGCGCGCGCTCGACGTGAGCCTCGAGCGGGTCGACGACGAGAGCTCGATCGCCCTGACCCGCGCGCTCGTCGAGGCGGGGATCGGCGTGGCCGAGGTCGTCCAGCGCCGGGAGACGCTCGAGGAGCGCTTCCTCGAGATCACCGGCGGACGCGAGGCCCGTGGCGAGGAGGACGCATGACGCGGGCGCTGCTCCGTACGATCGTCGGCCGGAAGGGCAGCTTTCTCGGCACGGCCGGCGTCGCGCTCGGCGCGGTCGTGGTCGTCGCGGTCGTCCTCGTCGTCGTCCACACGCTGCGGCCGGGGCGGAACCCTTCGATCGGCGGGCAGCCGATGCTCGACGGGCTCTCCGGCGCCGTGTGGCTGCTCGGCGGGGTGGGCGCGATCGTGATCGGCGCGCTCGCCGGGTCGTACGACGTCGCGCAGGGGACGATGCGGTACCTCGTGCTGACGGGCGTGCGGAGGATGGCGCTGTACGCCGCCCGAACGGTCGCGCTCGTCGCGGCGGTGCTGCTCGCGCTCGGGCCTGCGCTCGGCGTCGGGCTCGTGCTCGTCTTCGTCCTCCCGAGCAAGGACGAGGCGCACGTGAATGCGAGCGAGGTCGCCGACGTCGTCTGGACGTGCCTCCTCTGGCCGACGGTGTTCGCGCTGATCGCGATGGGCATCGGCTCGGTGCTCCGCTCGAACGGAGCGGCGGTGGCGATCTCGCTGTTCTTCGCGTTCGCGGCGGCGCCGCTCCTCGGGCTCGTGCACGCCGCGAGCCCGACGCTCGGCGACCTGATGCTCCTGCCCGCGCTCGACCGGATCACGGGCGCGAACGAGGGCGCGCCGCTCGCGGCGGCTGCGGTCGCTGTCGTGGTGTGGGTGGCCGGCTTCTGGGCCGCGGGCGCGATCCGCATCGCCCGCGACGAGTATTGAGCGCTATTCCTCGTCCGCGAAGAGAGGCCGCAGCAGCTCGTCGAACGTCGCGCGGTCGCAGCTCGCGACGACCGACGGCGTCATCGTCGTCACCGTGGCGGTGCGGGGGATCCCCATCGCGAGCGCGACCTCGCCGAACGTCTCGCCCGGCCGGAGTACGGCGCGGGCGCCGCGGTCCGACTGCGTGACCGCGGCGAGACCGGAGAGGAGCACGTAGAAGCGGTCGCCGCCGTCGCCCTCCGAGACGATCGTGCGCCCGGCCGGCACCTCCTCGCGCTGCATCCGCTCCGCGAGCCGTGTGAGCGTCTGACCGGGGAGAGACGTGAGCAGACCGACGCGCGAGAGCTCGGTCACCGAGGCCGGGACGTGCCGGGGGCTCACGCGGATACGGTACCGGCGCGATGGCGATCCTCCACGGCTGGACGCGCTGTCCGCGCTGCACGACGGAGCTCGAGCGGGGGGAGGGCCAGCTCCACTGTCCCGGCTGCGGGTCGATCTACTACGCGAACTCCGCCCCGTGCGTGAGCGCGCTCGTCGTGGACCGCGAGGGCCGGCTGCTCCTCGCGCGCCGCGCGGTCGAGCCGTACCTGGGGCTGTGGGACTGCCCCGGCGGCTTCCTCGAGGAGGGCGAGCATCCGCTCGACGGGCTCCGCCGCGAGCTGGCCGAGGAGACGGGTCTCGTCGCGGGTCCCGCGCGGTTCGTCGGGATCTGGATGGACGTCTACGGCGACGCGCCCGAGGCCGCCGCGACGCTGAACATCTACTTCGCCGTCCAGGTCGAGGGCGACCCGGTACCTGCCGACGACGTGGCCGAGCTCCGCTGGTTCCCGGCGACCGCGCTGCCCGGCCCCGACGAGCTCGCGTTCACGACCGTGGAGCACGCGCTCGCCGCCTGGGCGGCGGAGCAGGAGCCGCGGGCGTACTGACCTCCGCCAGACACGAGGCCCGGCGGACCGGGCCTCGTGCGAGGGGAGGGAGTGCGGGAGAAGAGTTACGCGGCGACGAGGCCGAGCGAGCGCTCGATCGCACCCTTCGGCTGCGCGCCGATCACGGCGGCAGAGGGCTCCCCGTCGCGGAACAGGATCAGCGTGGGGATCGAGGCGACGCCGTAGCGCTGCTGGAGCTCGTGCTCCTGGTCGATGTTGACCTTGACGAGCTTCAGCTCGTCCTCACGCTCGGCCGCGATGCGGTCGAGGACGGGAGCGACGGCGTGGCACGGGCCGCACCATTCCGCCCAGAAGTCCACGAGGACGGGCTTGTCGCTCTGGAGGACCTCCGCATCGAAGGTCGAGGTCGTTACTTCGAGGGCCATTGCTTCCTTCCGTTTCTGGTGGTGACGAAGTGTCTCAGATACCTCAACGACTGAGGCCCAAAACTCCTTCCCTAGAATCGCGCCATGTTCGCACCCCTGCCGGACAAGCCGGATCACGACCCGCTCGAGCGCGAGATCCTCGCCCTCTGGGAGCGCGAAGGGACCTTCGAGACGCTGCGGGAACAGAACGCGGAGGGGCCGCGCTTCAGCTTCGTCGACGGCCCGGTGACGGCGAACAAGTCGCTCGCGGTGCACACCGCGTGGGGCCGCACCCTGAAGGACGTCTTCCAGCGCTACAAGGCGCTCCGCGGACACCACCAGCGATATCAGAACGGGTTCGACTGCCAGGGACTCTGGATCGAGGTCGGCGTGGAGCGGGAGCTCGGTCTGAACTCGAAGCGCGAGATCGAGGAGTTCGGGCTCGCCGAGTTCGCGCGCCGCTGCCGGGAGAAGGTGATCTGGTCGGCGACCGAGCTGACCGAGGGCTCGAAGCGCCTCGGGCAGTGGATGGACTGGGGCGCTGACTACTACACCTTCAGCGACACGAACATCGAGTACATCTGGCGCTTTCTCAAGCTCATGCACGAGCGGAAGAGGCTCTACGTCGGCCACCGCTCGACCGAGTGGTGCCCCCGCTGCGGGACGTCGCTCTCCCAGCACGAGCTGTCGCAGTCGGGCGTCTACCAGGACCGCTCGGACCCGTCGCTCTTCGTCCGCTTCCCGCTCCGCGAGCGTCGGAACGAGTCCCTCGTGATCTGGACGACGACGCCGTGGACGCTCCCCGCGAACGTCGCCGCGGCCGTCAACCCGACGGCCGACTACGGCCTCCGGTCGAACGGGGAGTGGGTCGCCGTCGCGCGCTACCCGGAGGAGATCTTCGTCCGGACGGTGCGCGGCGAGGAGCTCGTTGGGCTCCGTTACGACGGGCCGTTCGACACGCTGCCGCCGGGGGCAGGCGTCGAGCACCGCGTGATCCCGTGGGACGAGGTCTCGCTCGACGAGGGCACGGGCATCGTCCACATCGCGCCGGGCGCGGGCTCGGAGGACTTCGAGCTCTCGCGCGAGCTCGACCTCCCGGTGCTCACGCCGGTCGACGAGTCGGGGCGGTTCTACGACGAGTACGGCTGGCTCCACGGGCTCTCGACGGGCGACGCAGCCGACCAGATCGTCGGCAACCTCGCCGAGCGCGGGCTCCTCGTCCACGCGGGCGTCTTCGAGCACCGCTACCCGCACTGCTGGCGCTGCGACACGCCGCTGATCTTCCGCATCTCGGACGACTGGTTTCTCGCGGTCGACGAGCTGCGGCAGCCGCTCCTCGACGCGAACGCGACCGTCGAGTGGACGCCCGCCTACATGGGCAAGCGCATGGACGACTGGCTTCGCAACATGGGCGACTGGAACATCTCCCGCCGTCGCTACTACGGCCTGCCGCTGCCGTTCTACCCCTGCGACTGCGGGCACCTGAACGTGATCGGCTCGAAGGCCGAGCTGATCGAGCGCGCGACCGCTCCGGTCGAGGGGCTCGAGGAGCTCCGGCGGCCGTGGATCGACGAGGTATCGATCCGCTGCGAGCAGTGCGGCGAGCCCGTCCAGCGGATCCCGGAGGTCGGCGACGTCTGGCTCGACGCGGGGATCGTGCCGTTCTCGACACTCGGCTGGGAGAACCCCGAATACGTGCCGGAGGGCTACGCGACCGGCGCCGCGCGCGGCTTGACGCGCGCCGACCTGCCCGACCACGCCTACTGGGAGCGGTGGTTCCCGGCCGACTGGGTCTCGGAGATGCGCGAGCAGATCCGGCTCTGGTTCTACTCGCAGCTCTTCATGTCGGTCGCGCTCACGGGCCGCGCGCCGTTCACGAGGGTGCTCGGCTACGAGAAGATGCTCGACGAGCAGGGGCGGGAGATGCACGGCTCGTGGGGGAACCAGATCGAGGCGCAGGACGCGTTCGCGCGGATGGGCGCGGACGTCATGCGCTGGCAGTACTGCGCGCAGCCGCCCGACCGGAACCTCCTCTTCGGCTTCGGCCCCGCGCGCGAGATCCAGCGGAAGCTGCTCACGCTCTGGAACTGCGCGACGTTCCTCGTGCAGTACGGCAACGTCGAGGGTTTCGTGCCCCGCGACGGAGACCTCGAGGAGGGGCCTGATGCCGAGCTCCAGCCGCTCGATCGCTGGCTCGTCGCGCGCACGCGCCAGCTCGTGCGGGACGCGACGGCGGGGTACGAGCGGTGGCTGACCGTGGACGTGATCCGCGCCTTCGAGGCGTACGTCGACGACCTCTCGAACTGGTACATCCGCCGCTCGCGGCGGCGGTTCTGGGACGGCGACGATGTCGCGCTCCGCGTGCTGTGGCATGCGCTCGCCCAGACGATCCGGGTGATCGCCCCGGTGATGCCGTTCCTCGCGGAGCATCTCTGGCAGGTGCTCGTCCGCGCGCCGTGCACGGACGCGCCCGCGAGCGTCCATCTGGCGGGGTGGCCGCGAGAGCTCGAGCCGGACGAGGCGCTGCTCGCGGAGGTGGCCGACGTGCGCCGCGTGGTCGCACTCGGGCACCAGGCGCGCCAGGCCGCCGGGCTGAAGGTGCAGCAGCCGCTCCGGACGCTCGTCGTCGAGGGCGCCTCGCTCGCCGAGGCGCAGGCGGCCGAGGTGCGCGACGAGCTGCGCGTGAAGGACGTCCGCTTCGACGTCGTCGATGCAGAGCTCCTCGTCAAGCCGAACCTCCCGGTGCTCGGCCCCAAGCTCGGGCACGAGCTCGGGACCGTGCGCGAGGCGCTGCGCGCGGGGGAGTTCGAGGAGCTCGGAGAGGGACGCTTCCGCGCGGCCGGGCACGAGCTCGGCCCCGACGAAGTGCTCGTCGAGCGCGCGGGCAAGGAGGGCTGGGCGGTCGCAGCGGAGGACGGGGTCACGGTCGCGCTCGACACGACGGTCGACGAGGAGCTCGACCGCGAGCGGCGCGTCTACGAGCTCATCCGCCACGTGAACGCGCTGCGCAAGGAATCGGGGCTCGAGCTGTCGGATCGGATTGCGCTGACGATTCCCGCGGGCGACGCGGACCTGCTCGAGCACGCGGACTGGATCCGCGCCGAGACGCTCGCGACGTCGCTCGAGGCGGCCGCGGGCGACGCGCCGACGATCGCGAAGGCCTGAGCTACTCCGGGCGGGCGGCCGCGAGCTCGAGCTCGCGGCGCAGCTCCACCGGCAGGCGGAACGTGACGTCCTCCTCGACCATCCGGAACGGCTCGACGTCGTCCACGCCTCGCTCCCGGAACCAGTCGCACACGCGCGTGACGAGGCGCTCGGGCGCGGACGCCCCCGATGTGATTCCGACCGTCTCGGCCCCGTCGAGCCAGCCCTCGTCGATCTCGGTCTCGTCGTCGATCAGGTAGGCCGGCACGTTCGCGGCGCGGGCGACGTCGACGAGGCGGTTCGAGTTCGACGAGTTGCGGGAGCCGATCACTAGGAGGAGGTCGATCTGGCCGAGTAAGTCCTTCACGGCCCACTGCCGGTTGGAGGTCGCGTAGCAGATGTCCTCCTTCTTCGGGCCGACGATCTGCGGAAAGCGGCGGCGCAACGTCGCGATGATCTCCGCCGTCTCGTCCACCGAGAGCGTCGTCTGCGTGACGTAGGCGAGACGGGCGTCAGCCGGCAACTCGAGCGCCTTCGCCTCGGAGACGTCCTGCACGAGGATCGTCGAGTCCGGGGCCTCGCCCATCGTCCCGACGACCTCCTCGTGCGTCGCATGGCCGATGAGGACGACGGTGAAGCCGCTCGCGGCATAGCGCTTCGCCTGGACGTGCACCTTGGTGACGAGCGGGCACGTCGCGTCGATCACGTCGTGCCCGAGCGTGGCCGAGTTCGCGTGCACCGACGGGGCGACGCCGTGGGCCGAGTAGACAACCGTGGCGCCGCGGGGAGCGTCGCGCTCGTCGTCGACGAAGATCGCGCCGCGTGCCTCGAGGTCGCGGACGACGTGCAGGTTGTGGACGATCTGCTTGCGGACGTAGACGGGCGCGCCGTAGTGCTCGAGCGCGCGCTCGACCGTCTCCACGGCGCGCTCGACCCCTGCGCAGTAGCCGCGCGGCGAGGCGAGGAGGACGCGCCGGACGTTCACGCGCGCCCCTGGCCGGCGCCGGCTCCCGCCGGGCGGAGCCCGGCTCCGCCGGCGCCGGCCGCCGCGCGCGGCACGGTGCCTTCCGGGCCCGTACCTCTCGTACTGTGCCCTCCGGCCCCGCACCGCGAGCGGCGACCCAGGAACGCGCGGGCGTCGGAGGTAGACACAGGATCTCTCACTCCCGCGAAGGGTACTCGGCGCCCGTCAGCGGGACGTCTGCGCGAGGACGATCCCCGTGAGCACGATCGCCCCGCCCGCGAGCTGCGCGGCCGAGAGCGTCTCCTCGAGCCAGACCCACGCCACGATCGACGCGAGCACGACCTCGACCATCGCGACGATCGAGACGCGTGTCGCGGGCAGGTGATGGAGCGCGCCCAGCGAGAGCACGAACGGCAGGATCGTCCCGAGCACGATCATCCAGAGCGAGAGGAGCCACACCGGCGCGGTCGTCGACTCGAACGCGCCCTGGAGGGAGACGCTCTGCCAGAGCTCGTCGAACGGGAAGCCCCACCAGGGCTGCACGATCGCCCAGAAGCCCGCTGCCACCCCGAGCGAGAGGCACGTCAACGAGAGCGCGTCGCGGCGGCCGGTCGCGTGCTCGCCGACGAGGAAGTACGTCGCGAGCGCCCCGGCGGCGAGCAATCCGGCGATGACGCCGACCGTGTCGAGCCGCGCGTCCTCCCACACCTCCGCGACGAGCGCGAGCCCGGCGAGCGCGAGGGCGAGCGCCGCCCATACGCGGCGGCGGACGTGCTCGTGCCACATCACCCGCGCCCAGAGGGCGACGAGGACGGGCGCGGTGAACTCCAGCAGGAGGCCGATCCCGATCGGGAGACGCTCGATCGCGACGAAGTAGAGCCACGTGACGAGCGCGAAGCCGACGACGCCGTAGAACAGGAGCAGGCCGACCTCGTCCCGCTGGACCCGTAGGCGCGCCGGCGCCGTGAGCCCGATGAACACCGCGAGACCGAGGAACGCCCCGGTCGCGCGCAGCTCGGTCAGCCGCAGGCTCGTGATGT
The DNA here is from genome assembly GCA_035691005.1 of Gaiella sp. GTDB lineage: Bacteria > Actinomycetota > Thermoleophilia > Gaiellales > Gaiellaceae > Gaiella. The sequence continues at coordinate 3,458 of DASSJV010000123.1, read as the reverse complement.
CGGCGGACGTGAGGATCACCTTCGAGACCGTCCCGTTGATCGCGAAGAGCGCGGCCGCCGCGGTGACCATCGCGTAGCCGAGCCGCGGGTGGCGGGTCGCCGCGAAGGGCTCGTCGTGGAGGACGATCTCCGTCACCGCGCGAGGCTATCGGCGCCGCAACGCCGCCCCGGAGAGGAACCGTGCCCGGCGGCCCGTAGACTTCCGCCACGCGGGGTGTAGCTCAGCCTGGCTAGAGCGCCCGGTTTGGGGCCGGGAGGCCGCCGGTTCGAATCCGGCCACCCCGACTCGTGAGGACGATGCTGGTCAGCGCGACCGTGGTCTGCGCGCTCCTCGTCGCAGCTCCGTCCCAGTCGCGAGTCGCCGGGTCGCCGCCCTTTCGCGGATCGGTGACCACGCTTCCCGCGTCGCTGCGGGCGACGATGACGGGCGTCTCGTGGCATCGCGGCTGCCCCGTCGGGCTCGACGGGCTCCGGCTCGTGCGGGCACGGCACTGGGGTTTCGACGGCCGCGTCCACGACGGGCGGCTCGTCGTCGCCCGCGACGTCGCCGGGCCCGTCCTCGACGCGCTACGAGGCCTCTACGCCGCGCACTTCCCGATCCGGCGCATGGTCCCGATCGACGCGTATGGCGCGAGCGACTTCCGCTCGATCGAGGCGGACAACACGTCGGCCTTCAACTGCCGCTACGTCGAGGGGACGACCCGCTGGTCGGAGCATTCGTACGGCCGCGCGATCGATCTGAACCCGATCGAGAACCCCTACGTCACCGCCGCCGGGACGACGTCCCATCCGTCGAGCCGCCGCTATCTCCGCCGCGCGCCGTACCGCGCCGGGATGGCCGTCGACGGCGGTGTCGTCGTGCGCGCGTTCGAGACGATCGGCTGGGGCTGGGGCGGCCGCTGGTCGGGCGAGCGCGACTATCAGCACTTCTCCGCCAGCGGGCGCTGACCGAGCTCAGTCCAACCACGACGGTCGATCGAACCCGCCATACTCCTGGATCGCCCCGTAGAGGTGCTGTACGACCTCCGTCGAGTGGACGCTCAGCCGGCACGTGCCGAACGGAAGTCGGTTGAGGCGCTTTCTCGCGCTGTAACGCGAGTAGACGTTGACGGTCGATGCGCGAAGGCAGGTCGCGGGGAGTTCGAGCACGCCGAGCCAGTACCGCTCGATCCGCTGCTGCTCGGTCACGTGGTCGGCAAAGAGGTTCAGGTCGATGCGGACCGCATCCCGGTGTACGCCGACCTCAGTCACGAGAAAGTCGAGGAAGAACCGGACCATGTCGGGATCCGAGTTCGTGAAGTACACGGAATTGCGTGACCGCGACCCCTCCGCCCAGAAGAGCATGCAACCGGCCATGTGCCTGGCTCGTCCCCGATGGGCGTTCCGCCGGCCCGCCTCCTGCCAGGCCGCGCGCCGAAGCCGCGCCCGTTCGGTGTGCCGCTGACCTGCGCGAACGCGGTCTGCTCGACCGCGCATTCGGAGCGCTTGGCGTTGCGAGCCCGTCAGCTCGATGTCGCGCACCCAGCGGCTGACCGATGAGGTCGAAACTCCGAGCGCGGCCGCGATCGCCTTCACCGACAGACCCTTGTCGACCCTCATCGATCGCGCCGCCTGGTACTCCTTCGTTTTCACTCGAGAAAACGTAGCGGCGCGGTCGGACGCGCTCGGTCAGAGCGGCCTACCGGAATCGAACCGGTGATTGCAGGATGGAAGCCTGCCGTGATACCGCTTCACCAAGGCCGCGTCGCGCCGAAGTAGCGTAGCGCCGTGTCGCCCTGGGCATGGTCGTGGAGCGCGGAGGCGCTCGTGCCGCTCGCGCTCGCGGCCTGGTACCTCGCCGTCACGCGGGGCGAGCGCGAATGGGCGCGAACGGTGTCGTTCCTCGCCGGCTGCGGGCTGCTGGTCGCGGCGCTCGTGACGCCGCTCGACACGCTCGCGCGCACGTATCTCGTCTGGGCACACCTGCTGCAGAACGTCGTGCTCGCGGAGTGGGCGCCGCTCCTGCTCGTGCTCGGGATCCCTCCCGTGCTCGCCGAGCGGCTGGCCCGGCCGCGCGGCGTGCGAGCGCTGACCCGACCCTTTGTCGCGCTGCCGCTCTGGGTCGGGACGTACGCGCTCTGGCACGTCCCGGCGCTCTACGACGCGGCGCTCCGCCGTCCGGACTGGCTGCTCCCGTTCGAGCATGCGACGTACGTCGTCGTGGGCCTGCTCTTCTGGTGGTGCGTCTGGCAAGACGCGCCCCACCGGGTCTCGTCCGGCGCGCGGGCGGGCTACGTCGTCGCCGCGTTCGTCCTCTCCGCGCCGCTCGGGCTCGTGCTCGCGCTCGTGCCGAATGCGATCTACGACGCCTACGCGAGCGCGCCGGAGCGCGTCTTCGGCCTCTCCCGGCTCGAGGACCAGCAGCTCGGCGGCATGACGATGGCGGCGGAGCAGTCGATCGTCTTCTTCGGCGTGTTCGCGTACTGGTTCCTCCGCTTCCTCTCCGAGCAGGAGGAGCTCGAGGAATGAGCGGCGTCGAACGCTACGACGAGGTGCTGGGCGCCTTCGACGCGCGCATCACCCGCGGCACGTCGCCTCGGCCGTGACGGGCGCTGATCCCTCGACGGGTCCGGTCGACGGTCTACCCTCCCGTCGAGCGCCCGTAGCTCAGGGGACAGAGCGGCGGACTTCTAATCCGCGGGTCGGAGGTTCGAATCCTCCCGGGCGCATCGCCCGAAGTGTTGCTCATGCCGCGTTGCTTCGCACTCGCATCGACGAGGAGGCATCGATGCTGCGCGTACCGACGAAACCTTCGCCGCGTGCAGAGCGAACTCGCACGGCTCGCCATTCCTGTGGACGACGTCGCCGAAGCGTAGGGGTTTCCGGGTTTCGAAACGCGTCCAAGTGTCGTCTCGTACGACGATGGCGCAGGACCCCGAGCGTCGAGGCCCCCCGAGTCTGTTTCACGCATCGAAGATGCGCGCCTGTAAGGGGTGCGAGGAGATGCGCGCCTCGCCAGGAGTGGTCGAGGGCGTTGCGCGGGTCGTCCTGCCGTCCGACCGGCTCGGCGCGCTCCGGCAGGGAGAGATCCTCGTCGCGCGGTCGGCCTCGACGAGCTGGACGCCTGTCTTCGGCACGATCGCCGCCGCCGTGTTCGACTCCGGCGGCATCATGTGCAACGCGGCCACCGTCGCCCGCGAGTATGGGCTCCCGATCGTGATCGGGACCCGCACGGCGACGAGGCGGATCAAGACCGGCGACCGGCTGCGAGTCGATGCCGACGCGGGGGTCGTGGAGATTCTCGCGTGACGCGACGCTGCTCGGAGCCCGCACGCCTTGCGGTTCACAATGCCGTGTGCCATGGCTGAAGCGGCTGTCATCGGGCGGGATGAGGAGCTGGGCTCGATCGAGGCGTTCCTGGAGCGGATCCCGGATGGTCCGGGCGCGCTCTTACTCTCGGGCGAGCCCGGGATCGGCAA
>DASSJV010000122.1:0-2315 GCA_035691005.1 Gaiella sp. | reverse complement strand
GCGGTACGAGCGGGAGGGCACGCGCCCAGCCTATGCTGAGGCGGACGTGGACGAGCGCGAGTTCGACGTTGTCGTGATCGGCGCCGGGGCGCCGGGCGAGGTGATCGCGGGGAGGCTCGGCCAGGCAGGTGTCTCGGTCGCGATCGTCGAGGAGCGGCTCGTCGGCGGCGAGTGCTCGTTCTACGCGTGCATGCCGTCGAAGGCGCTCCTGCGGCCGCTCGAGATCCGCGCCGAAGCTGCCCGCGTGAAGGGCGTGGAGATCGGCGAGCTCGACGTCCCCGCGGTGCTCGCGCGACGCGACGAGGTGATCCACGACCTCGACGACTCCTCTCAGGTGCCCTGGCTCACCGACCGGGGCGTGACGCTCGTCCGCGGGCACGGGCGTCTCGCCGGCGAGCGGCGCGTGACGGTCGGCGACGAGACGCTCGTCGCGCGGAAGGCCGTCGTCGTGGCGACCGGCAGCTCCGGGACGCTCCCGCCGCTGCCCGGGCTCGCCGAGGCGAGGCCGTGGACGAACATCGAAGCGACGACCGCGAAGGCGGTGCCGGGACGCCTCGCCGTTTGCGGCGGTGGCGTCGTCGGCGTCGAGATGGCGCAGGCCTGGGCGTCGCTCGGCTCGCAGGTGACGCTCGTCCATCGCGGCACGCGGCTGCTCGAGCGCGAGGAGCCGTTCGCGGGCGAGCAGGTCGCGGATGCCCTGCGCGAGTACGGCATCGACCTCAGGTTCGAGACGAGCATCGCGTCGGTCTCGCGGAACGGCGTCGTGCGGCTCGAGCTCGAGGACGGCGGCTCGCTCGAGGCGGACGAGCTGCTCGTCGCGATCGGTCGCACGCCGCGCACCGCCGACCTCGGGCTCGAGACGGTCGGGCTCGAGCCGGGCGACAACGTGCAGGTCGACGAGTCGCTGCGCGTGCCGGGATTCGACTGGCTCTACGCGATCGGCGACGTCAACGGGCGCGCGCTGTTCACGCACATGGGGAAGTACCAGGGGCGTCTCGCCGCCGATGCGATCATGGGCAAGGAGGTGCGCCTCCGCTCGGACGGCGGGGCCTCGCCCCGCGTGATCTTCACCGATCCGCAGGTCGGCGCCGTCGGGCTGACGCTCGCGGCCGCGGAGGAGGCGGGGCTTCGCGTGCGGACCGTCGAGGTCGACACCGGCGGGAACGCCGGCGGCTCGTTCGTCGGCAAGAACGCCCCGGGGACGGCGCGGCTCGTCGTCGACGAGGACCGGCGGGTCGTCGTCGGCGCGACGATCACCGGCCCCGAGGTCGCAGAAGCCCTGCATGCGGCGACAATCGCGGTCGTGGCCGAGGTGCCGCTCGACGAGCTGTGGCACGCCGTGCCCGCATTCCCCACCCGCTCGGAGCTCTGGCTCCGGCTGCTCGAGGCGTACGGGCTCTGAGGACGATCCCTCGTCCGAGGGATAGTCGCGGCGGGCCGCGTTGATCAGAAGGAGACAACGCACCTCAGGGATTGGGGGAGATCGATGGGGGAAGGGGGGAAGCGATGGCTGTCGCATCGCTCGACCCGGGCGAGCGAAGCGAGCTCGACCGCATCCACCGCTGGCGTGTGGAGGAGCTTCTCCGCGCCGGCTACGCGGTGCCCGATGCGCTCGAGATCGCGGTTCACACCGAGGTCGACCTGCACTGGGCGGCGAGCCTCGTGGAGCGAGGGTGCCCGAGCTCGACGGCGGTGCGCATAGCCATCTAGCCAGTGCCGCCCGGGCGCTCCGGCGCCCGGGCGGGCACGAGCGAGCATGATGATCGGGTGACGTACTCGATCATCGGCCGCGATCCCGCGACGGGCGCGACGGGGATCGCCGTCCAGTCGCGGTGGTTCCACGCAGGCCAGGATCTCGCCTGGATCGAGCCGGGCGTCGGGGCGGTCTGCACGCAGGCGCTCACCGACCCGTCGTACGGGCCGCGCGGGCTCGCGCTGATGCGCGACGGCCGGAGCCCCGGCGACGCGCTCGCCGAGGCGACCGCGGCGGACGACGGACGGGAGGTCCGGCAGGTCGCGTACATGGACGCGGAGGGGAACGTCGCCCAGCACACGGGCGCGGCCTGCGTCGAAGCGGCGGGGCACGTCGTCGGACGCGACTGCTGCGCCCAGGGGAACATGCTCGCGAGCGACACGTGCTGGCACGCGATGGCCGACGCGTTCGCCGACACGGCGGGCGACCTCACCGACCGGCTGCTCGCCGCGCTCGACGCGGCGGAGCGCGAGGGCGGCGACGCCCGCGGCAGGCAGGCCGCGAGGATCCTCGTCCGGCCCGCGCACGCGACCGGCGTCCAGTGGGAGGACCGCATCGTCGA
>DASSJV010000121.1:0-22307 GCA_035691005.1 Gaiella sp. | reverse complement strand
CGAGCGAGCGAACGCCGTTCGCTTCGGCCTCTCCGCCTCGATCTTCACGCGTGACCTCGGAGCGGTCCAGCGCTTCACCGAGGAGATCGGCGCTGGCATCGTCCACGTCAACTCGCAGACGGCGGGCGCCGACGTCCACGTTCCGTTCGGGGGGATCAAGGGCTCGGGCTGGGGGCCCCACGAGCAGGGTCGCGCAGCGATCGAGTTCTACACCGAGACCGTGACGGTCTATCAGGACGCTCCGCTCGTGTGAGGCGCCCCGAGGCCGACTCAGACGAGCAGCGGCCGGAGTGTGTTCCGAGCCACGAGGAAGCCGCGCTCGACGAGCTCCTGCGTGCCCTCGAACGTCCGGTCCTCGTGCTCGACCGAGAGGACGTGGTCGTAGCCGACGGCGTACAGCGCCGCGACGAACCGCGGCCAGTCGACCTCGCCGAGCCCCGGGATGCGGGGAACCTGCCAGCCCATTCCGCTCGAGAACGTCCCGTGGCGGTAGAGGCCGTCGCGCCGGATCTCGAGGTCCTTCGCGTGGGCGTGGAAGATCCGCGGCGCGAAGTCGTAGACCGCTCGCTCGTAGTCGATCTGGAGCCAGACGAGGTGCGACGGGTCGATGTTGAGCCCGAAGTTCTCGTCCGGGATCGCCGTGAACATCTCGTCCCAGATCGCAGGTGACCATGCGAGGTTGTTCCCGCCCGGCCACTCGTCGTAGGAGAAGATCATCGGGCAGTTCTCGATCGCGATCCGGACGCCGCGTTCGCCGGCATACGAGACGAGCGGTGGCCAGATCTCGCGGAAGCGCTGCAGGTTCTCGGGCAACGGGCGATCCTTGTCATTTCCTATGAACGTGCCGACGGTGGCCACGCCGAGGGCCTGCGCGGCGTCGACCACCTTGCAGAGGTGCGCGTTGACCGCCTCGCGTTCGTCGTCGTCAGGGTGGAGGTTGTTCGGGTAGTAGGCGAGCGACGAGATCTCGAGGCCGTGCCGCCCGAGCGTCGCGTGCACCTCGTCCGGGTCGAGCGCGTCGACGTCGACGTGCGTCACGCCGGCGTAGCGGCGCATCTCGCCGCCGCTCGCGGGCCAGCACGCGACCTCGAGCATCTCGAAGCCGTTCGTAGACGCCCAGGCCGCGACATCCTCGAGCGAGATGTCCGGGAATGCCGCGGTCAAGAGTCCGAGCTTCAATCGGTCGCCTCCTCCGTCGAACGCTCAATCCTCGGCATGGCCGACGGCTCCGTTGATCGTAAGGCCTCCGTCGACCAGAAGCTCGTGACCGGTCACATAGCGGGCGGCGTCGGTCGCGAAAAACAGCACCGAGCCCGCGACATCGTCCGCTGCCGCGATGCGGCCGAGCGGGATCCGCTCCTCGTAGGTCCGACGCACCTCGGGCGTGTACGCGTGGACGTTCATCTGGGTGTCGGTGGCGCCCGGAGCGACGGCGTTGACGGTGACGCCGTGCGGTGCAAGCTCGAGGGCAAGCGTCTTCGTCAGAACCTCGATCGCGCCCTTCGCCGCGCCGTACGCCGTGAGGCCCGGAATCGCCTGGATCCGCGCCGCCGAGGTGACGTTCACGATCGAGCCGCTCCCGGCGGCGATCATGCGCCTCGCCGCGGCGCGACAGCCGTAGAAGTACCCGTGAAGGTTCGCGCGCAGAAGCCCATGCCAGTCGTCGTCCGAAGTCTCGACGGCCGCTCTGACCATCAACCGAGCCGCGTTGTTGACCCAGACGTCGATGCCGCCCCACTCGGCCGCGACCTGCTCTGCCAGCCCCTCGACCGCGTCTGGATCGCCGGTGTCGCCGGCGACGAAGATGCCGTCGACCGGCGCGCCGCCGTCGAGCGAGATCCCCGCGACCCGCCCACCGGCCTCGGCGAACCCGCGGACGACCGCCTCACCGATGCCGCTCGACGCCCCGGTGACGACGACGCGGCGCCCCGTGAGGTCGAAGCGCGAGGCCATCGGCGCAACCGTATCGCCGTCCAGACAGCTGGATCAAGCGCGCGGCGCGACGCGCCAACACAGACGGACGTCGTGCATTCCGCCGCTCCGCGCGCTCGCTCCGCCGCGCCGACGCCGGCTGACGGGCCTCAGGCGCCTGCGACGACGAGCACGAAATCGGTGCCGAAGCCGAGCACGAGGCCGAGGATCAGCCCTCAGGCGACGAGGCGATTGCGGCCCGCGCGGCGGCGAGGCTGATCTCCCCGGCCGCCCCGACTCGCCGACCGCGAGCCCCTCGGAGAAGTTGTGGAGCCCGATGCCCGTCGCGATCATCGGCGCGAGCGATTGGGCGTGCGAGAGCATCCCGACGCGCGCGGCGTCTGCCTCGACCGCCACGCCTGCGCCGACGCCTGTACGGCCCCTGGCTGCGACGTCGCCGGGCGATCAGCTCGTCGAAGTAGACAAGGCTCATCAGCCCCACGACGAAGCCGCCGGCGAGCAGAGCCGCGAGCCACGCGAACCGCCCCCAGCCGCCCGTGTGGTCGACCGCGGCAGCCGTGAGCGCGTCCTCGACGGGCTCGACGCCGGCCGCGAGGACGTCCCAGAGGAGGAAGAGCAGGATCCCGGTCGCGGTCGCCGCGAGAAACGCGCTCGTCGCGCGCGGGAGCCGCCGATCCTGCGGACCGGGAGGCCAATGAAGCCAGCCGGGACCACGGAACGACTCGCCGTCCCCGAGTCCTCACGGACGAACGCGGATGATGGTTTTCCCTTCGATCCCGCTCGGTGGGGTTGAGGGCCACACACTCCGGCCGTTCCCCGTCTGCAGGGTGCTCGGGTACTACGGCTATCCCTTTTGCACACCGAAATCCCCTCGGACTACGAGGTCGATGACAGGCTCGGGATATGCACTGGCTGATCGACGTTCGCGCGAATGGAAACACCCGATGGACTCACTGACAGACCGCGGGTTCTCGCCCGCCACGACCACAGGCGCGTTCGAGATCGTGTTGAGTGACCCCGACTTGCGCGCATGAGCTGAGGGCTCACAATGGAGCTGAGCGCAGACAGCTGGGCGCCCGCGAGAAAGGCTCTGCGCGCCGCCGACCCCAGAATGGCGAGCCTGGTCGGCGCGGATCCGACCCTCGACCCCGACACGGTGCTCGACCGCTGGCCGACCGACCTCTGGGGCGTGCTCGTCTTCAACGTCGTCGGGCAACAGCTGTCGGTGGCTGCGACGCGAGCGATCGTGGGACGACTCGGGGCCTTGCAGGACGGGCGGCTGCCGACGCCGGAGGAGCTGCTCGCAACCGACAGCGAGGCGCTGCGAAGGATCGGCCTTTCGCGCGTCAAAGCCGCATACCTCCGCGATCTCGCGGAGCGCCTCTTCGACGGCCGGCTCGACCTGGACCGGCTTCGGAAGCTCGACGACGAAACCGCCCGGACAGAGCTCATGCAGGTCAAGGGCGTCGGGCGATTCACCGCCGAGGGTGTCCTGATGCTCGCCCTTCGCCGGCCGGACATTTGGCCCGCCGCTAACCTCGCGCTACGGCGGGCCGTCGAACGTGTCTGGAGACTCGACGCGCCCGCGTCGCTCGCCGACATCGACGCGATCGGCGAGCGCTTCCGGCCCTGGCGAACGCTTGCCGCCCTCTATCTCCTTCGATCCGATCGCCGCAAGGCGTAGAGCGGCGCATATCGCGGCGAACGATCGCGGGAACGACCGCGTGTGTCGCCAGTGTTGCCCGTGCACCGGCCGCATGGACGGCCGCCGACAAGGTGGCGACGTCGTAGGCGCCGTAGTGGCGTCGGCCGTTTATGAGGAAGGTGGGGGTGCCGGAGACGCCGCTCAGCTCCGCGCCCTCGCGGAAGCGCTCGGTAGCGCGTTCGAGGCTCGACCGCGACGGTAGGTGGGCGTAGGCCAGCAGGCCCATCGCGAGACCGAGAACGACCGGCTTTACACCAGACTCGAGCAGCGCCATCCACACTCGCATGCGGCCTTGCAGCATCGGGAGACGTCACCGCAAACGGCAGTAGTGGTGGTGGGCGGCGTGCCGGTCGCACTCCTCGGTACACGCGACGCACGCTGCAGCGCAGGCCTCGATCGTCGCGCGGACGAGGCGGATGTCGGGACGGGTCTGCCGGGTTGCGATGCGCGCAGTCGCCTCGCAGACGTCGCCGCAGTCGAGACAGACGCCGTAGGCAACTGACCGCCGCTGTCTTGCCGGCCTAGTAGCCGAGCGTTGGCGACGACCCGGCAGTCAGACGAGCGTGCGGTGCTGAGCAGCGCCGACTCGCGGACGAGAGGTCGAATCGCCTCTCCCCGCAGTCCCGCTACCTGACTCGCCGACCGATGTTGTGGACGCAGACAAGACTTGTGCCGAAAGCGAGCACGATACGCCGGAGCGGGCCACTAGAGTACTCCTGTGCGAGGGTTGGAGGATGTCGAGGTCGTCGACGGCGACCCGGTTGCACCCTCCCTGATCCCGCGAGCAGTGACGGCCGGCCAGCTGCTCTTCGACGACGGGGCGACGCAGACGTTCGAGGTAGGCGGGGACACGAGCTACATCGAGGCGGACGGTCGTCCCACAGAGGGAGAGTGGTACGTCGACGACGATGGACGCTTCTGCTCGTTCTGGCCGCCGACCTATCGAGCTTGCTACGACCTGCGCTGGATCGTCGAGGGCGATGAGATCGTCGGGCTGAGCTTCACGGAGCTGAGCCGGGGCACCCGATTCGACGGTCGATACAAGACGCTGGATCAGGGGGCCAGCGCGTGACGCTGCCGTCCGCGCGCACCAGGGACGACCCTCCAACCGCGCGCGGCCGCTGCTGCCGCTCGGACTCCCGACGTCGGCGCGACTGCGCCCAGGACCAACGCCGCGGAGATCCCGCCGTTCTTGTTGTCCGTGTGGAAGGCGGCTCTGCAAGTTCAGCCGCATCCGTAGGGCAGTTGGACGGCCGCGGGTTACGTGCACGTGGCCGGATCGGAGTCAGGCGCGAGGCACCGTCCTTTTATCGATGGCCGGAGTCATCTTTCAGCTGCAGATGGAACGCGCGCGGTGGACGACGTGACGCTCGCGATAGGCGACGGCGAGTTCGTTGTCCTTTCTGGACCGGACTCAGACGTTCGGGAGGAAAGGCCGGTCGACGCCGTGGTGGACACAGGGCGCCTCCACTTCCTCGACCCTGAGACGGGACTCGGGATATACGCCATCGACAACGTAGGAGCGATGGCGTGAGCGTTCCCATCCGCACCTCAGGGAGCGATGCCGACAAGATGGTCTCACAGGAACCGTGTCCGGCGGATTCGAGCCCGGCTGTGACCGGCGAAAGGTCGCTCGCCTTGCCCACGCGCTGCGTGGCGCCAAACGGGCTCACGCTGTCGCCCTCGCCGAGCTTCGACAAGCGCACCAAACCGGGGAACGACGGAGTGCGCTTGTCTCACGCGACGACCGAGTCGTCTGGCGAGCTTCCCGCTGCAGCACCTATCGTCGCTGCATGACCACAAACGAACGTACTGGCGACGGCCTCGGTCTGTACCTGCAGGAAATAGGCCGGCACAGGCTCCTCACGCCGGCGGAAGAGGTGCAGCTCGCGAAGCGGATCGAGCGCGGCGACGCGACGGCGAAAGAACGGATGATCAATGCGAACCTTCGCCTGGTGGTATCGGTAGCAAAGCGCTACCGAGGTCACGGAATCCCGCTGCTCGACCTCGTCCAGGAGGGAACGATCGGCTTGATCCGAGCCAGCGAGAAGTTCGACTGGCGGCGTGGCACGAAGTTCTCGACCTACGCGATCTGGTGGATCCGTCAAGCGGTCGACCGCGGGGTCTGGAATCAAGCAGACCCGATTCGCATCCCGGTTCACGTCCACGAGAGCCGGCGCAAGCTTGCACGCGTGAGGCAGGCGCTTGCGCTCGAGCTCGAGCGCGAGCCGTCGTTGGCAGAGGTCGCCGGCGCGGCGGCCGTCCCGCTTGCGCAGGTCGAGCACGCGCTGAGCGCGCCTCCTTCCTTCGTGCCGCTCGACACTCCGACGGGCGAACGAGAAACGTTCCTGGACGTTGTCGATACGCAGTCGGGGGAAGCGTACGAGCGCGTCGATCAGAGCACGACGGGCACCCCCCTCGACGAGCTGCTCGACGCACTGTCCGCCGCGCAACGCCGGGTGATCGCCCTGCGCTACGGCTTCGTGGACGGCGACGAGCACACCACCGAGCAGACGGCCGCCGAGCTCAACGTCTCACCCGGACAAGTCTGCGCGCTCGAGCGCGCCGCCTTACGACGGCTACGCGAGCTCGGCTCATTGGCCGAGCTGCAACGGGCGGCTTGATCCGAAGACTGGCTCAGCCGGTCGCGGAGGTCATCCGCGTTGTCGAGGAGACGCCCCGCGTGAAGACGCTCGTCTTCGACGTTCCCGGCTGGCCAGGACATCGCGCCGGCCAGCATGTCGACATCCGCCTGACCGCCGAGGACGGCTACCAGGCGCAGCGCAGCTACTCGATCGCGTCGCCGCCGGACGGCACACGCGTCGAGCTGACCGTCGAGCGGCTGGAAAACGGCGAGGTCTCGCCGTACCTGACCGACGAGCTCCGGCCGGGCGACCAGATCGAGCTGCGCTTCCCCATCGGCGGCTACTTCGTCTGGGAGCCGCCGCAGGGCGGCCCGCTGCTCCTCGTCGCCGGCGGCTCGGGCGTCGCGCCGCTGATGGCGATGATCCGGCTGCGGGCCGCTGTCGGCAGCGACGCCGACACCCGCCTCCTTTTCTCCTCACGCAGCTGGGAGGACATATCTGCCGAGACGAGCTGGAGCGGCTGGAGGGCGGCGGTCTGCGCGTCGTGCACGCGCTGACGCGGTCACAGCCGGCGGGCTGGACCGGTTACGCATGCCGCGTCGACGCCGAGATACTGGCCGAGGTAGGCCCGTACCGACGGAGCGACCACGCGTCTACGTCTGCGGCCCGACGCTGTTCGTGGAGGCAGTGGCGCAAGCGCCGTTCTGTGCTGACGAATGCCTGTGCGCTTCTCTGCGCCCACGTCGGAGCCCTGGAGCTGCTGGAACTCGGCTACACAGGCCCGCTCGTCAGGCGGCCCCGGCTGGCAGCCGCCGACGCCGGGAGCCATACGACGGAACTGGTGCGTGGGAAGTAGTGGACGCCATGCGCACCTCTGGCTCCCGAGAACACCAGATCGTCGTCGTCGGTGGCGGTTTCGGAGGGCTCCAGGCGGTCTCGAACCTGCGGCGTGCGCCGGTCGAGATCACGCCCGTCGACCGCCGCAACTTCTATCTCTTCCACCCGCTCACCTACCACGTTGCGACGGGCGCGCTCTCGCCCCGCGAGATCGCCTTCACGGCTGCGAGAGCGCGAACACGACGCGCTCCGCTACCGCGACAAGGGCAACCTGGCCACGATCGGGCGAGCAGCGGCAGTCGCCGGCATGAGAGGCATCCGGCTCGGCGGCTTTGCGGCCTGGGCAACATGGCTGCTCGTCCACCTCTGGCGCCTGATCGGTTTCCAGAATCGGGTGCTCGTCCTCATCCGCTGCTCGTTCAGCTTCGCGACCCACGGTCGTGGCGCCCGACTCATCACAGGCGCTTCGACAAACAGCGAGCGGCGCTGACGTGGCGCTGATCGGCTGGGCGATGCTCGTCGGCGCGAGCCTCGTCGCAGGAGCCCTCGTCGCGGTCGTCCTGCGGCTTCCTGAGCGCGTCGCCGCCCTCGTGACCTCGTTCGGCGGCGGCCTCCTCGTCGCCGCGATCGCCTTCGAGCTCGTCCCCGAGGCGGACGAGCGCGCGGGCGCGGTGGTTACGGCGCTTGGGCTTCTGGCAGGGACGCTGGTCTACGTCGGCGCCGATGCGTGGCTCACGCGCGACGAGGCGATGGCGGAGATGCGCCGCTCGGGCCAGGCGGCCGCGGCTGGCCAGCCGATGACGATGTCCGTCGACCACGCCGAGGCCGCCCGTGGCGAGTCGATCGCCGCGGGACTGTTCGTGGACGGGGTGCCGGAGTCGATCGCGCTGGGCTTAACGGTTGCGGAGGGCGAGATCGGGCTTGCGCTGCTCGTGGGGATCGTTGTCGGCAACGTGGTCGAGGCGTACGGAGCCGCCCAGCCGATCATCACCGGCGGCCATACGAAGCGCTTCGCCGTCGTGCTGCTCGGCGGCATTGGCCTCGCTCTCGCGGGGGCTGCGATTCTCGGCGGCACCGTGCTCGCCGACACTAGCGACGACTTCATCGGAGGCATTCAGGCCCTGGCCGCCGGCGCCGTGCTCGCCGTCGTCACGGTCTCCATCGTCCCACACGCCTTCGCCGAGGTGTCGGGCCGCGTCGCGACGGCGATGGTGGTCGGCTTCATCGCCGGCTACCTACTCAGCTGACCGCCCCGAGCGCGCGCGGCGCGAGCGAATGACGAGAAGTGCCGAGGCACCAGAGGGGCTGAGCTTCTACGTCGCCGCCACCTCTTCAAGGCTAGTGGGTTGGGGCCCGGGTCTTGGCCGAGGCGCACCCGTGCCGGCGGCCTGCCGAAGTCATGACCGGTAGTCGTGCCCTTCGGGATCCAAGAACGTGCACGCACGCGCCGGTCTCAGTGCGGCTGCGGAGTTTCGGAGCCGCGCGGCAGAGCTCGGGCCGGGCCCGGCATCGCGCCCTCGGCGAGCTTGATCCGGGTCCAGATGTTCATGTTGACGACGACGCCGACGATCTCGAGCATCTCCTCCACGCTGAAGTTCTCGGCGAGCGCGTCGTGGAAGCGCTGGAACGCCGCGTCGCGGTCGGTGTCAGCCGCACGGGTGAGAGCCTCGGCGTAACGGAGCGCCGCCTGCTCGGCCTCGGAGAAGAGCTCGGTCTCCCACCACGCGGTCAGGGTGTCGATCTTGGCCCGGGGGATGCCCGCCTTGCGCGTTTCCTCGTAGTGCAGGCTGAGGCAGTAGGTGCAGTTGTTGAGCTGCGAAACTCGCAGGCGCAAGAGTTGGGCGAGTTGGCGGTCGATCCGCAGTCTTGCCTTGTACCCGAACGCATCCGCGCCCATCCGCGCCATCCCGATCAGCGCATCGTTCTCGTTCGCGTCGAGCCGGCGCTTTTCCACCTGGACACCGTCAGCCATCTCGCTTCTTTCCGTGCTCATAAGACAACTCCCGTCGCGCAGCTGCGGTGATGGGCTGGGAGCGACTCTGTATCGAGCGCCGACCAACCGTAGCGACGACGCGACCGCGCAGGAGTGCTCGACCACGGGCGGGCCATTTCGAGCGCTGCCGCATCTGCGCCGAAGCCTCTCGATGTCGCCAGCAATCATGTGAAGACCTGGCGCGGCTCGATCCGCGCGGCCCAGCAAGATCCCGGCGGATCCGCCTCGCCGCGATGCTGGGTCTCGGGGCCGTCCGCCTGGGGTCTGGGGATTTTGGTATTTGAGTCCGCTTCGAGGCCTTTGAGGGAGGCTCGAGGCTCTTCGAGGGAAGGATGCGTCTGGCCGACGAAGCGACGAAGCGCTGTAGGTGCAGGGAACGCGCCAGCAATAGCGGTTCCCAAGTCCCTCCCTTGCGGGCTGAATCCACCAGGTATGGACGGCACCGAAGCCCGGCTAATCAGCCTGGTTGAGCCAACTCGGCTTACCTAGAGGTGCCCCTACATACCCATCGAGTGGTACCCGGCGTCGACGTAGAGCGTCGTGCCGGAGACGTTCTTCGCATCGTCGGAGAGGAGGTACGCCGCGGCGGCGCCGCAGTCCGTCGCCTCGATGTGGCGGCGCAGGGGGGCGCGCTCGACGAACATCTCCTCCATCGTCGTGAAGCCTGCGATCGAGCGCGCCGCGAGAGTCCTGACGGGCCCGGCCGAGATCGCGTTGACGCGGATCCCGTGCGCGCCGAGGTCCCAGGCGAGGTAGCGCATCGACGCGTCGAGCGTCGCCTTCGCGACGCCCATCACGTTGTAGTGCGGCACCGCGCGTACGCCTCCGAGATACGTCATCGTCACGATCGAGCCGCCGCCGCGCGCCGCCATCAGCGGCTCCGCGCGACGGGCGCACGCGACGAACGAGTACGCGCTGATGTCCACTGCCATCCAGAAGCGGTCGCGCGGCGTGTCCGCGAAGCGGCCTTCGAGGTCCTCCGCGGCGGCGAAGGCGACCGAGTGGACGAGGACGTCGAGCCCGCCGCCGAACGCCTCGGCCGTCTCCGAGAAGACGCGGTCGAGGTCGTCGTCGGAGCGCACGTCGCACTCGGTGACGAGCTTCGTGTCGACCGTCGAGGCGAGGTCGCGCACGGACTTCTCGATGCGCTCGCCCTGGTATGTGAACGCGAGCTGCGCGCCCTCGGCCGCGAGGCGCTCCGCGATCGCCCACGCGATCGAGCGCTTGTTCGCAACGCCGAGCACGAGCGCCTGCTTCCCATCGAACCGCCCCGCCATGCGCCGATCCTAATCGGCGCGCGGAGCGCACGACTCCGGTGCGCATCGCATAGATTCGGTGGCGTGACGGACCAGAAGCGCATCGCGGTGGTGACCGGCGCCTCCGCCGGGATCGGCGAGGCAATCGCCCGCCGGCTCGCGGCGCGCGGCTGGTGGTGCGTGCTCGTCGCGCGCCGGGAGGACCGGCTGCGCGCGCTCGCCGACGAGATCGGCGGAGAGGTCGAGCTCTGCGACGTCGCCGACCGCGAGGCGGTGGACGCCCTCGCGGCGCGGATCCTCGAACGTCATCCCACCGTTCACCTGCTCGTCAACAACGCGGGCATCCCTGCACGCGGCAACTTCCTCAAGATCGACCTGGACCGCGTCCGCCGCGTGATCGAGGTCAACTACCTCGGCGGCGTCTGGTGCACCCGCGCGCTGATGCCCGGCCTCGAGGCGGCCGCCAAGGAGGGAGGCGCGCACGTCGTCAATCTCGTCTCGGTCGCAGGGACGGCCGCGTTTGCGCCCGCCGGCGCCTATGCGGCCTCGAAGCACGCGCAGCTCGCGTTCTCTCGCTCGCTCACCGCCGCGCTCCGGGGGAGCGGCATCCGGGTGCACACGGTGCTGCCCGGGTTCGTCGAGACGGAGGGGTTCCCGCAGAAGGGCGTGCTCAGCAGCCCGCTGCTCGGCAGGTTCGTGATCCAGCCGCCGCGCGTCGCGAAGGCGGTGGTCGACGCGGTCGAGAAGGGCAAGACCGAGGTGACCGTGCCGTGGTTCCCGTACCGCCTGATCTCGATCGCGCAGGCCGTGATGCCGCGGGTCGTCGGCCGGTTCTCCGGGATGTCCGACTACAGGCCGGGCTCGATCCCGATGTCGTACGAGCCGGATCCGGAGGACAGCGCGCGGTCGTTGAGCCGCCCGACCCACTCGGCGAAGAGCGGGTCGACGAGCGAGTAGCCGCCCCCCTCGCGCTCCTCGATCTCCGCGGTCGCGGCGAGGCGGGGGAGCGCCCGGCGAACGACGTCCTTCGTAAGCTCGAGCCGGCGGAGCGCCGCCGCCCGGTACGGCGATCCTTCGCCGAGGAGCAGCGCGCGAAGCGTCTTCTGCTGCGAGACGTCCAGGCCGCGCCACTGGGCGTCGAACTCCGGCTCGAGCTCGCGCAGCGCCGCCGCATGCGCGGCACTCCAGTGGTCGAGCGACCCCTCGCCCTCCGGCGGCACCTCCTCCCACAGGCGGTGGGCGAGGAGCATCGCGCGCTGCGGGTGGCCCCGGGCGGCGACGAGAAGCGGGCCGAGCGCCTCGCCCGCCCGCCGCCCGGTGAGCTCGAACCGCTGGGAGACGTACTCGGCGAGGTCGGCGTCGGCGAGTCGCCCGAGGCGCATCGGCACCGCGGAGCCGTAGAGCGGGCGCTCCTTCGTCTCGAACAGGAGGCGCATGAGGGCCGGCTCGGAGCCCGCAAACACGTAGGAGGCGACCTCGCCGTGGTGCTGGATGTGGCTGCGCAGCAGGCCGTCGAGCCCGTCGATGCGGCCGATGTCCTGGAACTCGTCGAACGCGATCAGCGCGCGGTAGCCGCCGGAGGACTCGAGCCGGAGTGGAAGGTCGAGCAGCGCGTGGAGCGCCGGCAGCGGGTCCGACGCGGGCTCGAGCTGGAGCCGCGCGCTGATCCCGAGGGCGCCGAGGGAGAGGCCGACGCCCGTCCGCTGCAGGAACGCCTCGATGCGGGAGCGGACCTCGCCCTTCAGCTGCTTCGCGTAGGCGCGCTCGAGCCGGACCGTGACGTCGGCGATCGACGCGACGCGATACAGGTCGACGAGGATCGGGATGAGGCCCTCCTCGCGCTCGCCGTCGTGCAGCGCCTTCTTGAGCAGGCTCGTCTTCCCGTACTTCCGCGGGGCGTAGAGGCGCACGTAGTGGCCGCCGACGGCATGGTGGAGCAGGCTGCGAACCTCGGCCTCGCGATCGACGACGTCCTCCGGCGCGACCGGCCGCGAGTAGACGAACGGGTTCACGTCCCGGATCATGCGTCACACAGACTACCGACTCTTCGCCTGCCTGACTACGAGAGGGTCGTCGGAACCGCGACCGCTCAGCCGTGCTTGACCGCGACGTACCAGCCGAGCTCGACGTCGTAGGAGGCAGGCGCCATGCGGGCGACGCGCTCCCGCTCCTCACCCTCGAGCCCCACGAGATCGAGGTACTGCTCCATGTCGCGGTGCTCGCGGACGACCTCGTTCGCGACGACGGTGAGGTCGTTGGCGTCGAGGTACCCGCGGATGTCGGCGTCGGGCAGGAGGCGCGTGTGGGAGGGGTCGCGGACGCGCTCGAAGCGGTCGAGCTCGAGGCTCCGGATCGGGTCGACGTCACCGAGCTGGTCGGCGAGCAGGATCGTGCCGCCGGGCCGGCCGACGCGCGCGAGCTCGGAGACGACGAGCTCCGGCCGGCGGACGTGGTGGAGCACCCGCAGGCAGCCGACGAGGTCGAAGTCCCCGTACGGGAACGGGAGCGCCGTCGCGTCGCCGACAACGAACGTGCAGCCGGGCGGCGCGTGCTCGCGCGCCGCCGCGATGTACGCCTCCGAGGCGTCGACGCCGACGACCTCCGTCACGTGCTCGGCGAGCACGTACGCGAGCGCGCCCGTGCCGCAGCCGACGTCCAGAGCCCGCTCGACCCCGGTGAACGGGGCGAGCAGCTCGACCACCCGGGCGGCGAGCGCCTCGTGCCGGGCCCGCTGGAACGCGCGGCGCCGCTCGACGAGGTCAGTCATCCAGCACCATCCTCTCTCCGCGCCCGGGCACCGCGCGGATCCCGCACGCGAGCTCGTAGCCGATCGTCCCCGCGACCGCGGCGTGCTGCTCCAGCGTGACCCCGTCCCCGACCAGCATCACTGGCGTTCCCTCCGCCTGCCGGTCCGGCAGGAGCACCGCGAGGGCGTCCATCGACACCGTGCCGACGACGCGTGCCCGCTCTCCGCCGACGAGGACGTCGGTGCCGGCCAGGTCGCGCCGGAAGCCGTCCGCGTAGCCGACCGGCACGATGCCGACCCAGGCGTCCTCCTCTGCGACGAACCGGCGGCCGTACCCGGTGCTCTCCCCCGCCCGCAGGCGCTTGACGAACGTGAGCTCCGACTCCCAGCGCAGCGCGGGACGGAGGCCGAACCGCGCCGCGTCCTCGCCGAGCGGGTCGATCCCGTAGAGGGCGATCCCGCACCGCGCCGCGTCGAGCCGGGCCTCGGGGAGCACGAGGGCGGCCGCGCTGTTGGCGGCGTGCCGCGCGAACCGCCCCGCGAACGGCTCCGTCGCGCGCAGGAAGCGGTCGAGCTGCACCCCGGCGAAGGCCGTGTCCGAGTCTGCCGTCGCGAAGTGCGTCATCAGCCCGACGACCGACGGCCCCGGCTCACCGAGCTCGGCGAGCCCCCAGCGGCCCATCCCGGTGTCGAGCTTGAGGTGGAGCGGCACACCCTCGGGCAGCCGCTGGTCGGCGGCGGTCAGCTCGAGCCGCGCCTCGCGGGCGAGGGCGACCTCGACGTCCTCGGCCGGCCCGAGAACGAGGATGCGGGCGTCCGGCCGCGCCGCGCGGAGGGGCAGCGCCTCGCCGACCGTCGCGACGCACAGCGCCGTCGCGCCGCCCGCAAGCGCCGCCCGGGCAACGTCGGCTGCACCGTGTCCGTACCCGTCGGCCTTGACGACCGCCCAGAGCTCCGAGCGGCCGAGCAGGCGGACGAGCGTCTGCGCGTTGTGTCGCACGGCGCCGAGGTCGATCGTGACCAGCGAGCGGGGCACGACCGTATTCTCGCCGCGGCGACCGGTTGGCAGGGTGGCCGACGCGGCCATTCAGAGGACGGACGGGAGCGCCGCGACGACGTCGGACGCGATGAGCCCTGCCTGGCGGGGCAGGGACGCGGCCGCGAGCCCGTGCGCAACCGCACCGGCGACTGCCGCATCGGTGGCGTCCAGGCCCTTCGCGAGGAACGCGCCGATCACACCGGTCAGGACGTCGCCCGTGCCGGCGGTCGCGAGTGAGGGCGGCCCGGTGTCGCAGACGATCGTCCGGCCGTCCGGCGCACGGACGATCGTGTCGGCGCCCTTGAGCAGCACGACCGCCCCGTGCCGCTCCGCGAGGTCGGCGGCCGCCTGAAGGCGGTGCGCCGAGACCCACGCGGACTCCACGTCGAGCAGACGGGCCAGCTCCCCTGCGTGCGGCGTGAGCACCGTCGGGCCCGCGCGATCCGGCAGCTGCAGCTCGAACAGGGCGTCGGCGTCGACGACCGCCGGGAGCGACGCATGCGCGAGCAGGTCGTGGACGAGGCGGCGGGCCTCCTCCGAGCGGCCCAGCCCCGGCCCGAGGGCAAGCGCGGTCGACCGTTGCAGATCGGAGGCGAGCGAGTCCAGCGCGGTCGCATGGGCGAAGCCGCGCTTGACGGGCTCGAGAGCCAGGGTCTCGACGACCGGCAGGCAGGCGTGCGGGACGGCGAGCGTGACGTAGCCCGCGTCGGCGCGGAGCGCGGCCGTGGCGGCGAGGACGGGCGCGCCCGTCGTCCCCTGCGCGCCGCCGACCACGAGGAGGCTGCCGGCGGTGAACTTCGAGTCCGGCGCTCCCCGGCGCGGCACGCGGCGGAGCACCGCGGCCGTGGCGCGGACGATCGCGGTCGCCGAGGGGTCGAGCCCGATCGACGCGACGACGACGCGGCCGGCGTAGAACCTGCCGGGCGCGACGACGAGCCCGACCTTGGCTCCGTGGAACGTCACCGTGACGTCCGCCTCGACCGCCGCGCCCGCGACCTCGCCGGTCGAGCCGTCGACACCCGAGGGCACGTCGACCGACACGACAGGAAGCCCGCTCGCGTTGATCCGCTCGATCAGCGCCACCGCCTCCGGCCGCGGCTCGCCGCGGAAGCCCGTGCCGAAGAGCGCATCGACGACGACGTCCGCGCCCGCGAGGTCGTCGGTCTCGACGGCCTCCCGGCCCGCCTGGCGCAGGAGCCCTGCGGCGACCCGTCCGTCCCCGCCGTTCGCGCCGCCGCCGCAGACGACGGCGAAGCGCCGCGCCTCGGGGTACGCGCGGATGCACTCGTCGGCGACCGCGCGACCGGCGCGCTCCATCAGCTCGCCGGCCGTCTGGGGATAGCCCGGGTAGCGCTCCTCCGCCGCCCGCATCTCCTCCACGGAGTAGAGCGACTCGTGCATCACGCAGGTGGGCGCGGCGGCGGCGGGGATGCGAGGTCGGCCACGCACGTCGCCGCCGCCATCGTGTGCGAGTGGGTGAGCGACACGTCGATCTCGCGCATGCCGACCCGCTCCGCCCAGCGGAGCGTCCGGCCCGACAGCGTGACGCCGGGCTTCGGGGGACCGACGATCTCGATCTCCTTCCACGTGAACAGCACGCCGCAGCCGAGCGCCTTGCCGACCGCCTCCTTGCCGCAGAACCGCGCAGCGTAGGACTCGGCGGGGTTGCGGCGCGACTCGCAGTACGCCTGCTCGTCCGGCGTGAAGCAGCGGTCGCGAAAGCCCGCGCGCTCGAGCGCGAGGCGGATCCGCTCGATCTCGATCAGGTCCGTGCCGATCCGCACGCTCACCTGGACTCGAGCCACGCGGGCAGGTCGGCGATCGAGCTCAATACGACGTCCGGCGAGACGTCGAGGCCCTCGAGCGTGTCCGGTCGGAACTTTCCCGTGCGTACGAACGCCGTCTGCATCCCGAACAGCTGGGCGGCCCGCACGTCCGACTCGACGTCGTCGCCGACGAGCCAGGTGCGCTCCGGCTCGGCCGCGAGCGCCTCGAGCGCCGCGGCGAAGTACGCGGGGCTCGGCTTCCCGAGGACGATCGCGTCGACCCCCGTGGCGTACTCGAGACCCGCGACGAACGCGCCCGCGTCGAGCAGCGGGCCCCGGCTCGTCTGCCACCAGCGGTTCTTGTGCAGGCAGTAGAGCTCCGCGCCCAGCTGGATCTCCGCGAAGGCGCGTGCGAGGTTCATGTAGCGGAAGACCTGGTTCGGCTCGAAGCTCTCGTCGCAGCCGCCGACGAGCACCGCCTCGGCGCCCTCGCCGACGAGCTCGAGCCCGTCGAGATCCGGCACGACGCCGCTCATCACGAGCGCGAACACCCGCTTGCCGCGGAGCTCCCGCGCGGCGGCGCGGGCCGGGGTCTGGAGCTCGTCCTCGGTGAGGTCGAATCCCATCCCGCAGAGCTCCTCCGTCAGCTGGGCGCGCGGCCGCGTCGAGTTGTTCGTGACGAAGCGCAGCGCATGCCCCGCGTCCCGCAGCGCGGCGACGGCGTCCTGGGCGCCGGGGATCGCCACCCCGGAGACGTGCAGGACGCCGTCGACGTCCAGGAGAATGCACGCCATGGAGCGGGAGTCTATTCGGGTCACGCGCTCGGTCTCCATTCCGCTCGCGGAGATCCGCTACCGGGTCTCGCGGTCGTCGGGGCCGGGCGGGCAGCACGCGAACACGGCCGAGACGCGCGTCGAGGCCGTCTTCGACGTCGACGCCTCCGTCGCGCTCACCGAGCGCCAGAAGCAACGCGTGCGGGCCGCCGCCGGCCGGGTGATCCGCGCCGTCGCACAGGACGAGCGGAGCCAGACGCGGAATCGCGACCTCGCCCGCGAGCGCCTCGTGGCGAAGCTGCGGGATGCCCTCCGGGTGGAGCGCCGCCGCGTCGCGACCCGGCCCACCAAGGCCTCCGTCGAGCGCAGGCTCGCCGGCAAACGCCGCCGGTCTGCCGTGAAGCGCGGCCGCACCGCTCCGCCGGACGACTGAAAGCTTGTGTTGGATCGACACGAGCTCCTCACCCCCGCGACGGTCGAGCCGCTGCTCAGGGGCCGCTTCGGCAGGCCGTACCTGTGGTCGGAGTCGTGCCCCTCGACCCAGGACGCCCTGCGCGACCCGTCGCTGCGCGAGGGAGCGGTCGCGGTGACCGAGCACCAGACTTCCGGCCGCGGCCGTGCGGGACGGCACTGGGAGGACGAGGCCGGCGAGGCGCTCCTGCTCTCCGTGCTCCTGCGCCCGCCGGACGCGGCCGGGGCGCCTCAGCTCTCGCTCGTCTGCGCGCTCGCCGTCGCCGACGCGGTCGAGGTCGTCGCGGCAGTCGAGGTCGAGGTGAAGTGGCCGAACGACGTGCTCATGGGCGGCGAGAAGCTCGCCGGGATCCTGCTCGAGGGGCACGACGGCGCGATCGTCTGCGGGATCGGCGTGAACGTGAACCAGACCGAGGTGTCGCTTCCCGCCGGGGCACGATCGCCGGTCGCTTCGCTCCGGACGCTCACCGGACGCGACCACGATCGCGCGGCGCTGCTCGTCGAGCTGCTCGCGCGGCTGGAGAGCCGCTACACGACGTGGCTCGCCGACGGGCTGACGCCGCTCGTCCCCGAGCTCGAGCGGCGGGACGGCCTGCGCGGGCGCGAGGTGCGGATCGGGGGCGTCGCCGGACTGGCGGACGGCGTCGCGCTCGACGGGCGCCTGCGCGTGCGGCAGCCGGACGGGACGACGGCACTCGTGGCGAGCGGCGAGGTCGAGGCGTCCGGCTAGGGCTTCACGTGCGTGAAGCCGAACCGGCCCTTCACGCAGAGGTTCCCGAGGGTCACGTCGTGATCGGCGGGGCTCGTCACCTTGACGATCTCGTTGTCCTGCACGTGGAGCTCGAGCGAGCAGCCGACGCCGCAGTAGGGGCACGTCGTCTCGGTGACCGTCTGCTCGTCCTCCCGCCACGCGCCGGCGGCGCGCAGCTCGTACTCCGACCGGAACATCAGCGCGCCGGTCGGGCAGACCCCGATGCAGTTGCCGCAGTAGACGCAGGCCGACTCGGGCAGCGGCGTGTCGAGCTCGGTCGAGATGCGCGCGTCGAACCCGCGGCCGGCGACGTGGATCGCGAACGTGTTCTGGTGCTGCTCGCCGCAGACGTCGACGCACTTGTAACAGAGGATGCATTTCGCGTAGTCGCGAACGTACAGCTCGTTGTCGACCTTCACCGGCTGGTACACGGTCGCCGCGGTGCGACCGTCCGGGACGACGTGGTGACCCGCCCGCGCCGCGTCGCGGTCGTCGCTCGGAGGCGCCGGCGGCCCGAAGCGCTCGGGTGCCGCCGCGTACCGCTCGACATATCCCGGGGCGACGGGCGTCGTCGAGAGGTCGACCGACGAGGCGAGCAGCTCGAGCACCAGTTTCCGCGAGAGCCGCACGCGCTCCGAGTCCGTCCGCACCTTCATCCCCGCCTCCGCCTTCCGGGAGCACGCGGGCGCGAGCACCCGCGCGCCCTCGAGCTCGACCACGCAGACTCGGCAGACGTTCGCTGGTTGGAGGGTCTCGCCGTAGCAGAGCGTCGGCGTGTCGATCCCGAGCTGATTGCAGGCGTCGAGGATCGTCGCGCCCTCGAAGACCCGCACCGGCTCCCCATCGACCTCGAGCTCGACCATGCGACGCGGCGCGAGGAGCTCGCTCATACAGTCCCTCCGAACACGCCGAGCCGGCCGATCGCGGACTCGACGGCGCTGGACGCCGTCTGCCCGAGGCCGCAGATCGACGCGTCGCGCATGCATTGCCCGACCTCGGCGATCAGCGCGAGCTCGCGCTCGATCCCGCCGCGGGGCTCTCCCGCGAGGAGCCGCGCCAGTGCCTCCTCCTGCCGCACCGTGCCCACGCGGCACGGCACGCACTGGCCGCACGACTCGTCGCGGAAGAACGCGGCGATCCGCATCAGGAGCCTGGCCAGGTCGACGGTGTCGTCGAGCGCGAGCACGACGCCCGAGCCGAGCGTCGTGCCGGCGGCGCGCGTCCCCTCGAAGGTCAGGGGGACGTCGAGCTCGTCCGGGCCGAGGAAGCTTCCCGCCGCCCCGCCGAGGAGGACGGCCTGCAGCGCACGGCCGTCCGACACACCGCCCGCCAGCTCGAGCACCTCGCGCAGCGTCACGCCGAAGGTCACCTCGTACGTGCCGGGCCGCTCGACATGCCCGGAGACGCAGAGGAGCTTCGTCCCCGTCGACTGCTCCGTCCCGGTCGCGGCGAACGCCGGGCCCGAGCGGAGCACGACGTCGAGCACGTTGACGAGCGTCTCGACGTTGTTCACGACGGTCGGGCTGCCGAAGAGCCCCTCCTCCACCGGGAAGGGCGGCTTGTTCCGCGGCTCGCCGCGCCGACCTTCGATCGACTCGAAGATCGCCGTCTCCTCGCCGCAGATGTACGCGCCCGCGCCGCGGCGGAGCTCGACGTCGAAGGCGAACCCCTCCCCCATCACGTCCGCGCCGAGGAACCCGCGCCGGCGCGCCTCTGCGAGGGCGTGCTCGAGCGCGTGGCGCGCCTCGGGGTACTCGCCACGGAGGTAGACGTAGCCCCGCTCGCAGCCCGTCGCGTACGCCGCGATCGTCATCGCCTCGACGAGCGCGAACGGGTCGCCCTCGAGGAGCACGCGGTCCTTGAACGTCCCGGGCTCGGACTCGTCGGCGTTGCAGACGAGGTAGTGCGGCCGCACGGGCTGCCGGGCGACCGCCTCCCACTTGACCCCTGCCGGGAAGGCGGCGCCGCCGCGCCCGAGGAGCTTCGAGTCCTTCACCTCCCGCAGGACGCCCTCGGGCCCGAGCTGGATCGCCCGGCGCAGAGCGGCGTAGCCGCCCTCGGCGCGGTAGTCGTCGAGACTCGCCGGGTCGACGGCCCCGACCCGGCGCAGCAGGCGCAGGGAGGGGTCGCCCGACTGCGGCACCGGCGCGAGCGGCACGGGCGCGGGATCGCCCCCCGCGAGGAGCGCGAGCACGTCCGCCGCCCGCGTCGGCGCCTGCGCCCGCTCGAGCAGCTCTTCTCCGGCGACGGAGAGGAGCGCAGCGGGCGCCTGGTCGCAGCGGCCGAGGCACGGGCTCCGGTACCACGTCGCCGAGCCGTCCTGCGACGGCGCGCCCTCCGGCCCGAAGCGCTCCTCCAACTGCACGGCGAGCTCCTCCGCCCCGCGGCAGCGGCAGGCGACGTCGTCGCAGACGTGCACGACGCGCGCGGGCTGGTGCTCGAGCGCGAGCAGCGCATAGAACGACGCGACGCCGTACGCGTCGGCCGGCGGCACCGTCAGCCGCCGGCACACGTCGTTCAGCCCTCCGGGCGAGATCCAGCCCACGCGCTCCTGGAGCGCCCAGAGCGCCGGCAGCAGCAGGTGCCGGCGGCCGCGCGCCTCGTGTCCGGTCGCAGCGGTGTTGCCGCGGCCGTCCACGCGTGTGCCGCCCTCCCACGGCGAGTTCGGGGGGCCCAGGACCGCATCGAGAGCGGTGCGCTCCGCGTCGGTCGGCTCGGCGTGCGGGACGAGCCGGAGGTCCATCAGACGGTCGCGACCTCGCGCTCGAGCTTCTCCACCCGGATCGCGGACGCCTTGAACTCGGCCGTGCCGGACTTGGGGTCGGTCGCGTCGATCGTCAGCACGTTCACGTCCACCTGCTCGGGGAAGTGGAACGACATGAAGGCGAGGCCCGCGCGGAGCGACGGGTCGACCCGCACCGGGGCGTCGACGGAGCCGCGGCGGGACGAAACGCGCACGACTTCGCCTTCCGCGACACCGAGCAGCTCCACGTCCTCGGGCGAGAGCTCGAGCGCCTCGCCGCGATGGAGCGGCGAGCGGTAGCGGTTCGACTGGGCGCCCGTGTTGAAGGATTCGAGCCGCCGTCCGGTGGTGAGTCGGATCGGGTACTCGTCGTCGAGCGCCTCGAAGGGCGGCTTCGCCTCGACGATGCTGAACGGCGCGCGAGGCCCCTCGACCGGCTCTGCCCAGAGCCGTCCGTGGAGGAACAGCGCGCCGGGGTCCTCCTCGTCGTAGCAGGGCCACTGCAGGCCGCGGTTCTCGTCCAGCCGGGCGTAGGTCATCCCGCGGTGCATCGGGGAGAGCGAACGGCACTCGTCCCAGATCTCCTCGGCCGTGGGCCGGCCCCAGTCGTGGCCGAGCCGGCGCGCGAGCTCCGAGAGGATCCACGTGTCGTCGCGCGCGCCGTCCGGCGGCTCGAGCGCCTTGCGGACCCGCTGGACGCGTCGCTCGCTGTTCGTCACGGTGCCCTCCGACTCGCACCACGAGGCGGTGCCGGGCAGCACGACGTCCGCCATCTCCGTCGTGCGCGTGGGGACGATGTCCTGCACGACGAGGAAGTCGAGCCCCTCGAGCAGCCGCCGCGCCCGCGTCGCGTCGGCCTCGGACTGCGCCGGGTTCTCGCCGATCACGTACAGGGTCCGCAGCTGCCCGTGCTCCATCCCCTCGAACATCTGCGTCAGGTGCCAGCCGTGGCGTGGGACGATCGGCGTCCTCCAGGCAGCCTCGAACCGCTCGCGAGCGTCCGTGTCCTCCTCGATGTCCTGGAAGCCCGGGAGCTTGTTCGGGATCGCGCCCATGTCGCCCCCGCCCTGCACGTTGTTCTGGCCGCGCAGGGGGTTGAGCCCCGAGCCGTAGCGGCCCACGTGGCCGCAGAGGAGCCCGAGGTTGATCAGGGCGAGGACGTTGTCGACCGCGTTGTGGTGCTCGGTGATCCCGAGCGTCCAGCAGACGGTCGCGCGGTCGGCGCGCGCGTACGCGTGCGCGACCTCGCGGATCGCCTCGGCCGGGACACCGGTGAGCCGCTCGCCTTCCTCGAGCGTGAACGGCTCGACCGACGCCGCGTAGGCGTCGAAGCCGTCCGTCGCGCGCTCGACGAACGTCTGGTTGTGCAGGCCCTCGTGGATGATCTCGCGCGCCATCGTGTTGGAGAGCGCGACGTCGGAGCCGACGTCGAGCCCGAGCCAGCGGTCGGCCCACTGTGCGGAGCTCGTGCGGCGCGGGTCGATCGCGAAGAGCCGCGCCCCGTTCCGCACCCCGCGGAGGAGGTGGTGGAAGAAGATCGGGTGCGTCTCGCGCGCGTTCGACCCCCAGAGGAGGATCACGTCCGTCTCCTCGATCTCGCGGTAGGACGACGTCCCGCCGCCCGCTCCGAACACCGTCGCCAGACCGACGACGCTGGGAGCGTGTCAGGTGCGGTTACACGAGTCGACGTTGTTCGTGCCCATCACCTGA
>DASSJV010000120.1:0-7130 GCA_035691005.1 Gaiella sp. | reverse complement strand
CTGTATCTCGCGGGCATGCGGTCGATCTCGAACGTCGTCGACGTGACGAACTACGTGATGCACGTGTGGGGGAGCCCGCTCCACGCCTTCGACCGCGCGCTCCTCTCGGGCGGTCGGATCGTCGTGCGCCGCGCCCGCGAGGACGAGACGCTGCGGACACTCGACGGGACAGAGCGCCGGCTCGTGCCGAGCGACCTCCTGATCACCGACGGCGAGCGCGCAGTCGCGCTCGCGGCGATCATGGGCGGGCTCGAGTCCGAGGTGTCGGTCGCGACGACCGACGTGCTGCTGGAGGCCGCGAACTTCGAGCCGATCGGCGTCCTCAAGACGTCCGAGCGGCTCGGCCTCCGCACCGAGGGCTCGAACAAGTGGGAGAAGGGCGTCGACCCGTACGCGGCAGAGCCGGCCGCGGTACTTGCGAGCAGGATGCTGGTCGACCTCGCGGGCGCCGAGCCGACGGGGTCGGTCGACGTGCAGGAGGGACTGCCGGAGCGCCCGCGCGTGACGCTCCGGACGGAGCGCGCGAACCTGCTGATCGGCCTCGAGGTCGCCAGGGACGAGCAGCGGGCGATTCTCGAGCGGCTTGGCTTCGACGTCGACCGTGCGTGGGCAGTGACCGTCCCGACCTGGCGTGCGCGGGACGTCACGCGTGAGATCGACCTCGTCGAGGAGGTCGCCCGCGTCCTGCTCGACCGCGTGCCGCCCACGATGCCGCTCCGCCGAGCGGTCGCCGGGCACCTGACGGCGGAGCAGCGCTTCCGCCGGGGGCTCGAGGACGTGCTCGTCGGCGCCGGGTTCTCGGAGGCGTACACGTGGAGCCTCACGGCGTCGGATCCCGATCCCGCCGCATTCCGCCTCCCGGACCCGATGAGCGGCGACCAGGCCGTGCTCCGCACCACGCTGCTCAATGGACTCGTCGAGGCGGCTCGGGTGAACGTGGACGCCGGCAACGCGTCGATCCGGCTGTTCGAGCTCGCGCGCGTGTACCTCCCCTCCGGCGAGCAGCTACCCGACGAGCGCTGGCGCCTCGGCGGGATCGCAGAGGGAGGCTTCGAAGCAGCGCGGGCGGCCGTCCAAACGATCTTCGAGGCGTTCCACCTCCCCCTCGACCCGCGCCGCGCCTCGCTCGCGCAGCTCCACCCCGGCAAGGCCGCGGAGATCGACGCAGGCTGGTTCGGCGAGCTTCACCCGACGCTGCTCGAGGGGGCCTGGGGAGCGTTCGAGCTCGACGTCGCGCGGCTGATGGAGCCGCTGCCCGACCGGATCCTGTACGACGACGTCATCACCTTCCCGGCCGCGCGGCAGGACATCGCCGTCGTCGTCCCCGAGGACGTGGAGGCCGGGGCGATCGTCGCCGCGGCGCGGGAGGCGGGCGGGCGCGAGCTCCGTGAGGCGCGCGTGTTCGACGTGTACCGCGGCGCGCAGGTCGGCGACGACCGCAAGTCCGTCGCCCTTCACCTCGCCTTCCAGGCGCCCGACCGGACGCTCACGGACGACGAGGCAGCAGCGCTGCGCGAGCGGATCGTCGTCGTGCTCGCGGAGCGCTTCGGAGCCGAGCTGCGCGGGTAGCTCTACAGAACCTTCCCGCCGACGTACCAGACGGCGCCCTGGGTCGCGACGTTGTCGGTGCCGGAGAGCGAACGGAGGACGGAGACATTGCCCGTAATGCCTTCGCTGTCGAGCGCCTCGAAGCAGCGCCGCGCCATCGGCGCCGAGACGCCGTAGCCCGTCGTCCTGGCGCAACGGAACGTGAACCCGACCCGGTCGGTGTCCCGCGTCGGGTTGATCGCTGCGCACAGGAGCGCGGCGCGGGACAGGAGCGCGCTCGAGGAGAGCTCGAGCAGGCAAAGGAGGTCGCTCCATCCGGGTGGCAGCGCGTGGAGCGCGTCGTCCCACTGCGGCGCGAGCCGCGACGCGGCGGTCGGCTCGGGCTCGTCGAGGCGCGGTGCCGCCTCGACGACGTCACGCTGCTCGAGCAGGCACCAGACGCGCGCCTCGTCGAGGCGGCCGAACAGGCGGCGCGCCGCCTCGGGCCCCGAGGCGCCGCCGGCGCGACGGACGGTGAACGCGAGCTCCTCGCCGACGAGCCCGACGTTCATCGGGCCGAGGATCCTCGCTGCCTCCGAGCGCTCCGACGGCTGCTCGGTGCGCAGCCGGAGCGCGACCGTTTCCCAGTCGGGCGGCAGGCGGCGCTCGAGCGCCGCCCACTGATCTACGAGCTTCACGGCGGTCAGCATAATGACGCCTGTGACACGGCCTGCCGCTGAGCCGCGTGGTCGTTGCCCACGCTCGCACGTTCCTGGGGCGGCGTCAGGTGGCCGCGGAGCCGGGCTCCGCCCGGCGAGAGCGGACACCTACCAGGGGCGTGCGTGAGCACCGAGGTCAAGCTGCCCAGGCTGGGCCAGGGCATGGAGTCCGGTGTCGTCGTCCGCTGGCTGAAGCAGGAGGGCGACCACGTCTCGAAGGGCGACCCGCTCTACGAGCTGGACACCGAGAAGGTCACGCAGGAGGTCGAGGCGGAGGCCGACGGCGTCCTCGCGAAGATCGTCGTCACGGAGGGCGAGGTGGAAGTCGGGACGACCCTCGCGGTGATCGAGAGCGACGGCGCGGCACCCTCCGCGGAGGCTCCTGCGGAGCCGGAAGCCGCCGCCGCGCCCGAGCCCGCGACCGAGGTGCCGGCCGAGGCGTTGGCCGCGCCCGAGCCGACGCCCCAGGCCCCCGCTGAGCCCGCGCCCCAGGCCGAGTCACGCGGCGACTCGCGGCCGACGCCGCTCAAGGCCTCGCCGCTCGCCCGCCGCATCGCGCGCGAGCGCGGGGTCGACCTCGTGAGCGTGCGCGGCACCGGGCCCGACGGGCGGATCCTCGCCGAGGACGTCGAGAAGGCGCCCGCCGGCGCGCCCGCGGCTGCGCCCGGAGCGTCGCCGGCGCCGGCCGAGGAAGTCGAGGTCGTCCAGCTCAGCTCGGTCCGCAGGACGATCGCGAAGCGCCTCACCGAGGCGTGGACGGCGCCCGTCTTCCAGCTCGGGGTCTCCGCGGACATGGCGGAGGCGCTCGCGCTGCGGGAGCGGCTCGTCGAGCGGCTCGGGGAGGGCGACGTCAAGCCGACCGTGAACGACGTGCTCGTCAAGCTCGCGGCCGTCGCCCTGTCGCGCCACGCGCCCGTCAACGCGACGTTCGGCGGAGAGGAGATCCAGCGCCACCCGACGCCGCACGTGGGGATCGCGGTCGCCGCCCCGCAGGGGCTCGTCGTGCCCGTGATCCGCGACGCGGGGCGCCTCACCGTCCAGGAGATCGCCCGGGCGCGCGCGGACCTCGTCGGCCGGGCGCGGGACAACAAGCTGACGTTTGCCGACCTCGAGGGCGGGACCTTCACGATCTCGAACCTGGGGATGTTCGGCGTCGAGCAGTTCACCGCGGTGCTCAACCCGCCGCAGGTCGCGATCCTCGCCGTCGGCGCCGTGAAGGACGAGGCCGTGGTGCGGGACGGCGACCTCGACGTCGCGCCCATCGTCCACCTCGTGCTCACGTGCGACCACCGCGCGATCGACGGCGCGGACGGCGCCTCGTTCCTGCAGACGCTCGTCGCGTTGATCGAGCAGCCGACGCTCGCGCTGTGAGCGCGGCCCAGACCGGTGTCGTCGTCCGGCGGGGCGGCGCGCAGGACCTGCGCTTCCTGCGCGACATGCTCCATCACGCGTACTACTGGAAGGAACGTGCGCCGGAGGACACAGGGCCAGGCCCGGTCGCGCTCTACGTGAAGGCGTGGGGACGACCGGGGGACGCCGCGATGATCGCGATCGACGGCGGCTTCCCCGCGGGGGCCGCGTGGTACAGGCTCTTCTCCCGCAACCGGCCGGGCTACGGCTTCGTCGACGAGCGGACGCCTGAGCTCGCGATCGCCGTCGTCCCGAACGCTCGCGGCAAGGGCGTCGGCTCCGCGCTGCTCGAAGCGCTGCTCGAACGCGCGCGCACAGAGGGCCACGACGCGATCTCGCTGAGCGTCGACCGCAACAACGCGGGGGCGATCGAGCTGTACGAGCGATACGGCTTCGAGCGCGTCCGCGAGGTGGACGATTCCGTCACGATGCTCGCGCACCTCCAG
Source organism: Gaiella sp. (assembly GCA_035691005.1). Classification (GTDB taxonomy): domain Bacteria; phylum Actinomycetota; class Thermoleophilia; order Gaiellales; family Gaiellaceae; genus Gaiella. The sequence goes on along the minus strand of DASSJV010000120.1, from coordinate 3,028 downwards.
ACAACCGAACGAAGGGACTGATACCTGATGAACGTCGACGTCGCCGTCCTCGGAGGCGGCCCGGCCGGGTACACGGCCGCGATCCGCGCCGCCCAGCTCGGCGGCAAGGTCGCCTGCATCGAGCAGGAGCCCGCGCTGGGCGGCACGTGCCTCCGCGTGGGCTGCATTCCCACCAAGGCGTGGGTACAGACCGCGCATGCGATCCACGACGCGCGCGAGACGTTCGCGAAGCTCGGCGTCTCGGTGGGGGAGCCGACGCTCGACTTCGGCGCGGCCGTCGCGTGGAAGGACGCCGTGGTCGGCCAGATGACCGGCGGCGTCGCCTCGCTCTTCAAGGCGAACGGCGTCGAGTGGGTCAAGGGCAAGGGACGCTTCACGAGCCCGAAGGCGTTCGCCGTCGAGGGCGGCGAGGAGGTCGCGTTCGAGAGCGCGATCGTCACGACGGGCTCGTTCCCGATGCGCCCGCCGATCCCCGGGCTCGACTCGCCGCGCTGCGTCGACTCGACCGGGCTCCTCGCGCAGACCCAGGTCCCCAGGCGCCTCGTGGTCCTCGGGGGTGGGATCATCGGCTCCGAGTTCGCGTCGATCTTCAACCGCTTCGGCACCGAGGTGACGATCGTCGAGATGCTGCCGACGCTGATCCCGGCCGAGGACGAGGACGCGGCGAAGGAGCTCGCGAAGGCGTTCGGCAAGCGCGGGATCACGCTGCACCTCGGGAAGCAGTGCACACAGGTCGACGACCACGGCGACCGCCTGACGGTGCATTTCGGCGAGGGCGAGACGGTGGACTGCGACCTGATGCTCGTCTGCGTCGGACGCGCCGCGCTCGTCGACGGAATCGGGCTCGAGGAGGCGGGCGTGCAGTTCGACCGCAGCCGGATCGCGACCGACGACCACCGGCGCACCAACGTCCCGCACATCTACGCCGCGGGTGACGTGGCGGGCTACTGGCAGCTCGCGCACACGGGATTCCGCGAGGGCGAGGTCGCGGCCGAGAACGCGATGGGGCACGAGGCGACGATCGGCGAGCCTGCCGTGCCGCGCCCGATCTACACGGACCCTGAGATTGCCGGCGTCGGCCTCACCGAGGCACAGGCGCGCGAGCTGCACGGCGACGCCGTCGTGATCGGGCGCTGCCCGTGGGTCGCGATCGCGCGGGCCGTCATGTCGGGCGACACGACCGGCTGGATCAAGACGATCCACGAGTCGCAGTACGGCCAGCTTCTCGGCGTCGTGATCGTCGGGCCGCACGCGACCGACCTGATCGGCGAAGCGGTCGTCGCGCTCGACGCGGAGTCGACGATCGAGACCATCGCCGACGGCGTCGCACCGCACCCGACGTTCGCGGAGGGGATCAAGGAAGCGGGCCTCGCCGCGCTGGGTCGTGCGATCCACTTGCCGCCGCGGCGCCGGTAGTACGCTCTGCCAATGGCAGGGATGACCGACCGGAAGTCGGCGCTCATGTGGGCGATCGGCTGGTGGTTCTTTCGCCGCTGGGTGAGGCGGCGGGCGGCGCTCGCGGTGGCGGGCGTGGCCGCCGGCGCCTCCCGCCGGCGCGGCGGGCTCCGGGCGGTCGTCGGCGCGCTCGCGCTCGTCGGCGTGCTCGCGGCGGCGTTCGTCGCCTGGCGGCGCCTCGCGGGCGGCTCGGACGACGACGGCTGGGAGCCGCCGCCGGACGAGCCGCTCGCCCCGATGCCCGGCCCTGCCCCGGAGGTCGTCGCGGCGTGACGATCGCGGGTCCCGGGCCGGAGCTCTTCCGCCCGGCGCTCGAGGGGCTCGTGCCGTACGAGCCCGGCAAGCCGGCGGAGCTCGTCCAGCGGGAGCTGGGCCTCGACCACGTCGTCAAGCTCGCGTCGAACGAGGGGCCGTTCGGCCCGTTCCCCCAGGCGATCGAGGCGATCGAGCGATCGCTCGCCGAGGCCAACCGCTACCCGGACGGCGGCGCGTACCGGCTCCGGGAGGCGCTCGCGGAGCGGCACGGGGTCGCCTTCGAGGAGACGGTCGTCGCGGCCGGGGCCGATGCGGTGATCGGCTACGTCTGCCAGGCGACGCTCGATCCGGGCGACGAGGTCGTGACGCCCTGGCCGTCGTTCCCGAGCTACGTGCTCGACCCGCTGAAGCTCGGTGCAGCGCCGGTGCGCGTGCCGCTGCGCGACGGGCGCATCGACGTGGACGAGCTCCTCGAGGCGGTGACGCCGCGTACGAAGCTCGCGTACCTCCCGACCGTGAACAACCCGACCGGCACAATGATCGCGCGCGCCGACTTCCTCCGCTTCCTGGACGGCCTGCCGCCCGAGGTGCTGACGGTGGTCGACGAGGCGTACTTCGAGTACGTCGACGACCCTGGCCTCCCGGACGCAATCGAGGAGGCGGCGAAGCAGGGCCGCCACGTGCTCGCCCTCCGCACGTTCTCGAAGATCTACGGGCTGGCCGGCCTGCGGATCGGCTACGGGATCGGGCCCGCGGACGTCGTCGCGGCGATCCGCAAGGTGCAGCGCGCGTTCGACGTCACGACCCCCGCGCAGGAGGCCGCGCTCGCGAGCCTCGACGGCGCTGCCGAACTCGCCCGCCGCCGTGCGGTCAACCGCGAGTCGATGGCCGCGCTCGAGGCCGTGCTGCGGGCGCACGGCTTCGATCCGATTGGGCCCGCGGTGGGGAACTTCCTGTTCGTCGACGTGGGGACCGACGCCGAGGCGCTCAACGACGCGCTGCTGCACCGCGGCGTGATCGTGCGCCCGATGGGCTCGTTCGGCGCGCCGTCCGCGCTTCGCATCAGCGCGGGCACCCCGGACGAGATCGCGTTCCTCGGCGCCCAGCTCGCGTCGGTGCTGGCTCCGACCTAGTCCTCTCCGGCGGGTCGGCTACCGTTACGCCCTCGGGCGCCGGCGCGCCCCCGCCATCATGCGAACGACGCTGAAGAGAGGAGTCGGCCGCGGCGCGACGTTGAACGGCAACGGCCGCGCTGCCCTTCCGCCCGCGCCGAGCGGCCCCGTCACCTTTTACACGCAGCCGCCTCCGCCGCCGCGCA
>DASSJV010000119.1:0-4843 GCA_035691005.1 Gaiella sp. | reverse complement strand
GTCGCCCGCGAGCGGCTGCGGCCGGCGTCGTGGGCGGGGTACGCGCAGTCCGCGCGTCAGGTCGCGCCGCGGGAGGAGCGCGACGTGCCGGCGCTCTCGACCGGCGACTCGGTCAGGCACGGCTCGCTCGGCGAAGGGGTGGTCACGCGGATCGAGCCCGGCGGCGTCGTCACGGTTCGCTTCGCCGCCGACGGGAGCGAGCGGCGGCTGATGATCGAGTACGCCCCGCTCGAGAAGCTGTAGCGCGGTCTCGTGGCACTAGGATCGCCGGATGGCCTACCGCGTCCGTGCCGTCCGCGATCTCGAGGAGTACCGCGCCGCCGTCGGCGCGATCGGCCACTACTTCGGCTGGGTGCCGACCGAGGAGGACGCCGAGCGCTTCTCCTCGCTCCTTCCGCTGGAGCGCATGCACGCGGTGTTCGACGACGGCCGGATCGTCGCCGGCGCGGGCGCATACGGATTCGAGCTGACGCTCCCCGGCGGGCCGACGCGGTGCGCGGGCGTGACCGTGGTCGGCGTGCTGCCGTCCCATCGCCGACGCGGCCTCTTGCGGCGGATGATGGAGCTGCAGCTCCGGGACGTCCACGAGCGCGAGGAGCCGATCGCGGCGCTCTGGGCGTCCGAGGAGACGATCTACGGTCGCTTCGGCTACGGCCTCGCGTCGCTCTGCCTGAACCTGAAGGCGCGTCGCCGCAACATCCGGATCCGCCCCGAGCTGCCGAGCGAGGGCTCGGTGCGCCTGGTCGAGCACGACGAGGCCCTTCGCCTGCTCCCGCGCGTGTACGACCGCATCCGCAAGCGGACGCCGGGGTTCGTGTCCCGCTCGCACGGCTGGTGGGAGCACCGGACGCTGGGTGACCGGCCCGAGAACCGGCGTGGGGCCGGGCCGCTCGTCCGAGCGCTCTACGAGCGCGACGGCCGCCCCGCAGGCTGGGCGCTCTACCGCATCGCGCAGGAGGGCGCGACCTTCGAGGACTGGACGAAGACCGTCAGGGTCGTCGAGCTCCAGGGAATCGACGACGTCGCGCGGCGCGAGCTCTGGCGGTTCCTGCTCGGCATCGACTGGACGGACGCCCTGACGATCGAGGGCCTCGCGGTCGACGACACCGCCCTGCTCGTGGTCGACCGGATGAACGAGCTCCGCGCCAAGGTGTTCGACGGGCTCTGGGTCCGCCCGGTCGAGGTCGGCGGGGCGCTCGCCGCGCGCGGCGTCGCCGGCGACGGGCGCGTCACGCTCGAGGTGACGGCCGACCCGCAGTTCCCGGACAACGTCGGCACGTGGACCGCCGAGGGCGACCGCGTGCGCCGCACGTCGCGGCGGCCCGACGTCCGGCTCGACGTCCAGGCGCTCGGCATGACGATGCTCGGCGGCTTCACGTTCGCGCAACTCGCGCGTGTGGGCCGCGCCGAGGAGGCCGCGCGCGGCGGGCTCGCGCGCGCCGACGCGCTGTTCCGGGCCGAACGGGCGCCCTGGTGCCCGGAGATCTTCTGATGCCCGAGGCAGTGATCCTCTCTGCAGTGCGGACGCCGGTCGGCCGGTACGGCGGCGGGCTCGCGGGCGTGCGCCCCGACGACCTTGCCGCGCTCGCGGTGGGCGCGGCGGTCGAGCGCGCCGGGGTCCCGGCGGGGGAGATCGAGGACGTCTGGCTCGGCTGTGCGAACCAGGCGGGCGAGGACAACCGCAACGTCGCACGCTTCGCAGCGCTGCTCGCCGGGCTGCCGGAGACCGTCGCGGGCGTGACCGTCAACCGACTCTGCGCCTCCGGGCTCTCCGCGATCGCCGGCGCGTGCCACGCGGTGATCGCCGGGGACGGCGACTTGTTCGTCGCGGGCGGGGTCGAGTCGATGAGCCGCGCGCCGCTCGTCACCGCGAAGCCCGACGCCGCATTCCCGCGCGGCGACCGCACGATGTACGACTCGACGCTCGGCTGGCGGTTCGTCAACCCCGCCTACGAGGAGCGCTTCTCGACGGCCTCGATGGGCGTCACCGGCGAGAACGTAGCCGAGCGCTGGAACGTCTCGCGCGAGGACCAGGACGCCTTCGCGCTCGAGTCCCAGCGTCGCTGGGCGGCGGCCGACGCCGAGGGGCGCTTCGCCGACGAGCTGGTCCCCGCGGGCGAGCTCGAGCGCGACGAGCACCCGCGGCCCGAGACCACGGCGGAGAAGCTCGCCTCCCTCAAGCCCGCGTTCCGTCCCGACGGCACCGTGACCGCGGGAAACGCGAGCGGGATCAACGACGGCGCCGCCGCGGTCGTCGTCGCGAGCGCCGGGCGCGCGCACGGGCTCGGGCTCGAGCCGCTCGCGACGTTCCGCGGCTCGGCGGTCGCGGGCGTCGACCCCGCCGTGATGGGGATCGGCCCCGTGCCGGCGATCCGCAAGCTGCTCGACCGCACCGGCGTCACCGTCGACGCGCTCGACCTCGTCGAGCTGAACGAGGCCTTCGCCTCGCAGTCGGTCGCCGTGATCCGCGAGCTCGGCCTCGATCCCGAGCGGGTCAACGTCTCCGGCGGCGCGATCGCGATCGGCCATCCGCTCGGCATGTCCGGCGCGCGGCTCGTCGTGACGCTCCTCCACGAGCTCCGCCGCCGCGGCGGCCGGTACGGCGTGGCGACGATGTGCGTCGGCGTCGGCCAGGGCCAGGCGGCCCTGTTCGAGCGCCCATGAGCGAACGACGGATCGCGCTGCTCTTCGACATCGACGGCACGCTCATCGTGTCGGGTGGCGCAGGCGCGAGCTCGTGGAAGCTCGCGTTCGACGAGCTCTACGGCATCCCGGCCGACATCGGGGAGTTCACAGACACGGGAATGACCGATCCCGACGTCGGCCGCCAGACGTTCGAGGCGGTGCTCGACCGCGAGCCGTCCGACGAGGAGTTCGCGAAACTGCTCGAGCGGCGCCAGCACTACCTCCACCGCGCGGTCGCCGAGTCGGAGGACTATCGGGTGCTTCCCGGCGTCGAGAAGCTCTTGCCGACGCTGCTCTCAGAGGGCTACCTGCTCGGTCTCGTGACCGGGAACCTGGAGACGGCCGCGCACACCAAGCTCCACCGCGCTCAGCTGAATCGCTACTTCTCGTTCGGCGGATACGCCTCCGACTCTCGAGACCGGAACGAGGTGACCCGTGTCGCCCTGCGCAAGGCGGCGCTCGTCTACGGCGCACCACTCCGCGCGGAGCAGGCGCTCGTGCTCGGCGATACGCCGCGCGACGTCACCTCGGCGCACGCAGCCGGGATTCAGTGCGTCGGTGTCGCCAGCCACCAGTACAACGCCGACCAGCTCCGTGACGCGGGTGCCGACTTCGTCATCGAATCGCTCGAGGAGGGCCTCCCAGTCGCTTCGCTAGACTCTCCGCTCCGGGATCACCCGGGCGGTTAGCTCAGTTGGGAGAGCACCAGCTCGACAAGCTGGGGGTCACTGGTTCGAGCCCAGTACCGCCCACTAGGAAACAAACGGGATCGGAGACACGCGGGGCTCCTTCGGTGCCGGCCGCAAGAACACCCTCGGGGGCCCGGGGTGCTAGGTCGGCGCCGTCCACGGCTAGGCGACGGGGACTGAGCCGTGACGGTCAGGAACGCGACGCGGCGGGTGGCTTCTCATAGATTTTCGTCCGCTGCTCCGCAACCCACGCGGCATGCGCGGACTGTGCTTTGCGTCCGCGGCGGGCGGCCGGGGAGATCCACGTTCGCCACCGTTTCATCGTCAGCGTCATGGTCGGATTCTCGGGCTCGGGTCTGGACAGGTCGCCAGCGTTTCGGCCAGCTCCGGGCCGGACGTTTGTCTGAGTGGCCGCGGCCCGAGCGCTCGGCGGGCGCGTTGCTCGACGGGTGCGGCCGGGACGAGTTCGCGGTTCGCGAGCAGCTCGTCTGGGCCTTCGTTGAGGAACCGGACGATCTCGTTCGCGCCGCTTGTGCTCCAGACGCCAGTGCTCACGAGGTGGTCGACGATCGTGTCGTGGTCGGCGCCGGCGGCGAGCAATCGGCGGACCACGTCCGCGGTGAGCGCCGGGTGCGTCGCCACGACAGGACGCATACCCGCTCTGGCGATCCCGAATCTCCCTCAGAAGAGGGAACGGCGGGCCTCAGGTGCGCGCCGGAGTGCGCGCAGCCTCGCCCCCGAGAGCGGCGGGTCCCCCGCTGTGCTGCTCCACGTCTCGGTGGTGGTCAAACCGACCGAACGTCAGCATTAGCCTTCAGGAGCGGCTGGGGATGCCGAAGGCGCTTTTGTCACGAACCGATATCGCGGCGCTCGGTCTGCCCCGACGAGGCGATGCGGGCTCCGACTGTTGGAGCGGTCGACGTACCGGGATGATCGTGTCAGGGCGTGAGCGTCTAGTGGAAGCCGAAGTAATCCCGTTCAACGAGCCACCAGTAGTACCCCGTGTCGCGCCCGTCGGTCTTCTCCGCTTGCGGCTGGGGGCGAGGTGACCGTCGAGGCTGGACCTTTCGGTCGCCTTGGCGTTTGCGCTGGACGCTGCGGGTCGACCGCCTTGCCACGTGTGCCATATCAACGCCGTTCCCGTCTTTGCGTCGATCGAAACCAGGCGCCTGTCGCGACGGCTTGGGGTCTTACGATGGAACCCGACGTGATCAGGGCACGTCGCCTCGACTGGGAGATCGACCGCGTGCGCCGACCGAGCCTCCCGCTCGCCGCGATCGCGGTCGCCGCCGCGGCCGTGGCTGCGTCGCTGACGTCGGGGGACGCGCCGCTCGCCCGCGCGACGACGAAGCCTGCCTCGCCGCACCCGGGGAGGACGTGGCAGACGGCGTCACCGGCCTCGGTCGGGCTCGACGCGAAGGAGCTCGACCGCATCGCGGCGACGGCGAAGAAGGGCAAGTCGAACTGCC
>DASSJV010000118.1:0-17772 GCA_035691005.1 Gaiella sp. | reverse complement strand
AGCGGACGCTCTCCACCGAGACGTTGCCGAAGCTCATCTCGGAGGTACGAGACGACGAGCTCAAAGAGGCGCTCGAACAACACCTCACCCAGACGAAGCGTCACCTACGCAACGTCGAGACCGTCTTCGAAGAACTCGGCGAGACCCCACACGCCGAGCAGTGCATCGGCTTCGAGGGCCTGAAGGCCGAGCACGACAAGCTGATGGAAGAGGCGACGCCCGAGCTGATCGACTCGATCGACCTGGGTGCCGCGGCCCGTACAGAGTGCTACGAGATCGCTGCCTACGAGGGACTTCGCAGGATGGCAAAGGCCATGGGCGAGGACCGAGCGGTCGACCTTCTCGACGAGAACCTCCAGGACGAGAAGGAGGCGCTCAAGCTGGTCGAGAAGATCGCCACGCGGGTGAGCAAGGAGAGCGCCCAGGCACTCGCCTGACCTCGAGCGTGGGCGCGTGCCGCCGCGACGGCGGCACGCGCCCGCCGCGGCCTCGTGACCCGGAATGCTCCTGGGCCGCCAGGCCGAGCACGAGGCCGAATACGGCGTGTCGCCACGTTGCCTGGCCGAAGGCCTTGCGATTCCCGAGAAGCGGCGGCACGCCAGGTGCGCCCCGCCTCGGGTGGTACCGGTCGACGAAATAGGAAAGCGGATACAGCGCCACATGCTCGGCCAACGCCATGCCAACGGCGAGCGTCCTGGGCCGCACCGGCCACCGACGGCGCGCCTCGTCGTACGCGACCCCGAACAGAGCACCGTTCGCCAAGTGGAGGGCAAAACCCGCGGGCCACCAGGCGCGACCGCCCGTCAATCCCTTCCCCAGCACGGCCACGTCCGAGTAGTCACCTTTGAACAGACGTTGGTCGAGCGGCTCCTGGAGCGCCCACACCGCAGCCGCGACTGCACCGGCGGCCGCCGACCGCGTACGCCCACCGTGGGCGTGGGCAGCGGCCTTTCGGCGCCGACGCAACGTCATTTCCAGGGTCGGAGCCAGGCGGGCACGAAGAACGCATGAACCACGACGTCACCCAGATACACGCGCGAGGCGGAGCGTGCGGCGTGCACATCTGCGGCGACGAAGGCGAGGGTCGTGGCGAGCGCGAGTGTCGTGTCGTCTCGACGCCTCTCGCCGGCGGCGACCGCCGAGCCGAGCGACGCCCCCACTGCGACGGCCAGCGCCCCCACCAAGCGCACGAGCCAGTAGTCGCGCTTCGGCCCGGTGACGGCCTCGAAGCTCCGCCGGTCGACGATTGCCCAGGCGCCCGTCACGACGTAGTAGGAGGCATGGACGGCGGCGAGTTTGCGTGGCGGCAGCATGCGCATGATCCACGGGCGAACCCGAAAGTACGACTTAACCGGGCAAGCGCCCGGAGATGTTACGACCGCTTCCGCGCCGTGGCGCGACCGCCTTTCCGGCCCGCCGCCTTCTTCTGCGCGGTCGTCCCACCCTGCTTCGAATCACCGCCCGATCCGGATTTCTTCCCGCCTCGGCTCGAGGCGCCGGGAGAGTTGGCGATCCGCGCCGCTCGTTCCTTCGACATCCCCTTTTCCTTCAGTGCCTCGTACTGCTTCTCGTTCTTGACACTCGGTCTCTTGTCAGGCATCTCGACCTCCTTGGGCTGTGCTTTCCCGGGATTTGGCGGGTCGTAACGCTCGACGTGCGCACCGACGACGTGCTCGAGGTAGCGCAGGGCCACCTCCTCCAGCTCCGCGTCGAGCGTCGCGCAGCAGTCCGCAAGGACGTTCACCTTGAAACCGAGCTCCCGAGCGGCGATCGCCGTTTGCGTCACGCACATCTCGGTCGCGTTGCCCGCCAACAGGAGCCGGTCGATCTTCAGCCCGTCGAGCAGGATTTCGAGCGGCGTCGCGTCGAATGCCGAGTACCGGGGCTTGAACACGAACATGTCGCCGTCCCGGGGAGCGACCTCCGCGACCAACTCGCCGCCTAGGCCGTTCTCGCGGATATGGGCCACGTAACCCGGCGCATCGGAGTCCCACCGACCTCGCATGTCGTTCGCATAGATCACGGGCAGCAACCCACGTGCTCCGGCAAGAACTCGGACCAGGTTTGGCTGCCTTGCGCGGAAAGAGCCGAGTAAAGCCTCCCCGTCCTCGTGCCGGAAGTCGTCGATCAGGTCGACGAGGAGGAGCGCGTCACGCAAGGCTTTGCTCGGGCCGAGGAAACGCCGATGGGTGCGAGGGAAGGCCACCCGGCCCCCGCGCGCGACTGGCCCGCCATTGCTCGATGATCGTCGAGGCCTTCTCCGTCATGTGCTCCTTCGGACTCTTGTGTGCTGGGTCGGTACCCCCGACGTACGATCGGCAATCTCGAGTTGGACGTACGTGACGGTCATCGAGGATGTCGTCGACGAACGGGTAGAGCAGCGTGGCGTGCGGCGGCATGCCGTTCGCGCCGTCGTCCGTGCATGCGTCGCGCCACCGTCCCGTGCTCGCGTCGGCCCTCGAGGACGCGGATCACGATCGCGGTCGGTGCCATGCGCGCAGTCTTGCCCACGCCGGGTCCGAGCGGCCGGCACGCCTCGCTTCGGATCACGCTCGGCCGCCACGGTCGCAAGCGCTGTCGAGGTCAGCCGACGGCGCTCGGTGCTGCGCGCTTGCGGGCGCCGGCCGTGATGGCGAGCGCGGCCAGGGCAGCGAGCAGGGCGCCGACGACGAGCAGCACGATGCCCGTCCAGAGCGCAGCGTCGAGCTCGGCTCCGATACTCAGCTCGGAGGCGACTCCACGCGATCCGTCGGCGTTCATGACGACGGCACTCCAGCTCCCCTCCTCCGGCTCCCACTCGAGCGTCTGCTCACCGGACCCGCTCGTGGACGCGACCCAGAAGTCCTGGTCGCCGGGAAGGGAGGTCGGTGCGCCGCCGGCGCGATGCGAGTACTCCGGGTCCCTCCCGATATCCGTCACGACAGAGCGCTCGACGTCGTTCAGGTAGCCGTCGACATCGGTGTCCCTGGCGATGCCGACGAAGACGTCGCGATCGCTCTCGCTACGGATGCGGACGTCGCCGAGGATGGCGCGCGCGGCGCGTTCGGAGCCGCCGAAGTCCACGTCGACGCTGTCGGAGACGATGGCGAAGGTCGCCGTGGAGAAGTCCTCGCTCGGGGACATCAGGAACCCGTCGTCGTCACGCTGGGTCTGGTCGACCACGACGAGGGCCGCGCCGCCCGCGAGCAACCCAAGCGAGACGAGCGCGGCGACGACCCCCACGACGATGAGGACGACGCGTCCGGCCCCGCGGCGCGGTCGCGGCGCGGCCACTGGCTGCGCCAGACCGGGCTGGGCGGCGGGCGGCGCCTCACCCGAAGCGGCGATCGCCCCGGGCACCGTGGGCGCTTCGGGTGCCACGGCCGCCGCTCCAGCCGGGTCGTCCCCGCCCTGGTCGAGCCGAAACGGCGGATAGGCGTCGGTCATCAGGCCCACATACGCGATGACACGCGCCACCCAACGGTCGAGGCCGAGGACGAAGTCGAACAGGCCGCGCGGATACCGCGCCATGAACAGGAGCGCAATTGCTGCGAAGAACACGAGGGCCCAGATGAGCCCGCCCGCATACCACCAGTGCGAACCGTCCCAGTCCTCGGCTCGGTCGGCAGCGGAGCCTGCGCCGCCGAGGAAGATCCCGAGCAGGATGTACTGGGGGATCGCGAGCAGCCACCACTTCACCAGCACGAGGCCACGCGAGAGCCGCTCCGGGTAGGCAACGTCGAGCGTCGCCGGGTAGTCCGGTGCCGCGTCGAGCGTGAACGGCGGGTAGCGATCGGTGCCGAGAGCGCCGTACGAGTAGTACGAGACGCGCCAGGTCCAGCGCAACACGCCGAGGTTGAAGTCGAAGATTCCCCGCGGGTAACGCCCGGTGAACAGGATCGCGAAGAAGGCGACGATCGTGAGCACCACAAAGGCGACCCAGAGGAAGAAGAGCGCGATGAAGTGCGGGATCGCCAAGAGCCATTTCACGAGCCACAGCCAGCGACTCAGCTGCGGATCCAGACGACCTTCGAGCCGAACCGGGTGGGCGGGGGGCCCTTCGATCCTCGCACCTCCTCGTTGCCCTCGAGTCAGGACAGTCTTGCACGGGGCGTGGGTCAGTCCTCAACTCCAAGCGCGTGTGCCCGACATCCTCTCGGGGCGACGCGCCACGCTGCGGACCGCGATGATGCCGGTTGGGATCAGCCGCTGGTAGTCCGGCCGGTTGAGGAACGCTCCAAGCCAGTTGATGTTCGCGCTGGAGTCGATGTCCATGCCAAGCGCCTCGACGAAGCCGAGCCGGATCAGCGCCTGCGCGAACTGGGGGGCGGAGGTGCCCGCCCGCCGATCGCGACGAGCGCACTCTGCCCGTTTTGCAGCCGCCCGACCGCGGTGCGATGGTAGGCATGGTCTCGTTGATACGGCTCCAGCGTCGTCCGGTCGCCGAGGTGACCCCCGTCGACGTAGACCGGCTTGCCCGGAGATCGCCTCGCGCACCCCCTCCTGGACGAGATCGGCGTCCCTCACTCTGCCGGGGACGATGTCGACGCTGCCGTCGGCGCTGTAGGGGCCGAGGGGTGAATAGCTCCGCGCTCGTCGACGGAGGTTTCAAGCAAGGCGCCTCGGGGTATACAAGTTTTCGCGCATTGGTCGTCTTTGACGGCGTCGAGGGTTCGTGTTTCCTCTTCGACTGTCCACCCCGACCTGAGCGCAGCAGAGAGTTCGTTCGGACTCCCTGTCCTGTAGGGAAGAAGGAGCCTCACATGTTTGCGATCATTCGTCGTTACGACGGTGTGGACCAGAATCGCTCGGCCGAGCTGACCGGCAAGGTGAACGACATGCTCGTCCCGAAGTTGGAGAAGCTGTCCGGTTTTTCGGGCTACTACCTGATCGAGGCCGGGAACGGCGTCTTCAGCTCGCTCAGTCTCTTCGAGACGCCTGAGCAGGGCATGGAGTCGACGAAGTTCGTCGGCAGCTGGTTGCGCGAGGAGAAGCTCGACACGATCCTCCCCAACGAGCCGAAGATCACGAGCGGCAAGGTCGTCGTTCACAGCGACCGCGTTCTGGTCGCTGCGTAAACCTCGACCGCACCACGCTTGACGACAAGGGGCCCGGCACGCCGGGCCCCTTCTCTTTGTCGCCGGGAGCCTTCCGCTGTTTGTGTCGCCGCGGTGTGGTCTGGGTGTGGTCGCAGGCCGACGAGGGCTGCCGCCCAGGCGTCGCGGTGCGGGACCTCTTAGAGAAGCTGCAAAACCCGGACATCACAGATGGACTCGCATGGGCTCTACAACAGTCGAGGTCCAACAACGCGCGGCGTGTTCGACGGTGGAGAGAGAGAGGTGGCGAGTAGATATCGCACGCTCGCGGAAAGGTTCGCTGACCGTTGGCCGCGTTCGGCGGCTGTCATGCACCGCAAGGGGTTCGACACGTGGGCCGTCGACACTGACGGTGTCGTCGGGCCACAATCCCGCCACAATCCGCCACTTCGTGGGGCGGCCCCGAGCGGTCTCAAGCGGCCGAACGGTCGCACGGTTGTCCAACGGCCGCCGGCCGGCTACGCCCGCCTCGGACGCGGCGGACGGCTTTGACGGAGCGGCGCCGGAGTCGAACCGACCGAGCCGTGGGCTACACGACCGCACAGGTTTTGAAGACCTGCTGGGCCACCGGGCCCGTGCCGCTCCGCCGGGCAGGCTACATGCGGGTTCTCGCCGGCTCGCTAGTGGGCCCGGAGCCGCCTCTAGTACCCGCCGCCGGAGCCGCCGCCGCCGTAGACGACGAGCAGCACGATGCCGATTGCGACGACCGCGACGACGGCCCCGATCGCGGCCCAGCGTGGGAAGTTCACAGATGACACGAGATGCCTCCTTCGTCGGTGCCTTCACGAAGGAGTACGGCGGGACGGCGCCGCGCGGATGGCAGGCGTAACGCGCCCGCAACAGGAGCGGGCGAGCAGGCTCTACGCGAGCGCGGCCTTGACGCGCTCGAGCGCAGCCGCCTCGGCCTCGTCCCCGCCCTTCGCGGCGCGGCCGACGGCCTCGGCGAGCTCGAGCACGAAGGCACGGTAGTTCTCGACCTCGTCGGGCGCCTTCGCGCGGAGCGTCGCGACGGCGGCCTGGAGCGCCTCGTCCGCGGCGGCGTCGACCTCGCTGGGCGTCGCGACGGCGCCGAAACCGGTGCCGTGCTCCGAGGCGAGCTCGCGGACGAGCTGGCTGTCCGACTCCCGCGAGCCGAGCAGGTACTTCGCGAACGAGGACGCCTCCTTGAGCGAGTCGAGGAAGCTGCGGTCGCTCACCGAGACGAGCAGCCCGGCGCCGGTCGCGCCCTTGCGGAGCTGCTCCCACTCCTCTTCCGTGAAGTCGGCCTTGCCCGCCATGGCCTCAGTCTCGCACAGCCTCGCGGGACGACCGCCGCAGAACACGGCGGTCACCGAGTCGCCGCGTCAGGCCGTCGACGTCCATCCGCTCGAGCAGGAGCTGGGCGTCGCGCCGGCCGACGCCAGCGAGGTCGCGGAATCGCGCGAGCGTGATCTCGCCCGCGGAGCCGCACTCCGACCGCACGAGATCCTGCGCGACCTCGTAGGCCCCGGCCGAGACGACGTACCCGTCGCGGAGTCGCACGAGCCTGCCGTCGGTCTCGAGAAAGCGCGCGAGCTCCGGGTCGTCGGCCTTCGTCGCGACGAGCCCGCCCGCGACGAGCGCCTGCTCGAGCGCTTGAGCTGCCTCCGCGCGGGCACCGAGACGGGCGGCCGCACCTGGGAGGTACGCCGTCGCGCCTCGCCGCTCGACCGGGAGCAGGGGCAGCACGACCGGCGCCCAGGGCTCGCCGGGAAGCAGCTCGGCGAGCGCGAGGCCGGGCTCGAGCGGCGACGCCTCGGCGCGCGCGCGGAGGCGCTCCTCCACCCGGGCGGCGATCTCCTCGAGCCACGCGTCGGCGAACGCCCAGTCGTCGACGACGCGCACGGCGTCGAGGCCCTCCTCGAGCTCCGCTCCGTCGAGCAGCGCCCGCGCCGCGAGCTCGTCGACCCGAACCGGCGCGTGGACGAGCGCGAGGACGATCGAGCGGGGATCGCCCTTCGCGAGCAGGCGGTCGCGCTCTGCGTCCCGCCCTCGTGGCGGCGCGGGGTCGAGCACGACGGCGCCGCCGACCGTCGTCTCGCGCCGGAGTACGACGCGGTCGCCTCGCGCGGCGACGACCGGCGAGGCGAGGCGAAGCTGGGCGTGCCCCTCGCCGACCCGCACGACGCGGGCTGCCGTCCGCGTGGTGCCGTGGTGCACCGTGAGCCGCGTCCCGTCCTCGACGGGCTCGAGCTCGTCCAGGACGACCTCGAGCCGGTACGAGCGCGGGAAGGCGCCCGGCGCGATGAGCGCGTCGCCGCGGTGAACCTCGGAGACCTCGACCCCGGGCAGGCTGACCGCGACCCGCTGCCCCGCCTCGGCCCGCTCGACGGGGACGTCGTGCACCTGCACCGAGCGCGCACGCACGTCGCGACCCGAGGGCTCGAGCAGCAGCCGGTCACCCGAGCCGATCGACCCTGACCAGAGCGTCCCGGTCACGACGGTGCCGATCCCGCGCAAGGTGAAGACGCGGTCGACGAAGAGCCGGGTCGGATAGTCGGCCCTCCGCTGGTCGACGACCACGGCGACCGCGGCCAGCTCGGCGCGCAGCTCGTCGAGGCCGGCACCGGTGACGCCGCTGACCGGGACGACCGCCGCACCGGGGACGAGCTCGCGCGCCTCCTCCACCGCGAGCGCGAGGGTCTCGTCGTCGACGGCGTCCGCCTTGGTCACCGCCACGACCCCGTGCTCGACGCCGAGCAGCCGCAGGATCGCGAGGTGCTCGTACGTCTGCGCCCGCGCACCCTCGGCCGCGTCGACCACGAGCAGGAAGAGGTCGATCCCGGTCGCACCCGCGACCATCGTCCGCACGAACCGCTCGTGCCCAGGCACGTCGACGAGCGAGAGCGTCGTCCCGTCGGGCAGGGCGAGCGGCGCGTAGCCGAGGTCGATCGAGATCCCTCGCGCCCGCTCCTCGGGCAGGCGGTCGGTGTGCTTCCCGGTCAGCGCCCGGACGAGCGTCGTCTTGCCGTGGTCGACGTGCCCGGCGGTGCCGACCGTCAGCGCCACGTGCCGGCCCGGCGCGCGCGGAGAACGGCGCGGGCGGCCTCGTCGACCTCGGCGTCGCTCAGCGTCCGCGCGTCGAGGAGGAGGCGCCCGTCGCGGACGATCCCGATCACGGGCGGGTCGCCGACGCGGAGGAGCGCCGCGAGGGACTCCTCGATCGCGCACGCCGCGCTCGGCAGCTCGGCGAGCGGGAGCGCGCCACCGCCGACGCGCGCGACGGTTCCCTCCACCTCGCCGCCGATCAGCCCCGCAAGGCGCTCGGCCCGTTCGCGCACCTGCTCGACCGGCTCGTCGAGCATCCGCAGCACGGGGATCTCCCGCCGCGCACGCTCGGGATCCTCGTGGAGCGCGAGCGTCCCCTCGAGCGCGGCGAGCGTCAGCTTGTCGGCGCGGAGGGCACGCTGCAGGGGGTGGCGGCGGAGCCGCTCGACGAGATCGGCGCGGCCGACGACGATCCCCGCCTGCGGGCCGCCGAGCAGCTTGTCGCCGGAGAAGCAGACGACGTCGGCGCCGGCCGCGAGGCTCGAGGCGGCCGTCGGCTCGTCGCCGACGTCCGCGAGCGATCCGGAGCCCAGGTCGTCGACGAGGACGAGCCCGGCGGAGCGAGCGACGGCCGCGAGCTCCTCCGTCGTCGGGATCTCGGTGAACCCGACGATGCGGAAGTTCGACTGGTGGACCCGCAGCAGCAGCGCGGTGTCGGGCCCGATCGCGTGCTCGTAGTCGGCCGCCCGCGTGCGGTTCGTCGTCCCGACCTCGACCATGCGCGCGCCCGAACGGGCGAGGACGTCGGGGATCCGGAAGCCGTCGCCGATCTCGAGCAGCTCTCCGCGCGAGACGACGGCCTCGCGGCCCTCGGCGAGCGCGGCGAGCGCGAGGAGGACGGCCGCGGCGTTGTTGTTGACGACGAGCGCGGCCTCGGCGCCGGTGAGGCGCGCGAGCGCGGCGGCGACGTGGGCCTGGCGCGACCCGCGCGTGCCCGACTCGAGGTCGAGCTCGAGGTTCGAGTACGACCCGCCCACGTCCACCGCGCGCGCGAGCGCGGCGGGGGCGAGCGGGGCGCGGCCCAGGTTCGTGTGGACGATCACGCCGGTCGCGTTGAGCACCCGGCGGAGCGCGGGCGCGGCGAGGCGCTCGAGGTCGGCGCGCGCCGAGGCGACGACGTCGCCGGGATCGGCGCCGTCGCGGATCGCGCCACGGGCCCGCTCGAGCGCGGCCCGCGCCGCAGCAACGGCGAGCGGCCGCGGCGCGGCGGCGAGCACGTCGTCGCCGAGCAGCCGATCGACCGAGGGGAGGTCGCGCAGTTCCATGTCCGAAGTCTAGGAATCGCCCAGCGCCGGGAGAACCTCGCGCAGCAGCGCGACGAGGTCGCCGGCCGCCCGCGCGCCGACGTCGAGCACGCGCTCGTGGTCGATCGGCTCGGGCAGGACGCCCGCGGCCGCGTTCGTCACGCACGAGAGCGCGAGGCAGCGGATGCCCATGTGCCGCGCGGCGAGCACCTCGGGGACGGTCGACATCCCGACGAGGTCGGCGCCGAGCGTGCGCAGCATGCGGATCTCGGCGGGCGTCTCGAACGCGGGGCCGAGCCAGGCGGCGTAGACGCCCTCGCCGAGCGGGAGCCCGAGCCGCTGCGCCGCCTCGTGCGCGAGCGCGCGGTACGCCGGGTCGTAGGCGTCGCTCAGGTCCGGGAAGCGCGGGCCGAGCATCTCGTCGTTCGGCCCGACGAGCGGGGAGGTGCCCTGCAGGTTGAGGTGGTCGGAGACGGCGACGAGGGTTCCGGGCGCGACGGCTGGGTCGATCGCGCCGCAGGCGTTCGTGAGGACGAGGCTCTCGATCCCGAGTCGGCCGAGGACGCGGACGCCGAAGACGACTCTCGCGGCGGGCACGCCCTCGTAGAGGTGGGCGCGGCCCTTCATCACGGCGACGGGGACCCCTGCGAGGTCTCCGAGGACGAGCGTGCCGGCGTGCCCGACGGCGGTCGACACAGGCCAGCCCGGGATCTCGGCGTACGGCAGCTCGACGGCGTCCTCGACCGCGTCGGCGAACCCGCCGAGGCCGCTGCCGAGCACCACGCCGACCCGTGGCAGGGCGTCGCTCCGCGCTCGGATCGCGTCGACCGCGTCGTCGAGCTCGGTCAGGTCGAGCCCTCGATCCGGCGGGAGGCCATCACCTTGGTGACCCATTCGACGGCCTCCTCGGGCTCGTCGGTGAGGCGCAGGAGGTCGAGGTCGCCGGGCGAGACGAGCCCGTCCGCAAGCATCTCCGCGCGGATCCACTCGATCATCTCGCCCCAGTAGTCGCGGTCGAAGAGCACGACCGGGAAGCTTCCGATCGTCCCGGTCTGGATCAGCGTCAGCGACTCGAACAGCTCGTCCATCGTCCCGAAGCCGCCGGGGAAGATCACGAAGCCCTCCGCGGACTTCACGAACATCACCTTGCGCGCATAGAAGTGCTTGAACGTCAGCGCGATGTCGCAGTAGGGGTTCAGGCCCTGCTCGTGCGGGAGCAGGATGTTGAACCCGACCGAGAGCCCGCCGGCGTCCTTCGCGCCGCGGTTCGCCGCCTCCATCACGCCCGGCCCGCCCCCCGTGACGACCGCGAGGCCCGCCTCCGCGAAGAGCCGTGCCGTCTCGCGGGCGGCCTCGTAGGTCGGAGAGCTCTCGGCCACGCGCGCCGAGCCGAAGATCGTCACGGCGGGGCGGTCGATCCGCGCGACGGCCTGGAAGCCCTCGAGGAACTCCGAGGCGATCAGCGCGACGTCGCTCGCGAACGTCTCCTGCGTGCGCCGCAGCAGGCGCCGGTCGAGGCCCCCGTCCTCGCTCACAGGCGGTCCTGCGGGACGTGGGCGAGCACCATGCCCGCGACGAGCGCGACCGCGGTGAGGATCGAGGCGATCGCGACGGCGTTCGCACGCCACCGCGCCTGCTCCGGCGTGGCCGCTCCTGCGCCTGCCCTGAGCACGCGCCACGAGTGCAGCACGTGGCCGCCGTCGAGAATCCCGATCGGCGCGAGGTTGATCAGGTTGAGGAGGAAACCGGTATAGGCGAGCGCGCGGAGCAGGTCGGAGTCCATGCTCTCCGCGGCGGCGAGGCACGCGAACGCGCCCACACCGCCCGTGACCGGGCCGGCGAGCGAGACCTTCGCGTTCACCCACGGGTCGAAGCGCATGTTCCGCAGCGCAACGTACGCACCGATGAAGGGCAGGAAGACGGGCAGCTGCGGGTTGAGCCCCTGGCGCCGCGCCTCGATGTAGTGCCCGAGCTCGTGGACGAGGATCAGGAGCACGAAGCCGACCGCGAACCACCAGCCCCAGATCAGCGCGTAGCCGCCGACCGCGAGGAAGATCCCGAAGAACTTCAGGATCGCCACCCCGAACTTCACGAGCGCGCCGATCACGACGACGAGCGGCGCAAGGATGCGCCCGAGGAGCGACCGCCGGGTGCGGTTGTGCTCGCTCGGCAGCGTCGCCGGCTCCGGCGCGGTGACCGGCTCGTCTCGCGGTCTGTTCATGCTCGTGTTGACGCTACAGACGGGACGCGGCCTGGGCGCGCGAAGCGGGATTCATTCCCCCGAAAGCGCAGGTCAGGTCGACGGCGGCGGAGACCCGAAGAAGGGGGCTCGTGGGGGAAACATGGTTTCCCCCACGTCCTACGAGCCCTGGCCGATCCACGCCTCGCCGCCGGCATACAGCTCCTTCTTCCAGAGCGGCACCGTCTCCTTGAGGGTGTCGATCGCCTCCTTGCATGCGGCGAGCGCCGCCTGGCGGTGCGGCGCGGAGACGGCGATCACGACGCTCGTCTCGCCGATCTCGACGGGGCCGACGCGGTGGTGGATCGCGACCTCGATCAGGTCGTGACGCTCTTTCAGCGTCGCCGCGATGCGCTCCATCTCCGTCTCGGCCATCCCCTCGTACGCCTCGTACTCGAGCCGCACGACGTCCTTGCCGCGCGACCGCGCGCGTGTCGTGCCGACGAATGTCGCGATCGCGCCCGCGTCGTCCGAGGCGACCTCCGAGACGGCTCGCTCGAGCGAGAGCGGCTCCTCGGAGAGTCGGAAAGCACCGCCCGAGACGGGCGGGATGAGCGCGACCTCGTCGCCCTCCGCCAGGGTCGCCCCGCGGTCGACGTACGTGCGGTTGAGGGCGTAGACGAGCCCCGCCGGCTCGTCGCCGAGACCCAGTGCGGCCCACACGTCGTCGACCCGAGCTCCCTCCGCCAGGTCGAGCTCGACCTCCCGCGCGCCCCGCTGCTCGCGCAGGGCGGCGAACAGCTTCACGGCGACCCTCACGCGTCCAGCGTAACCTCGGTTGCCGGACCTGGGTCGTGTCATGTTACATCTGACCCGTGGCCACCGTCCTCCCGCGCGCGAACCTCAACGAGCAGGTCTACGCGACCCTCCGCGGCCGCATCCTCGCGCGCGAGCACGGCCCCGGCGAGAAGCTCAGCCTGCACGAGCTCGCCGCGGAGCTCGGCGTCTCGCGAAGCCCTGTCCACCACGCCCTGACCCGCCTCGTCTCCGAGGGGCTTCTCACCGTGAAGGCGCGCCGCGGCTACTTCGTGAGCCCCATCACGACGCGGGTGCTCGTCGAGGGCTACGAGGTGCGCCTCGCCCTCGAGCTCCACGCCGCGGACGTCACCGTCGAGACGGCGGAGGACGAGCGCATCGCGGAGCTCGGCGCGCGGCTGGACGCAACGGCCGAGGCGATCTCGCACGAGGAGTGGGACGCGGCGAACGCCGCCTTCCACGAGCTGCAGGTCGACCTCGCCGGCAACCAGCTCCTCTCCCGGTTCTACCGCGAGCTCTCGGTCAACCTGATGATGCAGGTGATCCGCGGCGGCCACCTCGAGCGCGGCGAGTACCTCGTCACCGAGCATCGCGCGATCGTCGAGGCCCTCGAGGCGCGCGACCGCGAGGCAGCCCGCGCGGCGGTCACCCGCCACGTCGAGACGGGTCGCCGCATCGCCCTCGAGGCGATCGAGCGCGCCGGAGGCTCGCTGTAGCCGACGGAGGCGGGCGCTGCCCGCATCCCGCATAGGATCGAGGGCGTGGGCACGACGCCTGAGCGACGGGTGACGGACTCGGGCATCGACGTGAGGCCGGTCTACGGGCCCGACGACGCGACGGGGCCCGCCGAGGCGCCGGGGTCGTTCCCGTTCACCCGCGGCCCGTACCCGGACATGTACCGGGGTCGGCCGTGGACGATCCGCCAGTACGCCGGGTTCGGCTCCGCGGAGGAGACGAACGCCCGCTTCCGCACGCTGCTCGCGCACGGGCAGACGGGCCTCTCGGTCGCGTTCGACCTGCCGACGCAGCTCGGCTACGACTCGGACGACCCGGTCGCGGAGGGCGAGGTCGGACGGACGGGCGTCGCGATCGACTCGGTCGAGGACATGGACCGGCTGCTCGAGGGGATCCCGCTCGACGAGGTGTCGACCTCGATGACGATCAACGCGCCGGCCGCGCTGCTCCTCCTCTGCTACGAGCTCGTCGGCACGGAGCGCGGCGTGCCGGGGGAGGCGCTGCGCGGCACGGTGCAGAACGACGTGCTGAAGGAGTACGTCGCACGCGGCAACTACATCTTCCCGCCCCGCCCGTCGATGCGGCTCGCGACCGACCTCTTCGCGTACTGCGCGGAGCGGATCCCGCGCTGGAACACGATCTCGATCTCGGGCTACCACATCCGCGAGGCGGGCTCGAGCGCGGCGCAAGAGCTCGCGTTCACGCTCGCGAACGGGATCGCGTACTGCGACGCGGCGGTGGCCGCGGGGCTCTCGCCCGACGCCTTCGGCGCGCGGCTGTCGTTCTTCTTCAACGCGCACAACGACCTGCTGCAGGAGGTAGCCAAGTTCCGAGCGGCCCGCCGGATGTGGGCGGGGATCATGCGCGACCGGTTCGGCGCGACGACGCCGGCCGCGCAGGCGCTCCGCTTCCACGCGCAGACCGGCGGCTCGACCCTCACCGCGCAGCAGCCGGAGAACAACCTCGTCCGCGTCGCCGCCCAGGCGCTGTCGGCGGTCTACGGCGGCGCCCAGTCGCTCCACACGAACGGCTTCGACGAGGCGCTCGCACTCCCGACGGAGCGCTCGGCGATGCTCGCGCTCCGCACCCAGCAGATCCTCATGCACGAGGCGGGCACGACGAGCACCGCCGACCCACTCGGCGGCTCGTGGTACGTGGAGGCGCTCACCGACGAGCTCGAGGCGCGCGCCGCGGAGCTGATCGCGCGCATCGACGAGCTCGGCGGGGCGGTGGCCGCGATCGAGGCGGGCTGGGTGCAGCAGCAGATCGAGGAGTCCGCCTTCCGCTGGCAGCGCGAGGTCGAGCAGGGCGAGCGGGTGATCGTCGGCGTCAACCGCTACGCGCAGGACGAGCCGGAGCGGATCGAGCTCCACCGCCTCGACCCCGCGATCGAGCGCACCCAGCAGGAGCGCACCCAGGCGCTCCGCGCGCGACGCGACGCGGCCGCGGTCGAGACGGCGATCGCCGAGGTGCGGCGCGTCGCCGAGACACACGCGAACCTCCTGCCCGCGCTGCGCGAGGCGCTCGCCGCCCGCGCGACGGTCGGCGAGCTGTGCGACGCGCTGCGCGAGCTCTGGGGCACCTACGACGCCCGCTGATCCGGGGTGAAGATTCTCCTCGTCTCGCAGATGTATCCGGGCCCCTCGGCGCCCGACCTCGGGACCTTCGTCGCCGACCTCGAGGCCGGGCTCGCGGCGCGCGGGCACGAGCTGGCGCGCGCCGTCGTCGACCGGCGCGGCCGCCGCTCGCGCCACCTCGGGCTCGCGTGGGACGTCGCCACCACCGCCCGCCGGTTCCGGCCCGACGTCGTCTACGCGCACTTCCTCGTCCCCGCGGGGCTGCTCGCGGTGCTCGCCGGCCGCGCGCCGGTCGTCCTCACGGCGCACGGACAGGACGTCGCGAACGCCGAGCGCTCCCGCGCCGTGCGCCGCGCGACCCGGTTCGCGGTTCGTCGAGCGGCACGGGTGATCGCGGTGTCGGACTGGCTCCGCCGCCGGCTCGAGGCGGTCGTCCCCGAGGCGGCGGGACGAGTCGAGGTGATCGACTGCGGCGTCGACCTCGAGCGGTTCTCCCCGGCCGACCCGGAGGAGGCTCGCGCGGCCGTCGGCTGGCGCCCCGACGGCACCGGCTTCGTCTGCGTCGGCGCGCTCACGGAGCGGAAGAACGTCCTCCGGCTCGCGCGGGCGTTCGAGCGTCACGGTGAGGGGTCGCTCGCGTTCGTCGGCGACGGACCGCTACGGGAGGCGCTCGCCGGCCGGACGGGAGTGACGACCGTCGGCCCGGTGCGCCACGACGACGTCGTGCGCTGGCTGAACGCCGCGGACGTCGTGTGCCAGCCGAGCCTCGTGGAGCCCTTCGGGCTCGTGACGCTCGAGGCGATGGCGTGCGCCCGTCCGGTGGTCGCGACGCACGTCGGCGGTCCGCCCGAGTTCGTCCCTCCCGGCGCGGGCGTGCTGGTCGCCCCCGAGGACGAAGGCGCGCTCGCCGAGGCGCTCGGACAGGCGGCGGCGCTCCCACGGCCGAACAGCGCGGCGCGCGACGCGGCGGCGCTCCACGACCTTCCCGGTCGCGTGGCGCTGGTCGAGGCGGTGCTGCTGCGCGCGGCCCCCGCCGCCGCGGGGGCCGGCGCAACGTCCTAGTGCGTCTCGTGCGGCGGCTCGGGCCGCTGCACGGTCGTCTCCGCCTCTCCCCGCCGCGACGCGCTGCGGCGGGCGGCGTCGAAGTCGTCGCGTAGGTTCGTGTCGCCCTCGATGACGATCTTGTGCGCGATCCAGCCGAGCACCGCGCCGAGCGTCGGGAAGATGAGGTAGATCCAGTAGTCGTTGAACTCGGTCCCCACGAGCGCCGGCCCGAAGCTCCGCGCCGGGTTGACCGACGCCCCGCTGATCGGGATCGCGGCGACGTGGATCGCGAGGAGCGTGAGCGGGATCGCGAGCAGCGCGGTCCCGCGCACCCGCTCGCTCTTCGTCGACTGGAGGATCACCGCGACGAAGATGGCCGTCATGAGCAACTCGACGACGATCGCCGCCCAGTTGTCGCTCGCCTGGGTGGTCGTCGCGGCGACCGTGGAGTCGTCGTACGCGATGAGCACCACGAGCGACGCGCCGATCGCGCCGAGGAACTGCGCCACCCAGTACCCGATCAGGTCGTCGGCCGGCAGGCGTCGGTCGAGGAACATCGCGAGCGAGACCGCCGGGTTGAAGTGGCCGCCCGAGACCTCGCCGAACGCGTAGAGACCCGCCAGCAGCGCGAGTCCGAACCCGAGCGCGATCGAGACGAGCCCGGCGCCCTGCGCGGGGAACTCGCCCGCCGAGACGATCGCGAACGAGCCGACCCCGACGAGCGTGAAGGTCCCGAGGCCCTCCGCCAGGTACTTCTGCATCTTCCCCATGTGCGGCGCTCCCTTTTCCCGAGGTGTCCGAGACAGGGAGAGTCTGGCGCACTCGTCGGCTGATTTCAGCCGGTGCGGGCGTCGAGGTCGGCGAGCCGCACCTCGACGAGCGGCCGGACGGCGTCCTCGATGCCCGCCTCGCGCGCCGCGGCGAGCGCCTGCTCGTAGCTCTCGCGCACCTTCTCCGGCGCGACGCCCTGCTTCAGCCGGTTGTCGCCGGTCACGAGCAGCCGCTGGATCTTCGCGCGCGCCTCGTCTCCCGCGGCCATGGAGAGACGGTAACGCCCGCTACCATCCTCCGTCGATGGTCTCGGTCTTCGCGGTCTTGCAGGTGATCCTCGGCGCTGGGCTCGTGGCGCTCGTGCTCATGCATTCCGGGCGCGACGCGGGCTTCGGCGGGATCGGCTTCACGCCCACGTCGCAGGGCGGCACGCACATCGTCGAGCGGAACCTGACGCGTCTCACGGTCGCCGTCGCGATCCTGTTCGGCGTGAACACCGTCGTGCTGTACCGGCTCCTCGCGTAGCGCCCGGATACGACAGGGCGAGGTCCCTCGATTGTCGGCTCTGTGCAGCACGCCCAGCCGCGGCCGGAGGCCGGCCTTGCCGGCCGGGAGGCCAGGCACGAAAGCGCGGTGAAGGCGCTGAAGGAGGGGGCTCGCGGGGGAACCTGGGGTTCCCCCACGCCGCTATCATCCGCTCTCCACGCGCTGGTGGCGGAATTGGTAGACGCGCAAGGTTGAGGGCCTTGTGCCCTTTTGGGGCGTGGAGGTTCAAGTCCTCTCCAGCGCATGGATCGCGGGGGAACCCTGGTTCCCCCGCGAACCTCCTCCTCCTCCTCCGCAGCGCCGCCGCGCGGCCGAAGCTCGACCTCTCGGCCGGCGAGCTCGGCGTCCGGCTGCGACGGAA
This sequence comes from Gaiella sp., assembly GCA_035691005.1. GTDB lineage: Bacteria > Actinomycetota > Thermoleophilia > Gaiellales > Gaiellaceae > Gaiella. Next base: position 358 of record DASSJV010000118.1, on the reverse strand, counting down.
CCCATCCGGCGATCCGCTGGCGAACACGCGTTTGACGTCGTCCGGCAGGATCCGTACCCTTCGTGACGAACATACGTTCGTCGTTCCCGACCCAGGAGGCGTCCCGTGCCCGCCGAGACCACACTGACCGCGCGCCAGCAGGAGATCTGGCAGTTCCTCGTGACCTACGTGGACGGCCACGGCTACCCGCCGACCGTGCGCGAGATCGGCGAGGAGGTCGGCCTCGCGTCCCCCTCCACGGTTCACGCGCACCTCGCGAACCTCGAGCGCGTCGGGCTGATCCGCCGCGACCCCACGAAGCCGCGCGCGATCGAGCTCACGGGCCATCGCCGCGTCGTCGAGCCGGCTGCCGAGCCCG
>DASSJV010000117.1:0-12450 GCA_035691005.1 Gaiella sp. | reverse complement strand
GCGACGCACACCTCGAGCACCCGCATCACGACGAACGTGAGCGGATCGAGCTCGATCCCCGTGCCGCGGAGCGCCGTCCCCACCTGGGCTGCCTCGCGCGCGAGCGAGTCCTCCATCGCGGCGAGCGCGTACGCCACCTGGAGCTCCCGCTCCTGGAGCGCGCGTATCTCCTCGGGCCGCGTCGACCCGTCTTCCCATGACCCCGTCACGATCTCCTCCCCCACTTGGACGTCGTCCGGGCGCGATCGGCTGTGACACCTGGCGACTCCCGCCGAATCGGACTGCCCGGAGGGGCGTCGGGAATCGGGCTACGGTGACGCCCGTGACGCCGCTCGGCGCGACGACGGCCCCGGAGGACCTGTGGCGGGCGTGGGCCCCCGACCCGCTCGTGCTCGTGCTCGCGCTCGTCGCCGTCGCCTTCTTCGTCTCCGGATGGCGCCGACTGCGGGCTCGCCGGCCCGACCTCGCGCCGTGGTCACGGCTCGCGCTCTTCGTCGCGGGCGTCGCGGTCGTCGTCGTCGGCCTCGTCTCGCCGCTCGACGCGATCGCGGAGGAGTACCTCCAGTCCGCGCACATGCTCCAGCACGAGCTGATCGCGGACCTCGGTGTCGTCCTCGCGCTGCTCGCGGTGCGCGGCCCGCTCGCGATGTTCTTCCTGCCGCGCGACCTGCTCGCGCCCCTCGCCCGCGCGCAGCCCCTCCGCCGCACGCTCGCTTTCCTGCTGCGGCCCCGGGTGGCGGTCCCGCTCTGGATCGCGGTGCTCGTGGTCTGGCACGTCCCGGCCGCATATGACGCCGCGCTGCGGCACCCGGTCGTCCACCGGTTCGAGCACCTGTCGTTCGTCGTCGTCGGGGCGCTCGTCTGGACGCTGCTGATCGACCCCGCCCGGCACGGTCGGCTGACCCTGAACGAGCGGCTCGGGCTCGCGGTCGTCCTGTTCTGGGTCGGGCAGGTGCTCGCCTACCCGTTCCTGTTCGGGTTCGAGCCCTACTACGACGTCTACGTCGACCAGCCGGAGCGCCTGTTCGGGCTCTCGCCGCTCACCGACCAGAAGCTCGCAGGGCTCGTGATGATGGTCGAGCAGGCGGCGACGCTCGGGGTCGCGATCGTCGTGCTCCTCCGGCTCGCGCGCCGGGCGCGAGCGACGCGGCCCGCGACAGGGCTCGTCTGATGCCCTCGCCGTGGTCGGTGCGGCTCGAGCCGGTGTTCCTCGTGCTCGCGGTCGCCGCCGCCGTGGTCTACGTCCGCGCCTGGCGGCGGGAGCCGGGCCCTGCGTGGCGCGCCGTGTGCTTCGCCGCCGGCCTCGTGCTCGTGGCCGGCGCGCTCAACTCGCCGCTCGGCACGATCGCGGTCGAGTATCTCGTCCTGTTCCACCTCCTCCAGAACGTGATGATCAGCGACTGGGCGCCGCCGCTCCTCCTGATCGGGCTGACCCCTGCGATGCGCGCGGCCATCGCCCGCCGCGGCGGCTCCCTGCTGGAGACGATCACGCGACCGGCGATTACGCTTCCCACATGGCTCGTTGCCTGGTACGTCATCCACCTCGGAGCGGTGTACGACGCCCTGCTCGGCAACACGATCCTGCTCGGCGTCGAGCATGCGGTGCTGATCGCGGTGGGGCTGCTCTTCTGGTGGCCCGTGCTCTGCGATGTGCCGCACTCGCTCGCGACGCTCGCCCGGATCGGGTACGTCCTCGCGGCGTTCGTGCTCTCGGCGTTCCTCGGGCTGGCGCTGACCTTCTCGCCGCCCGTGTACGGCCACTACGAGGATCTGCCGACGCGCCTCTGGGGCATCACGGCGCGCCAGGACCAGAACCTCGGCGGAATCCTCATGTCGACGGAGCAGGCGGTCGTCTTCTTCGCGGCGATCGTGTGGCTCCTCGCGCGCCTGTTCCGCGAGGAGGCGGAGGCGGAGGAGCGCCTCGCGGCCGAGCAGCGCGCGGCCGGGCTCCGGGAGCACTGACGCATCGCCTGCCTCTCCCGGGGCGCGAGGGGCGCTAGGACACCGGGCGATGCGGCGCGTCATCCGCTGGGTCGACCCGGAGGGGTACCTCTCGATCGGCGTCGAGCACCCAAACGACGGGGAGTTCAGCGTCCTGCGCGGGCTCGAGGACCCGCTGCGCCTGCTCGAGGGTGAGTCCTTCCCGCTCGGCCGCATCGTCGTGCCGGGGGACGAGTTCAGCCTGGAGCTCGAGCCGGGGCTCACGCTCCTCGCGCCGCTCGACCCGCCCGAGGTTTGGTGCGCCGAAGGGACGTACGACACGGCCGACGCCGACCGGATGGCGGCGAGCGCGTTCCCCGACGTCTACTCGGCGGTCGCGGACAACCACCGACCGCTTCTGTTCCTCAAGGACGCGGGCGGCCGACGCACGGTCGGCCCGGGAGACGCGATCGGGATCCGCGGGGACTCGACCTGGACGGTGCCCGAGCCCGAGATCGCGCTCGTCCTCGGCGGGAAGGGCGAGATCCTCGGCTACACGATCGCGAACGACGTCTCGTCGCGCGAGATCGAGAGCGCGAGCCCGCTCTACCTGAGCCAGGCGAAGGTCTTCGCGGGCTGCTGCGCGATCGGCCCCGCGGTCTACGTGCCGCAGCAGGAGCCGGCCGGGTTCCAGGTCGTGATGCGCATCTCCGACGAGGAGGGCGAGGTCCTCTACCAGGACACCGCCACGACCGCGCAGATGACGCGCACGTTCGGAGAGCTCGTCTCCTGGCTCGTCCGCGACAACCCGATCGCGCCCGGGACGGTCCTCCTCACCGGCACCGGGCTCGTCCCGCCCGACGACGTCAACCTGCTCCCGGGGCACTGGGTCGAGATCCACGTCCCCGAGATCGGCACGCTCGTCAACCACGTCGTCCTCGCCTCGGACATCCACTAGCGTCGCTTCCCTCCCGCCCGGCCGCGACGTCCCGCTAGCGTGGGCGGTCGTGAGCACCACCCGACTCGTCGACCTCGCGTCCCTGCCGGGGGCGCGGGAGGCGGACGAGCGCGCCGCCGAGCTTGCGCTCCGGCTGCCCGCGGAGCTCGCCCCGCTCGCGCGCATCGCGCTCGACTACCGCTGGTCGTGGGATCCGGACGGCGACGAGCTGTTCCGCTCGCTCGATCCCCACGCATGGGAGATCAACGTGCGCAACCCGGTGCGGCAGCTCTCGGACATCGCCCCCCACACTGCGTCGTCGGCCGTCGCCGACCCGACCACCCGCGACCGTATCGCGCGGCTCGGGCGCGTGCTCGAGGAGGATCGCGCACGCCCCGAGGCACGGATCGACGGCCTCGACGGCCCGGTGGTGTTCGTCTGCGCGGAGTTCGGGATCCACCGGTCGCTCCCGATCTACTCGGGCGGGCTCGGCGTGCTCGCCGGCGACATCCTCAAGGCGGCGAGCGACCTGGCGATCCCGATGATCGGGATCGGGCTCCTCTACCGGAAGGGCTATTTCCAGCAGCGCGTCGACCGCGCGGGGCTGCAGCACGAGTACTGGCTCCAGACGATGCCCGAGCGCCTCCCGACGGTGCAGGTGCTGGACGAGGGCACACCGCTACGCCTCACGTTCCCCTTCTTCGACCGCGAGGTCGCGTTCCACGTGTGGCGTGTCGAGGTCGGCCGCGTGCCCCTCTACCTCCTCGACGCGGAGCTCGACGAGAACGACCCAGTCGACCGCTGGATCACGGCGCGGCTGTACGAGGGGAACCCGTTGACGCGGCTCGGGCAGTACGGGCTGCTCGGGATGGGCTCGGTGCGGACGCTGCGCGCGCTCGGGATCGAGCCGGGCGTGCTCCACTTCAACGAGGGGCACCCCGCGCTCGCGGCTCTCGAGCTCGCGGCGGGATCGCTCGCCGCGGGCGAGTCGCTCGAGGACGCCCTCGAGGCGGCCCGCGCGCGCTGCGTCTTCACGACGCACACGCCGGTCCCCGCCGGCAACGAGGTCTACGAGACCGCCTCGTTCCTCGAGGCGTTCGCCGACCTCCCCACGCGGCTCGGGATGGACGACGAGCGCTTCCTCGACCTCTGCCGCACCCTGCCCGGGACCGACGAGTGGCCGGGCATGACCCCGCTCGCGCTCCGCCTCACGCGCCGCGCGAACGCCGTCAGCCTGCGGCACGAGCAGGTGGCACGCGAGATGTGGCGCCCGCTCTACGGGGACATCCCCGCCGACCAGGTGCCCATCACGCACGTCACGAACGGCGTGCACCTGCCGACCTTCCTCGCGTCGCCGATGCGGGCCCTGCTCGACCGGCACCTCGGCGAGGACTGGCTGGCGAAGGCCGCCGACCCGGAGACGTGGGCGCCGGTCGACGACATCCCGGACGAGGAGCTGTGGGCCGCCCGCAACGACGCGCGGCGCGAGCTGGTCGAGTACGTGAAGGCGAAGAGCGTGCAGGACCGTCTCCTCCGGGGCGAGGACCCGGAGAGCGTGAAAGCGGTCGCCGAGACCTTCGCCGACGACACGCTCACGCTGGGGTTCGCGCGGCGGATCGCGACGTACAAGCGGCTCTTCCTGCTGACGTACGACCCGGAGCGCGTGCGGCGGATCTTCGCGGACGGGCCGCCGGTGCAGATGGTCGTGGCGGGCAAGGCCCATCCGCTCGACGACAACGCGAAGCAAATGCTCGTCGACGTGTTCGGCCTCTCGGAGGCCGTCGGCCTCACGTCGCGCCTCGCGTTCCTCGAGAACTACGACCTCTCGGTCGCCGCCCCGATCGTCGGCGGCTGCGACGTCTGGCTCAACGTCCCGCGCCCGCCGCTCGAGGCGAGCGGCACGAGCGGGATGAAGTCCGCCGCGAACGGCGGGCTCAACCTGAGCGTGCTCGACGGCTGGTGGTTCGAGGGCTACGAGCGGGCCGACGGCGCGGCGAACGGCTGGGAGATCGACGGTGGCGGCGCGGACGGCGAGGACGAGGCCGCGCAGGACGCCAGGCACGCGCATGCGCTCTACGACCTCCTCGAGCAGCAGGTCGTGCCGCTCTTCTACGACCGCGGCGACGACGGGATCCCGCACCGCTGGCTCGCGATGGTCAAGCGGTCGCTCCGCACGAACGGCCCCCGCTTCTCGGCCGCGCGGATGGTCGAGGGCTACGCCGCGTCGATCTATCCGCCCGCAGGCTGAGGCGCCGCCCGGCCGGCCGGCCGGGGCAGGAGGCCGACGACGAGCGCCATCACCGTGAGCAGAGCGACGCACACCCACAGGACCGCGTCGAACGAGCCCGTGACGTCGCGGACGCCGCCGAGAACGAACGGCGAGAAGGCGGCGACCGAGTAGCCGAGGCCGAGCATCATCGCGACGAGCGCCGCGACGCGCTCCCGCCCCTGCGCGAAGTCGAGCGGGAGCGTCATCACCAGCGAGAACATCCCGCCCTGAGCGATCCCCGCGAGCAGCGCCCAGAGGTACGCGCCGCCCGGGAGCAGCACGAGGGCGGCCGTCCCGAGCGCGAACACGATCGCGCAGCCGAGAAGCCACGGCCGACGGCCGCCACGGCGATCCGACAGCCACGGCAGGAGGAACGACGCCGGGATCGCCGTGACGCTCAGCGCCGCGACGAGGCCGCCGGCCGCGTCGTCCGACCAGCCGCGCTCGACGTACGCGTCCGGCAGCCACGAGATCAGCCCGTAGTACGAGGACGACATCGAGACGAAGATCGCGACCAGCAGCCAGGCAGTCCGCGACCGCCACGGCAGCCGCGGGACGAGCCCCTCCGAGCGCACGTGCCTCTCGCCGCCCCGCTCGAGCACCGCCCAGGCGACGGCGACCACGCAGCAGGCCGCGGAGAGCGCGATCAGCGCGCCGCGCCAGCCTCCGAGGACCGCGGCGAGCGGCACCGCGATCGCAGCCGCGATCGTCGAGCCGAGCTGGATCCCCGTCGCATAGACGCCCGTCCCGGTGGCCGGCCGGTCCGGCACGGTCTCGCGGACCGCGAGCGGCGCGGTCGCGTTGCCGATCCCCATCCCGATCCCGAGCGGCAGGGTCAGCGCAACGACGAGCCACGTGGTCGGCCCGAGCCCGCGCAAAACCCCGAACACGCCGATCAAAACCAGCCCGATCGTCATCGCGAGCCGCGTCCCGAGCCAGGCCGAGAGCGACGCGCCGACGGGCGCGAACAGGCCCATGCAGAGCACGGGGATCGTCCCGAGCAGCCCGGCGATCGCGTGGGACGTGTCGAGGTCGGCCTGGATCTGCCCGATCAGCGGGCCGACGCCGACGACCTGCGGCCGCAGTGCGAGCGCTGCGAGGAACAGCCCCGCGAGCGCGCTCGTCGTCGAGCGGCTCAGGGGGCCGGGGCCTTCGAGGCGGGCCGGCCGCTCGCGATCCGCGCGAAGGCCTCGACGTGCTTCCGCGCGGCGCGGCCGGCGGCGCCCGGCTTGCCCGAGCGGATCGCCTCGAGCAGCGGGACGTGCAGCTCCGCGGCCTCGTGCGGCTCGATCGAGGTGCCGTAGAGGGTGATCGTGATCCGGCCCTCGACGCCGAGCGACTTCCAGCACTGCTCGAGGATCGGGTTGCCGGCCGCCTCGACGACGAGACGGTGGAACGCGATGTCGTGACGCGTGAGGGCGTTGACGTCGCCGCGGCGGGCGGCGGCGCGCATCGCCTCGACCTCCGCCTCGAGGACGCTCACGTCGCCGGCGAGCCGCTTCGTCGCCTCCTTCGCGGCGAGCTCCTCGAGCACCGCGCGCACCGGGAACACCTCGACGAGCTCCTCGTTACCGAACGCCCGCACGCGCGCGCCCTTGAACGGCTCCGACTCGACGAGGCGAAGCAGCTCGAGATCGCGAAGGGCCTCGCGCACGGGCGCCTGGCTCGTGCCGAGCTCGGCGGCGATCCGCGTCTCGACGAGGCGCTCGCCGGGCTTCAGCTCGCCGCTGGCGATCCGTTGGAGCAGCAGGTCCTTGACCTGCTCGCGCAGCACCGTGCGCGAGATGCCGCTCATCGGACGGTCGCGCTCACCCCGCGACGACCGGGTTCGTGAGCGACCCGACGCCGTCGATCTCGATGGTGATCTCGTCGCCCGGGTGGAGCAGGCGGGGCGGCTTCCGGAAGATCCCGACGCCGGCGGGGGTCCCGGTGAGGATCAGGTCGCCCGCCTCGAGCGTCGCCGTCTGCGAAGCGTAGCTGATCACCTCGTCCACGCCGAACACGAGGTTCGCAGTCGTCGAGTCCTGCACGACCTCGCCGTTGAGGATCGCGCGAATGGGGAGCGCGTGGGGGTCCGGTACCTCGGAGGACGACACGAGGGGGCCCACGGGGCAGAACGTGTCGGGTGACTTGCCGCGCGTCCACTGCCCGTCGCCGAACTGGAGGTCGCGGGCGGAGACGTCGTTCGCGACGACGTATCCGGCGACCGCCTCGAGCGCGTTCTCCTTGGAGACCTGCTTCACCGTCGCGCCGAGGACGACGCCGAGCTCCGCCTCGTAGTCGCATTTCGTCACCGCGGGCGGGATCACGATCGCGTCCCCCGGGCCGATCAGCGACGTCGTGAACTTCGCGAAGAGGAGCGGCGAGGTGGGGAGCTCGACGCCCTGCTCCTCCGCGTGGTCCCGGTAGTTCAGCCCGACGCAGACGATCTTGCCCGGGCGCGGGATCGGAACTGCCATCCGGCGACCCTAACGGACCGCCCACCCCGCTCGATCCTCGATCGAGCCGCAGCCGAAGAGGCCGTCAGTAGGATCGCTGCGTGGCTCTCCCGGCCGGCTTCGTCGACGAGCTCGAGGACGCGCTCGGCGCCGGGTTCGTGATCACCGAGCCCGAGCAGCTCGCGACGTACGACTGCGACGGGCTCACCGGCTGGCGCGCCCGCCCGGCGTGCGTCGTCCTGCCGGGCTCCACGGCGGAGGTGCAGGCCGTGCTGCGCCTGTGTGCGCGCGCGAGCGTCCCGTTCGTGGCGCGCGGCGCCGGGACGGGCCTCTCCGGCGGCGCGCTCCCGGTCGCGGACGGGGTCGTCGTCTCGCTCGCGCGGATGAACCGGATCCTCGAGATCGACCTCGAGAGCGAGCGCGTCGTCGTCGAACCCGGCGTCGCGAACCTCGACGTGACCCGCGCTGTCGAGGCGGACGGCTACTTCTACGCGCCCGATCCCTCGAGTCAGCAGGTCTGCACGATCGGGGGCAACCTCGCCGAGAACTCCGGCGGGGCCCACTGCCTGAAGCACGGCTTCACCGTCAACCACGTGACCGGCGCGAAGGTGGTGCTCGCGGACGGCGAGCTCCTCGTCCTCGGCGGGAAGGCGCTCGACGCGATCGACGGGCCCGACCTCCTCGGCGTGATCGTCGGCTCCGAGGGAACACTCGGAGTCGCGGTCGAGATCACGCTGCGGATCCTGCGCGCGCCGGAGGTCGTGGTCACACAGCTCGCCGCGTTCCGGACGGTCGACGCCGCGGGCGACGCAGTCTCGCGGGTCGTCGCGGCCGGGATCCTCCCCTCGGCGATGGAGATCATGGACAGCGTCACGCTCGAGGCCGCAGAGGCCGCGTACGCGCCCGGCTACCCGGAGGACGCGGGCGCCGTGCTGCTCGTCGAGCTCGACGGCGTCGCGGCGCAGGTCGCGCTCGACACCGAGGAGGTCGACGGGCTCTGCCGCGCCGCGGGCGCCTTCGAGATCCGCACCGCCCACGACCCCGACGAGCGCGCGCGGCTCTGGCTCGGGCGCAAGGGCGCCTTCGCGGCGATGGGCCGGGTCTCGCCCGACTACTACGTCCAGGACGGCGTCGTGCCGCGCACCCGCCTCCCCGCCGTCCTCCGCCGGATCGAGCAGCTCTCCGTCGAGCACGGCCTCCGCGTCGGGAACGTCTTCCACGCCGGCGACGGGAACCTGCACCCGCTCGTGCTCTACGACGGCGCGGCGGACGGCGAGGTCGAGCGGGCGAAGACCCTGGCCGACGCGATCCTCGCCGCGTGCGTCGACGCCGGCGGCTCGCTCACCGGCGAGCACGGCGTCGGCGTCGACAAGGCGTGCGCGATGCCCTCGATGTTCTCGGAGCACGACCTCGAGGCGTTCGCGCGGCTCCGGCGCGCGTTCGACCCGGCCGGGCTCGCGAACCCCGGCAAGGTGCTCCCGACCCCGCGGCTCTGCGGCGAGGTCCCGGGGCCGTATCGGATGCACCCGCTCGAGCGGCTCGGGCTCGCGGAGCGGTTCTGATGCGACCCTCCTCGCTCGAGGAGGCTTCGGCGCTGCTCGCGGAGGCCGCCCGAGAGGGGCGGCGCATCCGGATCGGCGACGAGCTCGAGACCGACGGCCTCGCGCGCGTGCTCGAGCACGAGGCGGGCGACCTGACGTGCACGGTCGAGGCGGGGATCCGGCTGTCCGCGCTGCAGACCGTGCTCGCGGCGAAGGCGCAGCGGCTCTCGCTCGACCCGCCGGGCGACCCGACCGTCGGCGCGTGCCTGGCGCGCCGCCTCTCCGGCCCGCTCTCGCACCGCTACGGCACGCCGCGCGACCTCGTGCTCGGCGTCACGCTCGTCCTCGGGGATGGGACGGTCGCGAGCTCGGGCGGCAAGGTCGTGAAGAACGTCGCCGGCTACGACCTCGGCAAGCTCGTCTGCGGCTCCGAGGGCCGGCTCGGCCTGATCGCGCGCGTCTCGCTCCGGCTGCACCCGCTGCCTGCAGCCTCGGCGACGCTCGTCGTCGAGACCGGCGAGGCCGCGGAGATCGTCCGCGTGCTGCGCCGCTCGCAGCTCCAGCCGAGCGCGCTCGACGTGCTCCACCCCGGCCGGATCGCGGTGCTGTTCGAGGGCCGAGCGGCGGCGGTGGAGGCACAGGTCGAGAACGCGCGCGCGGTGGTCGGCGGCGAGGTCGCAGACGACGCCGTCTGGGACGAGGCCCGCGCGCGGCAGGGCGCCTCCCTCGGCCGGGCCCGCTTCGCGCCGGGCGACCTCGCGAACGTCCTCTCGACGCTCGACGAGGCCGTCGCTCGCCCCGCCGCGGGGATCGCCTACGTCCCGCACCGTGTCGGCGGCGTCCCGTCCGCGGAGGCGCGGCGCGTCGAGCGGGCGCTGCGGCGCGAGCTCGACCCGACCGGTGTGCTCGAGTGATCGAGGAGCTCACAAAGGCGTGCGTCCACTGCGGCTTCTGCCTCCCGACCTGCCCGACATACGCCCTCTGGCACGAGGAGATGGACTCGCCGCGCGGGCGGATTCAGCTGATGGAGAAGACGGCGGAGGGGTCGCTCCGACTCAATTCGACCGTCGTCGAGCACTTCGACCGCTGCCTCGGCTGCATGGCGTGCGTGACGAGCTGCCCCTCCGGCGTCCGCTACGACCTGCTGATCGAGGAGACGCGAGCGCTCGTCGAGGAGGAGCATCGACGGCCCCGCGGCGAGCGGCTCCAGCGCCGGCTGCTCTTCGCCACGCTCCCCCACCCGCGGCGCATGCGCGCGGCGCTCCGGCTTGCGCCGCTCGGCCGCCGGCTTCCCGTGCCGCGCTGGGCCCGCCCGCTGCTCGACCTCGCGCCGCCCTGGCGCTCGACCGCGCGACCGCCTGCCGTCACCGCTGCTCGTGTCGAATCGACAGAAAGCCCGCGTGCCGTCGGCCTGCTGACCGGGTGCGTCCAGTCGGTGCTCTTCGGGGACGTCAACGTCGCGACCGCGCGCGTGCTTGCGGCAGCGGGCTACGAGGTGCACGCGCCGGCGCAAGGCTGCTGCGGCGCGCTCTCGGCGCACGCCGGGCGCACGCGCGAGTCCGAACGCTTCACCGCCGGCGTGCGTCGCAGCTTCGATGACCTCGAGTCGATCGTCGTGAACGCCTCGGGCTGCGACTCGCACCTGAAGGAGCGCGGCCTCCCGGCGCTCGACGTCACCGAGACGCTGGCCGAAGCGGCGCTCCCGGGCCTCCACCCGCTCGAGCTGACCGTCGCCTACCAGGACTCGTGCCACCTGCGTCACGCGCAGCACCTCCCGGCGGCCTGGCGCCCCGTCCTCGAGCGGATCCCCGGCCTACGCGTCGTGGAGCCGGCGGAGCAGGATCTCTGCTGCGGCTCGGCCGGGGTATACAACGTCACGCAGCCGGATGCGGCGCGCGACCTCGGTGATCGCAAGGCCCGCAACGTCCTCGCGACCGAGCCCGACGCGTACGCGAGCGCGAACCCCGGCTGCCTCGTGCAGGTCTCGCAGGCGCTCGGGCGCACGGGCCGGCCGCTGCCCGCGTTCCACCCGGTCGAGCTCGTCGACGCGTCGCTCCGCGGCATCCCGGCCGCCGAGCTCCTCGCGTCGGCGCGAAGCTAGACCGCGACCTCGACGGGTCTCAGCTCGTCGAGCCGGTCGACCTGGGCGAGCTGTGGGAAGAGCCTCGTCCACGTGAGCGCGACGCCGATCGTCAGGACGCCGCCGACGACCACCGCGGGCACCGCGCCGAGCAACGCGGCCGCCACGCCCGACTCGAAGGCGCCGAGCTCGTTCGACGCGCTGATGAAGACCATCTCCACGGCGGTCACCCGCCCCCGCAGCTCGTCGGGCGTGACGAGCGGGAGGATCGTCTGGCGGAGGACGACGCTGACCGTGTCGACCGCGCCCCCCGCGGCGAGCGCGAGGAGCGAGAGCCACATCGTCTCCGAGAGGCCGAAGACGACGATCGTGAGCCCGTAGAGCGCGACGACGGTGAGGAGCGTCCTCCCGGCACGGCGGTGGACCGGGCGCCGCGTGAGGACGATCGCGGCGCCGAGCGCCCCCACCGCGGGCGCCGCGCGTAGCAGGCCCAGCCCGGCGGGGCCGACCTCGAGGACGTCCCGCGCGAACACCGGCAGGAGCGCGACCGCCCCGCCGAAGAGCACGGCGAATAGGTCGAGGGAGATCGCGCCGAGCAGCACGGGCGTCCGCCGCACGAGCCGGACGCCGCCGAGGACGCTCGCGAGGTCCGGCGAGCCTGCCCCCGCGCCGTCACGCCCGATGTGCATCGCGAGGATCGCCCCGAGGGCCGCGATCGAGAAGACCGACGAGAGGACGTAGACGAGCTCCGGATCGAGGGCGAACAGCAGCCCGCCCACCGCGGGGCCGACGATCACCGAGAGCTGGAGCGCGACCGACCGCTGCGCCAGCGCCTTCACGAGGATCGCCTGCGGAACGAGGGAGGGCGTCATCGCACGGCCTGCCGGCGCTCCGACCGCCGAGGCGACCCCGGTTCCGAACGCGAGCGCGAAGAAGGGCCACGTCGCCTCGGCGCCCGCCCGCGTGACCATGAGCAGCCCGACCGCGACGGCGGCGTCGAGCGCGGTCGCCAGGGCGAGCACCGTCCGCCTCGGATACCGGTCGCTCAGGTGCCCGGCCGGCAACGCGAGCAGCGGCAGCGGCAGGAACATGGCGAGACCCACGAGCCCGAGATCGAGCGGGTCGCGGTGGATCGCGTAGACCTGCCAGCCGATCGCGACGAACGACATCTCGATCGCGAACGCGGTCGCGACGGTCGCCGCGACGTAGAGCACGAAGTCGCGGTGGGCGAGCGGCGAGTCGGCCGCGGGCCGTCGGCGAAGCCA
>DASSJV010000116.1:0-6656 GCA_035691005.1 Gaiella sp. | reverse complement strand
CCCGTCGAGGTGCACCGTGGTGTCGACGCCGAGCGTGACGCCACCCGGGCGGTGCACGGAGCGCGCCTTGCCGGCCGCGTGGTCGCGCACGAGCGCCACCGGGTCGGCGTCGGGCGGGTCGTGCTCCTCGTAGCGAGGCGCGACCGCCTCGTAGGGGATCCGGAGCTGGTCGAGGATCGCGCGACGCTGCGGCGACGTCGACGCGAGGAGAAGCACGGTGCCTCGTCTGGGGATGTTGCCTCGTTCCTCGCGGGCGAGGAGCAAGTCAGGCTAGGACGCAGGGAGTCCCGATACTGGAACGTATCGGGACGACCGAGGACGACACCTGACTCCGCTCATCGCCCGCGAGGGACCTGGAGGACATTCCCAGACGAGGCACTACAGCAGGCCGTCGGGGAAGAACAGGCGCAGCTCGCGCCGCGCGCTCGCGGGCGAGTCCGAGCCGTGCACCACGTTCTCCGAGAGGAGCGTCGCGAGGTCGCCGCGGATCGTCCCCGGGGCCGCGTCCTTCGGGTGCGTCGCGCCCATCAGCGAGCGGACGCCGCCGATCGCGTCCTCGCCCCGCACGGCGAGCGCGAGCACCGGCCCCGACGTGATGAAATCGACGAGCTCCCCGAAGAACGGCTTGCCCTTGTGCTCGGCGTAGTGCTCGCGGGCGAGCGCCTTCGTGATCCGGATCAGCCGGGCGCCGCGGAGCTCGTAGCCCTTGCGCTCGAGCCGGCCGACGACCTCGCCGGCGAGCCCGCGGCTTACGCCGTCCGGCTTGACGAGCACGAGCGTGGTCTCGACGGCCATGAGGGCCGCCAATCTAGCCGGAGCGCCGAGTCCGGCGCGGGCGAACCGGCTGCAGCACGTCCTCGCCCGTGACGACCCCGGGCGGGACGGGCGTCGCGCAGTACGGGCACACCTGCCAGATCGGCTCGAGCGGCGCCGCGCACTCCGTGCAGGCCTGCTTGAGCCGCGTCGTGCAGACGGGGCAGACCAGGAAGGACGCCTCGACCGGGCCGCGGCAGACGGGGCAGCGGAGGCCGTGCTCGGCGAGCCGCTCCTCCATCGCGAGCATCTCGAGCTCGCGCTCCCGGACCTCGTCGAGGTACTCGGGCGGGCGGAAGAGCATGTAGATGAGCGGGCCGAGGAACGGCGGAATCGCGCCGAGCACGGTCGCCATCGCGACGAGCCACGGGTCCTCGATCCGCCGCCGGGCGTCCTTGTAGACCCAGTAGACGGTCGCGAGCCAGAAGACGACCCCGAGCAGGATCCCGACGTTCCGCGCGACGTCGACCGTGCTCGAGGCGATCAGGGTGTCGGCGGCGGCGATCACGGTCAGAGGAGGAGCTTGCCGAGGATATACCCGGCGGCAAACGCCGCTCCGACGATCGCGAGCACGACGAACGCGGCGAACCCGAGCACCGCCAGCCGGTCGCGGGTACGCGTCACCGCCACGACACGGGCTCCTCGAGGTCGGCGAGGAGGTAGAGCGACCCGGTGACGAGCACCGGCTCGCCGAGCGCATGCGCGCGCTCGAGCGCCTCCGTCGGGGCGTCGCGGGCCTCCACGGTCGCGAAGTAGGGACGGGCCCGCTCCGCGAGCTCGTCCGCCTCGAGGGCGCGCGGGCTCGAGGACGACGTCGCGACGAAGCGCGGGCCGAGCTCGGCGAGCCCACGGAGCATCGCGTCGACGTCCTTGTCGGCGAGCACGGACGCGACCACCGTGAACTCCCCCGGCCGGAGCCGCTCGACGAGCCAGCGCACGCCCTCGGGATTGTGGGCGCCGTCTCGGACCTCGCCGGAGCGGCGCTCCAGGCGGCCGGGCAGGCGAACCTCGTCGAGGGCCGTCTCGTCCACCTCGGCGCCGAGGAACGAGCGCCCCGCCTCCACGGCGAGCGCCCGCGAGCCTCCGTCGGCGACGACGACGCGGCCGGCGCCCGCGGCGCGCGCGGCGTCCTCCCACTCCGCCTCGCCCAGCACGACCGTGTTGCCGGGGTGGACGACCGCGAGCTTCTCGGCGGCGATCGCCTCCCGGGTGGCGCCGAGCACCTCGGTGTGCTCGAGCGAGACGTTCGTGAGCACGACCACGCGCGTGGCGTCGAGCACGTTCGTCGCGTCGTGGCGTCCGCCGAGGCCGGCCTCGACCGCCGCGGCCTCGACGCCGGCATCCCTGAACGCGACGAGCGCCGCGGCCGTCAAGACCTCGAACTGGGTTGCGTCGAGCAGCTCGGCCGCGGGCCGAACGGCTCTCAGCGCGGTGGCGAGGTCCGCGTCGGCGCCGTCCACCCGGATGCGCTCCGCCCACGAGCGGACGTGCGGCGAGAGGTATGCGCCGGCGCGGACGCCGGCCGCGAGGAGCAGCGCCTCGACCATCCGGGTCGTCGTCGACTTGCCGTTCGTCCCGACGACGTGCACCGCGGGAAGCCCCGCCTGCGGGTCTCCGAGCTCGGCGAGGAGGGCCTGCATGCGTTCGAGCCCGAACCCGTCCCGGGGCCACGGCGAGAGCCCTCCCAGCCAGACGACGTCGCCGCCGGCCATTGGCCTACTCGCCGAGGAGCGCGAGCTCGCTGCGGTAGCGCTCGAGCTTCGTGCGCTCGGCGTCGACCACCTCCGCCGGCGCGTTCGCGACGAACCGCTCGTTCGCGAGCATCCCCTCCGCCCGCGAGATCTCCTTCCGCAGGCGCTCCCGCTCGGCGTCCGCGTCCCCCGCCGCGCGCTGCCGCTCGGGTCGCACGACCGCGGCGAACACGCGCTGCTCCTCGTCCCCGGCAAGCTCCACGCGGACGCCGCTCCGCCGGAAGACGCGCGCGGCCTCCTGCACCCGGTCGAGTGCCTCGAGCGCGCCCGCGTCGGTCCTGTCCGGCTCGGGCCAGGGCGAGACGACCAGGCGCGCCTCCCGGGCCGGGAGGTGCGACCAGATCTCCTCGGTCACGAGCGGCATCAGCGGGTGGAGGAGCGCGAGCAGCCGGGCGAGTGCGGCGAGCGCCGTGGCGCGGGCGTCCTCGTCGCCGTCGTAGAGACGCGGCTTGACCGCCTCCGCGTACCAGTCGCAGAAGTCGTCGAACGTGAGGTGGTAGAGGACGTTCGTCGCGGCCGAGAAGTCGAACGCGCTCCACGCCTCCTCGACGGCCACCCGCGCGGCCTCGAGCCGGGCGAGGATCCAGCGCTCCTCGAGCGCCGTGGGCCGCTCGGCGGGCTCGACCCCTTCGGTCTGCTGGAGGATCAGACGGGCGACGTTCCAGAGCTTGTTCGCGAGCTTGCGTCCCTCGTCGATCGCGCCGACCGAGTAGCGGACGTCCTGCGTCGAGGAGATCTTCAAGAGGCCGTACCGTGTCGCGTCCGCGCCGTGGGCCTCGATCGCGTCCATCGGGTCGATGCCCGTGCCGAGGCTCTTCGACATCCGGCGTCCGTCCGGCGCGAGGATCGTCGACGTGATGATCACATCCGTGAACGGGATCTCGCCGCGGAGAAACAGCCCCGAGAAGATCATCCGGTTCTCCCAGAGGCGGATGATCTCGCGCGCGGTGACGTTGACGTCGCCCGGGTAGTAGCGCTCGAGCTCCGGCGTCTCGTCGGGCCAGCCGAGCGTCGCGAGGGGCCACAGCGCCGAGGAGAACCACGTGTCGAGCACGTCGGGGTCGCGCACGAGCGCGCCGGAGCCGCACTCGGCGCAGGCCTCGGGCGGCGGCCAGGCGGAGACCTGGTGGCCGTCCTCGCACGTCCAGATCGGGATCTGGTGGCCCCACCAGAGCTGGCGCGAGATGCACCAGTCCGGCGCGTGCTCGAGGGACTCGATCGCAAAGCGGTGCTGGCTCTCGGGGTGGAACCGCACGCGGCGCTCTCCCAGCGCCTCGATCGCGGGCCGGGCGAGCTCGTCCATGCGGCACCACCACTGCGGCGAGACGAGCGGCTCGATTCGACAATGGCAGCGCTCGCATGTGCCCACCGAGTGGCGGTACGGCTCTCGGCTCTCGAGCTGTCCGCGCTCCTCGAGCCAGGCGAGGATCCGCTCGTCCGCCTCCTGCTGCGTGAGCCCTTCGAACCCCTCGGCGATCACGCGGCCGTCGGGCCCGATCACGGTCAGCGTCGGAAGGCCGTGGTCGCGGCCGATCTCGAAGTCCATCGGGTCGTGACCGGGCGTAACCTTGACCGCGCCGGTGCCGAACTCCGGGTCGACCCGCGCGTCCGCGACGACGGGGACGCGGCGCTCGACGACGGGGACGACCACCTCGCGGCCGACGACGTCGGCGTAGCGGGGATCGTCGGGGTGGACCGCGACGCCCGTGTCCCCGAGAAGCGTCGACGGCCGCACAGTCGCGATCGTGAGACCGCGCTCGCCGTCGGCGAACGGGTAGAAGATCCGGTAGAGGGTGTCGTCCTTCTCGACGTGCTCGACCTCGAGGTCGGAGATCGCGGTCTCGTGGTAGGGGCACCAGTTGACGATCCGGTTCGCCCGGTAGATCCAGCCGCGCTCCCAGAGGCGCACGAAGAACGTCATCACGGCGTCGACGTAGGCGTCGTCCATGGTGAAGCGTTCCCGCGCGTAGTCGAGCGACGCGCCGAGCCGCCGGTACTGGCCCATGATCGTCCGGCCGGTCCGCTCGAGCCAGTCCCACGTGCGATCGACGAACGCCTCGCGGCCGATCTCCCGGCGCGAGGTGCCCTCCGCGACGAGCTGCTTCTCGACGACGTTCTGGGTCGAGATGCCTGCGTGGTCGTAGCCGGGCTGCCAGAGCGTGTCGAACCCCTGCATCCGGTGCCAGCGGACGAGCACGTCCTGCATCGAGCCGTTGAGCGCGTGGCCCATGTGGAGCTCGCCGGTGACGTTCGGCGGCGGCACGCAGATCACGAACGTGTCCGGGCGCCGGCTTCCTGCGCCCGCCGCGAAGAGGCCCTCGGCCTCCCACGTCTCCTGCCAGCGCCGCTCGACGCCCGTGGGGTCGTACAGGCTCTCCATCAGGACGCGGAGTGTACGAGCGGATCAGGGATCGAGGACGAGGATGGTGCTCGTCGCGTGGGCGAGCAGCCGCCCCTCTGCGTCCTCCGCCTTCGCCTCGGTCGTGACGACCGTGCGGCCGCGATGGACGATCGTCCCGGTGCAGCGCACGACCCCCGTCTCCGCCGTGATCGCGCGCGTGAAGTTCGCCTTCAGCTCGAGCGTCGTCCAGCGCGTCCCCGCCTCGGCGGTCGAGACGAAGGCGGTGCCCATCGCGGAGTCGAGCAGCGTCGTCACGAAGCCCGCGTGCACGGTGCCGATCTGGTTGTAGAGGTACTCGCCCGGCTCCGCCTCCCACACGACCCGGCCGCGCTCGACCTCGACGATCCGCATCGCGAGCGTGTCGGCGATCGGCGGATACGGGGCTTCGCCCGCGACCATGCGGCGCAGCGCCTCGAGGCCTTCGACCGCCGCCAGCCCCGCCACCACGTCCTGCGGGTCGTGCCAGGTCGTCGTGCGCGAGCGTTCGCTCGCCACGCCTATGCGGTGCCGTCGGCGACGGCGTCGAGCTCGTCCGGCACCCGGTGGGTGACGAGCGTCGGGTTGAGCCCCTTCGCGATCGTCTCGCGCGTGATCACGCACTTCGAGACGTCGCGGCGCGAGGGCAGCTCGAACATCACGTCGAGCAGTGCGCCCTCGATGATCGAGCGGAGGCCGCGCGCGCCGGTCTCGCGGGCGAGCGCCTTGTCGGCGATCTCCCAGAGCGCGTCGTCGGTGAAGACGAGCTCGATCGTGTCGTATCCGAAGAACCGCTGGTACTGGCGGACGAGCGCGTTCTTCGGCTCGGTGAGGATGCGGACGAGGTCGTCGCGGCGGAGCTGGTGCACGGCCGAGACGACCGGGAGGCGGCCGATGAACTCCGGGATCAGGCCGAAGTTCATGAGGTCCTCCGGCATCACCTGCGAGAGGAGCTCCGCCGACTCCTCGGAGGCCTTCGAGCGCACCTCCGCGCCGAAGCCGACCGCGTTCTTCCCGATGCGGCGGGCGATGATGTTGTCGAGCCCGGCGAACGCGCCTCCGCAGATGAAGAGGATGTTCGTCGTGTCGATCGTGAGGAACTCCTGGTGCGGGTGCTTGCGCCCTCCCTGGGGCGGCACCGAGGCGACCGTCCCCTCGAGGATCTTGAGAAGCGCCTGCTGGACGCCCTCGCCCGAGACGTCGCGCGTGATGGACGGGTTGTCCGCCTTCCGCGCGATCTTGTCCACCTCGTCGATGTAGATGATCCCCGTCTCGGCCTTCTTGATGTCGAAGTCCGCGGCCTGGATCAGCTTGAGGAGGATGTTCTCGACGTCCTCGCCGACGTAGCCGGCCTCGGTCAGCGCCGTCGCGTCGGCGATCGCGAAGGGGACGTTGAGGATCCGTGCGAGCGTCTGCGCGAGAAGCGTCTTCCCGCAGCCCGTCGGGCCGAGCAGGAGGATGTTCGACTTCTGCAGCTCGACGTCCGCGTCGTCCGCCTGCCCCATGCGCACGCGCTTGTAGTGGTTGTAGACGGCGACGGAGAGGGTGCGCTTCGCCTCCTCCTGGGAGACGACGTAGTCGTTCAGCACCGCGTAGATGTCACGCGGCCGCGGGAGGTTGTCGAGGTCGAGCGCGGCGGGGGCCGTGAGCTCCTCGTCGATGATCTCGTTGCAGAGATCGATGCACTCGTCGCAGATGTAGACGCCGGGACCGGC
>DASSJV010000115.1:0-31899 GCA_035691005.1 Gaiella sp. | reverse complement strand
CGGCCGCGGGCCCGCATGCCCGCGCACGCTCGACCGCCTCGCGAGCGGAGACGCAGCCGAAGTGGAGATACGGACTCAGCCGCGACGTGCCGTCCTCGGCGAGGAGGTCGCGAGCCGCGTCGTAGGCATGGACGCCGTCGCGGAGCCAGCGCTCGAGCCTGCGCCGGCCCGCCGACTCCCCGCCCCGCAGCCGAGCGTCCGCTGCCGCCGACGTGCGGTCTTCGAGAGGGAGCGTGCCGACGTCGAGTCCCGGAGGGAGCACGACCCGAGACGGCGGGTCGGCGACCATCGGCAACGGTGTCTCCCGCCACCGTCTCCAGTACGGCGTGAAGCGTCGGTAGTGGTCGCGATCGGCGGGCGTCGGCTCGCCGAACGGGGCCGCGGCGACCGTGTCCTCGACGCGGAGGTCGATGCGCTCCCGCTCGCACGCGCGCTCGAGGCGCCGCCGGCGCCGCTGGGCGTACGCGCTCGCGTCGTCCCCGACCACGATCGAACCGGCGCCGGTCGCGCGTGCGACGCGAAGCGCCTCGTCGACCGGATCGCCGCGCCGGACGACGAGGTCGCCGCCGAGCTGCCGGAGCGAGTCGCGCAGGTCGGAGAGCGCCTCCGCCAGGAAGCCCCGCCGGTGTGCGCCGGCGGCGTCCGCGATCGCGTCGTCGTGGACGAAGAGCGGGACGACGGCGCCGCCGGCGTCGGCCGCGGCGCGGAGAGCGGGCTGGTCGTGGACGCGGAGGTCACGCGTGAAGAGGACGACCGTCGCCGGAGTCATGCGGTCGCGGCAGAGCGTGCGAGGTCCGTCAGACGGTCGGCCTCCTCGACCGGACCACCCTCCAGCGTGGCGATGTCGTCGTCGACGTTCGCGCTCGCTGCGCCGGCGCCGCCGAGGCAGACACGATGCCCGACCGAGAGCGCCGCAAGCTCGGCGCGGTGTCTCCGGAACGTGCGCGGCTCGACGGCGCTGATCACGACGAGCTCGGGGTCGCATGCGCGCGCGGCGTCGGCGACGCTTCCGAGCGGGGTGTCGGCACCGAGGTACACGACGCGCCACCCCCGGGCGCGCAACGCGAGACCGAAGACGATCAGGCCGAGGTCGTGCTGCTCGCCCGGGGCGCACGCGAGCACGACCCTCGGGCCGAGCCCGCGACCCCACCCGCGGGCGAGGCCGAGGAGGCGCCCGCGGAGGACGCTCGAGGCGAAGTGCTCCTGCGCCACCGAGACCTCGCCCCGCTCCCAGCGGTCGCCGAGCTCGTGGAGGTAAGGGACGACGACGTCGCGGAGGAGCGCGTCGAGGCTCATCCGGGCGAGCAGCGCGTCGACGACCGCATGGGCTGCCGGCTCGTCGAAGGCCGCGAACGCGGCGCCGAGCTCGACGCGCGCCGCGTCGGGGGACTGCGACTCGTCGGCCGCGCGCGCCTCGGCTCGGCCGGCGAGCGCGGCGGCCTCGGCCGCGGCAAGGCCTGCCGCGAGGTAGCGCCGCATCGCCTCGACGCGCTCGAGGTCGTGCGCGGTGTAGAGCCGCAGCCCGCCGGGCGAGCGCGTGGGACGCAGGAGGTCGTAGCGCCGCTCCCACGCGCGCAGGAGCTCTGGGCTGACACCCGAGCGGCGGCTCAGCTCGCCGATCCGGAAGAGGCCGGTCTCGGTCATGCCGCAAGTATACAAAACTTCGACAAAGATTTGACAAGACCTCTCGCCGTCCGCTACCTTCCTGTACATCATCTATACAGGAGGTAGACACAAGATGCGCAAGCTCGATCTGCTCGCCGCGACGCTCGTGCTCGTTGGTGGGCTCAACTGGGGCCTCGTCGGCATAGCCAAGTTCGATCTCGTCGCGTGGATCTGCGGCGGGATGGAGTTCGGCGAGACGAACGCGGTCAGCCGCGTCGTCTACTCCGTCGTCGGCCTCGCCGCGGTGTACGGCATCGCCTCGCTCGTCGCCTCGGCGCGCCGACCGGGGACGTACCAACGCCCCGTGACGGCGAACGGCCACTGATCTCCCAACCCGACCGAAAGGAACCGACATGAACAAGCTCCTCTCGCTCCTCGTCGTGATGGCCGCCGTGGCCGCCGTCGCCGCCTCTCCCGCCGCCACGGCACCGGCCGAGTCGCGCCAGAGCCGCGACATCATCCAGACCGCGGCCGCCACGGGGCAGTTCAAGACGCTGGCGAGCCTGCTGAAGAGGGCCGGCCTCGTCGGCGCCCTGGAGAAGCCCGGCCCGTACACGGTGTTCGCACCGACCGACGCCGCCTTCGCCAAGGTGCCGAAGAAGACGCTCGACGGCCTCCTCGCGAACAAGGCGAAGCTCAAGGCCGTGCTCCTCTACCACGTCGTCCCCGGCAAGGTGACGGCGGCAGACGTCACGAAGCTCTCGTCCGCGAAGACGCTCGGGGGCAAGTCCGTCCGCATCCGCGTCTCCGGAACGAACGTCTTCGTCAACACGGCGAAGGTGACGACGCCGGACGTCATGGCGACGAACGGCGTGATCCACGTCGTCAACCGCGTGCTGATCCCGGCCGCCGGGTAGCGCGGCTTCGCGGACGCCCCGTCTCGGCGGAGTCGGGGCGTCCGCCGTGCCCGGCGCCTAGTACTCGGCCTCGGTCGAGGCGACGACATCGGGCGACCACTCCTCCGGACCGCTGATCGCGGTCGCGATCAGCGGGTAGACGAGCACTGAGACCATCGCCGCGCCGATGAGCGAGGCGCCGACGTCGGCGTCGATCGCCCCGCGGCCGGTGCCGAGGTCGACGATCGCGACGACGAGCGGGAGCGCGGTCGCGCCGAAGAACGCGACGCTGCCTGCCCCGCGCGGCCCGAGCTCGCGGAGCCAGAGGAGCGCGGGCGTGCCGCGGACGACGAGCAGGAGCGAGAGGAAGAGCACGGCGAGGCCCAGCCCGCGGGCGGTGAGGAGGCTGTCGAGATCGAACGTGAGCCCGGTCGCGACGAAGTAGA
This sequence comes from Gaiella sp., assembly GCA_035691005.1. GTDB lineage: Bacteria > Actinomycetota > Thermoleophilia > Gaiellales > Gaiellaceae > Gaiella. The sequence goes on along the minus strand of DASSJV010000115.1, from coordinate 28,952 downwards.
TCGGGATCAGGAAGCCGAAGCCGACCCCTTCGAGGCGCATGCGGACGATTGCTCCCTCCGGGTTGTCGAGCGCGAGCCCGACGATCAGCCCCGCGGCGAACGCCCCGAGCACGAAGTCGAACCCGACGTCGTTCGCGAGCAGGACGAGGGCCGCGATCAGCGCGATCGACAGGCGGACGGCCGCCTGCCCGGTCGAGTGGAGTGTCTCCCGGAGGATCGCAACGACGCGCGGCGGGCGAGCGCGCATGGCGAGGAACGCCGTGCCGAGCGCGATCGCCCCGAACACGAACAGAAGGACGATCTCCGCGGCCGCGCCGTAGACCCCCGTGAGGAACACCGACATGACGATGATCGGCCAGAACTCTCCCGCGACGCCGGTTCCGAGCACCGCTCGGCCGAGCGGCGTCGGCAGGATCCCCGAATCGCTGAGGATAGGCACCAGCGTGCCGAGCGCGGTCGTGCTCAGCGCGATCCCGAGCAGCCACCCCTCGGCCCCCAGGCCCGCGAGCTGGAGCAGGTAGCCGATCACCATCCCGAGGGCCAGCGAGAACGTCCACCCGAGCGAGCCGCGGACGATCGCCTGCCGCGGCACGTGCTTCTCCACCACCTCCAGCCCCGCGAAGAAGAACAGCAGCGCCAGCCCGAAGTTGGCGAGGAACCGGAGGTACGTCCCTTCGGACGCCCAGCCGAGCACGTCCGGCCCGATCAAGATCCCGAGCACGATCTCGACCACCACGGTCGGGAGCACGAGGTGCGGGCCGATCCGCGCCAGGAACGCGGCCGCGGCGGAGGCGGCGAGGACGAGAACGAGCGATCGGAGCTGACCCGACGTGACGGCGGCCTGGCCGGAGTCCCCGACGACGAGGGCGCTCATCGAGACGCACCGTATCGTGCTCGCGAACGTGGCCCTGCCGTAGGGTGCGGCCATGCTGGAGGTCACGCCTTGCGCGGACGAGCGGGACGAGCAGGTCTCGCTCGCCGTCTACAACGCGGTCTGGCCGCACTCGGCCTTCACGATGGACGAGGTCCGCTCGTACAAGACGAGCGTGCGGCAGCACCACGACGTGGTCGCCCGCCTCGACGGCGAGCCGGTCGGCTCGGCGCTGACGGTCGTCGTCCCGCAACGGTCGGACCGCGTCTTCACGGTCGTCACGGTCCTGCCGTCGCACCGCAGGCGCGGCGTCGGGACGGCGCTCTACGCCTCGCTCTCGGCCTGGACGCTCGGGCTGGGCGTCGGCGAGGTCGAGGTCCCGGTGCTCGACGACGACACGGACAGCCTCGCGTTCGCAACGCATCGCGGCTTCGTCGAGGAGCGCCACGAGCTCGGCGTCGTCCTCCGCCTGCAGGGCCTCGAGCCGCCGGCGCTCGACCCCCCGGACGGGATCGAGATCGTCACCTGGGCGGAGCGGCCGGAGCTCGCGCGGGGGATGTACGAGGTCTCGCTCGAGGCCTTTCCCGACGTCCCGGGCTTCGAGGACGACGAGCTCGAGTCGTACGAGGACTGGCTCGCGCACGAGATGCAGGGGTCGGGCGACCGGCCGGAGGCGACGTTCGTCGCCCTCGCAGGAGACGAGGTGGTGGGGTACGCGAAGTTCGCACTGACCGCGGCGATGCCCACGAGCGCGTTCCACGACATCTCCGGCGTGAAGCGGGCCTGGCGTGGGCGAGGCATCGCCCGCGCGTTGAAGGTCGCGCAGATCCGCTGGGCGAGCGAGAACGGCTACACCGAGCTCCGCACGCGCAACGCCGAGCAGAACGAGCCGATTCGACGGCTCAACGCGAGTCTCGGCTATACGCCGGGGATCGGTCGCCGCTTCCTCGTCGGGCCCGTCGCGCGCGCGTAGACCCCGTCGCGGCGATCGACCGCGCTCGAATCCGTACTCCCCCGACGCGGGCTCCGTCGGGGGAACGACGCCGAGGCGGGCCCTCGCGAGATCGAGCTCGCGCGCGGAGCGGCGGCCGTCCTCCTGTCTGCCTCGGTGCGCACCGCGAGGCGTTGGACGGCCGATGGACGATGCCACCAGGACGTGCCCCGACTCGCGCTCACGGACGTACGGCAGATGCGCGCCGGACCTCCGCCGAGACCGGGTGCTAGGGCGAGCCGACCGCGGCGGGAGGAGGCTCGCCGAGGTCGCGTGTGGCGGAGCGGAGCACCGCCACCCGGAGCGGCTCGGCCCGGCCCTTGAGCTGGAGCTCGCGCGACTCGAGGCCCTCCGGCGACTCGCCCGCCGCCTCCCACGCGGCCGAGCTGACGAGCGCCTCGCCCGGCGCGGCCGCGGAGCTCAGCCGCGCGGCGACGTTGACGCTGTCGCCGATCGCGCGCACGTCGGCGATCCCCTCGTCGGCACCCATCGTCGTGCCGATGTGCGCGAGCCCGGTGTGGACTCCGACGCCGAACTCCAGCCCACCCGCCTCGTCCGGCCCGAGCGCGACGAGCCGACGTGCCGCCTCGATCGCGAGCGCGGCATGGTGCTCGCCCGACATCCCCGGCGGGTAGACCCCGACGACCTCGTCGCCGACGACGTCGATCATGAACCCGTCCGTCTCGACGAGCTCGTGCGTGACGACCGCGTAGAACGCGTTGATCCGGCGGTGGAGCTCCGTCGGGCTGACCTGCTCGGCGAGCGCGGTCGACCCGCGAACGTCCGCGAAGACCAGCGACAGCATCACCTCGGCCCCGCCGGGGTGCGCGCGGATGAAGTGGTCGCAGGCGCTGCAGAAGCGCGGGTTCCGGTTCGACGGCCGCTTCCCGCGGAAGCGCATGTACGCGCCTCCGAGCCCGCCGAACGGGGCGAGGCAGAGCTTGCACCGGGGCGGGGACGGCAGCCGCTTGTGGAACCGGTGCTGCTTCTGGAGGTCCGGGTGCCCCGGGCCGAAGACCGCGTACCAGACTTCCTCGTTCGCCATCGCCTACCTCGCCATTCCGGCCGGGGTGCGCGTGACCTGCTGGACGGCGGCGAGCACGGTGTCGCGCATGATCGTCATCAGCGTCGGGATGAAGTTCCCCGTCGCCGTGTCCGTCAGCCAGGGATCCATGGTCGTGGAGATGAGGAACGCGATCGGCGTCTCCCCCGAGCCGGTCACGCCGAGCCGGCGGCGGAAGTCGTCGACGATCGGCGCGCCGTAGACGGCCGGGTCGGCGGTGGAGGACGTGACGAACATCTTCGTCTCCGGGATCTTCTCGAGGTCGCGGCCGAGGCTGAGCTGCTCGAAGACCGCATTGTTGAGCGCGTTCAGCTTGTCGACGTGCTCGTTGCGCTTGCCGTCGACGAGGAAGTTGAAGGCGTAGCTGACGATGTTCTGGTCGGAGCCGAGCTCGCGGAAGAGCGCCATCGTCTTCGTGTCTGCGAGGATCTCCTCGTTCGTCCGCGGGACGATCTCCTTCGCGATCCGTGCGAGCTCCTTCTCGACGGCCGGGCCCGACTCGCCGCGCTTGACGGCGGGGAGCCGCTGGATCGTCTCGATCACGAAGGGGTCGCCGTCCTGCGGCAGCGTGACGAGCGCGGCATAGAGGCGCTTCGAGTTGAAGAGCGTCCGGCCGAGGATCTTCCCGTAGCCGGACTGGTCGGGACGGATCACGCGGTGGCTCAGGTACACGGCTGCCGGCGCGGCGCCCGGCTTCGAGCCCTCCACGCCGTAGATGCCGACCGTCGGGTCGACCGTGCCGTGGTAGATCACCGGCGACTTCATCGAGACGAGGTCGCGCATCGACGCGTTCCGGTAGCAGAGCCCGCCCGCCGGGTACGGGACGTAGCCGCCCTTGTGGGGGTCGACGGTGATCGAGTCGGCCGACGGGAAGGCCCGGTACTGCGTCTCGACGTAGGTGCTCATCGTCATCGCCGGGGTGTACCGGCGCACGTCGCGCTCCTCCCCGTCGGGCGGCTGGTCGGCGGGCGCCGGGCGAAGGATCGAGGCGAAGTAGCCGCCCCAGGCCGCGTCGACGTGGATGGGGAAGTCCAGCCCGGAGCGCCGGTACTCCTCGCGCACCGCGACGACGTCGCTCAGCGGGTCGACCGCGCTCTCCTCGGTGCTGCCGACGACCGCGACGACCTGGACCACCGGCTGCTTCTGGTCGAGGCAGCGATCGAGCTCGGCCCGCAGGAGGTCGACGTCCATCCGCGCGTCGAGGTCGACCGGGATACGGACGAGCTGCGACGAGCCGAGCCCGAGGATCGCAGCGGCCTTTGGCCAGGAGTAGTGCATCGTCCCCGGCCCGACGACGACGCCGCCCGGCACGCCGGGCAGGTACGCGCTCGTCAGCTCGAGGAGCCCGAGGCTCTGGACGGAGTAGGACTGCATGACCGAGTCGAGCTGGTCGGACGTGATCCCGAACTCGGCGGCGAGCCGTGTGGGAAGCGCGAGGATCACGTCGACGCCGAGGTTGAGCCGTCCCCATGCGTCGAGCTCGACGAGCTTCGCGGTGCCGCCCGCCGGGAGGGCGACCGTCAGGCCCTTGGCCTTCTTCAGCGCCGGGTCGCGCTCGAGCGCGGCGGCGAGCGACACGGGGAAGTACTTGAGGTTGCGGGCCGCCCACATCGACTCGATGTTGGCGACGCTCCCGTCGCACGTGATGTGGCCCCAGGGCGACGGGACGCTTCCGGCGCCGTCCGTCCCCGCGGGGGGCACCGCGAAGCCGAGCATCGTGCAGAGGTCGCGGCCGACCTGCATCTCGAGCGCGGTCGTGACGGGCGAGGCCTCGGCCGCCACGTTGTTCTGGTTCGCGAGCATTGCAGCGAGGTAGCCGACGACCGCGGGCAGCGTCGTGTCCCACAGCATGTGGGCCTGGTAGCGGTAGCTGTAGAAGGGCACCGATCCCTGCAGCCGCTCGACGAGCTCGGCGAGCGCCGCTTCGAGCGCCGCGACGCCGTCCTTGTACGCCTGGCTCTGCTTGACGTCCTCGGTCACCCAGGCGGGGTCCTTCGGGTGGAAGGCGCGCCGGTCGGCGACCTGCGCCTGGACGGCCTTGTCGACGAGCTTGCGCAGGAGATCGCCGTTCTCGGCCTTCGGGCCGAGGAACCACGTCGCGAGCGACTCTGTCCCGACGGCGACGTCGAGCCGCAGGGCCTCGTCGGAGGCGAGCTGCTCCTCGAGCTGCGAGACGACCCGGGCGTCGTGCCCGCCCGGATGGCCGCTCGTGACGGCGCCGGTCCCCGTCACGACTGACACGGGTCCGTCGCGTTCGTCACCTTGGTGCTGAACCAGAGGCTCCGGTCGATCTTCAGCGGGTAGAGGCCGTCCGCGGCGTCGCCCGAGGTCGGCGGCATCGGGTTCTGCCCGTTGTACCGCACCATGTAGTGCTCGTCGAGGAGCGGCGGCGAGCAGTACACCGGAGTCGCCCGGAGGCCCGGGAAGTTCACGTGGACGCCCGCCTCGAGCAGCGGTGCCGGGAGCCACGGGGGCGCCTCGCCGAGCGTCACGACCTCGTCGTAGTCGGGCTCCCGCGTCTGGTAGTGCCCGATGTGGGCCTCGTCTCCCGACCCGAAGAGCAGGTAGGTGAGCGACTCCGGGTAGTTCTGCTGGAGGTCGAAGTGCCGGAACGCGACGACCCGGTCGACCGTGACCGGCGTGTTGGCGACGATCGGCTTGACGTTCTTCCAGGGCCACGTCTTGTAGTGGTGCTTCACGGGGATTCCCGCCCAGATCGACGCCGTGAACGACGTGCGTCCGCCGGTCGCGAGCTCGGGGATCGTCATCAGGTCCTTCTCGACGTTCCCGAGGAAATACGTCTCGTCTGGATGCTGCTTCCAGTCGGCCAGCCACGCCTTCTCCGCCTCCGGCGTCAACCTGGCGCGCAGGACGAGCTCGAACTCGTGCTCCTCCATGTGGAGCATGGTCAGGTGCCAGAGGAACAGGGTCTTCCGGCCGGCCATCACGAAGGCGTGCTGGCTCGCCGAGTACGGGATCCCCACTCCGGCCGAGCCCATACCGGGCATGTCGTCCACGCGTGCTCCTTGCCGCAGAATCCGCTGGGTCGAGCGATCGTACTCCCGTCCTTCCGAATGTCAAAGCCCCTCGAAGAACGACGTGGGGAGCCGGTCAGAGAAGCGGCGAGAGCGCGGCCATCACGCCCGCCCGGGCGCGCGCCTTCGTGCCGGCGAGCGCCTGCCCGGCACGCGAAACCGCCTCCGCGGGCGCGGCGAACCGCTCCTCGAACTCGGCCGCGACCGCGGTCGAGCGCAGCCGGAGGTCGATCTCGAAGAACCGCTTGAGGCTCCACGCCTCGAGGTTGCAGGTTCCGGCAAGGAGCTCCTCGCCGTCGCGGACGAACGCCTTCGCGTGGAGCATCGTCGGGTACTCGCGGATCCTGACGCCCGCGTCGAGGAGCGTCCCGTGGTGGTGCTGCTGGGCGGCCGCGCAGGCCCAGTTGTTCGCGTTCGCCGGGACGAACAGGCGGACGCGCACCCCGCGGCGGGCCGCGGCGGCGATGCGGCGGATCATCCCTCGGTCGCAGACGTACGGGTTCACGACGTCGAGCGTGCGCTCCGCCCCGTCCAGGAGCTCCGCGATCCCGGTCGTGATCGGCCGGTAGCGCCCCGGCGCGTTGTGGAGGACGACCGCGGGGATCGGGTCTGCGCCGCCGTCCAGCGGAGGGAACAGCGCGTCCAGCGCGTCGGCGGGCACCTGCCCGCCGAGCCAGCGGTACGTCGCCAGGAAGACGAGCTGGAGCTGCGCGACGACCGGTCCCTCCACGCGGACGAAGAGGTCGTGGAAGCGTCCGTCGCGGAAGTGGTCCTCGATCCCCGCGCCACCGACCCAGCCGATCCGCCCGTCGACGACCACCATCTTGCGATGGTCGATGTGGGCGAGGCCACGCAGGTTCCAGCGGCTCGCGCCCCCCGCGCCGAGCGGACCGTCGGGTACGCGGAACCGGGTCGCGCGCACGACGCAGACCTCGACCCCCGCCGCCCGGAGCCGGTCGTAGAGGTCGCGCGAGCCGCGCTCGGGGTCCGAGCCCTGCCGGTCGACCACGAGTCGCACGGGGACCCCGGCGCGGGCCTTCTCGACGAGGGCCTCGGCGAAGGCGTCGCCGACCGCGCCCGGCCGGAACCCGAACTGGTTGATGTGGATCGCGTTCTCGGCCGCCGCGATGTCGTCGACCATCGGCGGGTAGAACGCCTCGCCCTCGACGAGCACCGTCGCGCGCGCGGCGCTGCTCTCGGAGAAGGCGAGCGCGAGTTCGTCCCGCCCGACCGGGCCGACGAGGAGCCGCTCGGCGTGCTCGCGCAGCCGCTCGTTCCCGACCGCGACGCCCTCGGCGCTCACGCGGCGGCCTCCGCCGGGGCGCTCACGCGGCCGGCCCCGGTGCGGCGATCGACGACCTTCCCCAGCTCCGCGACCGCGACGAAGACGATCGGGCCGAGGAGGCAGACGCCCCACTGCGTGCTCGTCAGCGAGACGGTGTCGAGAATCCGCTGCAGGAACGACAGCTCGGTCGCGAGGAACGTGAGGACGAGCGAGGCGCCGATCAGCTGCACGAACCGTCGGTTCGCGATCGTGTAGCGCGCGAAGATCGTGCCGAGCGGCTCGCGCACCTCGAGCGCGGCGACGATGTGCATCAGCGAGAGCGTCGTCAGTCCCATCGTCGTGGCGGTCGCGAGGTCGTAGCGGTCCTCGCCCCACCCGACGACGGCGAGCGCGAGCGCCGACATCAGCACGGCGCCCACCCCGAGCCGCATCGCGAGCGCGCGGTCGACGATCGGCGCCGCCGCGTCGCGCGGCGCACGACGCATCAGGCCGGGCGCCGCGGCGTCGAAGCCCAGGCCGACCGCGAGCACGACGTCGATCGCGAAGTTGATCCAGAGGATCTGCAGCGGGTTGAGCGGCGCGCCGCCCGCGACGTCGAACACGCCCGCGAGGACGAACAGGAGGATGAACGCGCCGAGCTGGATCAGCTGGATGCGGACGTACTTCATGAGGTTGTCGTAGATCCCCCGCCCGCCCTCGACGGCTGCGACGATCGTCGCGAAGTTGTCGTCGGTGAGGATCATGTCCGCCGCCTCTTTCGTGACCTCAGTGCCCGTGATCCCCATGGCGACGCCGATGTCCGACCGCTTCAGCGCGGGCGCGTCGTTGACGCCGTCGCCGGTCATCGCGACGACGTTCCCCTGCCGCTTGAGCATGTCGACGAGACGCACCTTGTCCTCGGGCGCGACGCGCGCGACGACCCCCATTCCTCCAACCTGGGCGTCGAGCGCGTCGTCGTCCAGTGCGGCGAACTCGGTTCCCGGCAATGCGCGCCCCTCGATCCCGAGCTGCGCGGCGATCGCCGCTGCGGTCGTGGCGTGGTCGCCGGTGATCATCCGCACCGAGATCCCCGCCTCCTTGCAGCGCGCGATCGCGTCGCGTGCCTCCTTGCGCGGCGGGTCGACGATGCCGACGAGCGCGAGGAGCGTCAGGTCGCGGACGTCCTCGAGGAGCTCCCCGTCGGGCCGAAACTCTGCGGGGTCGAGCTCGCGCACCGCCACCGCGAGGACGCGCAGCCCCTCCCCGGCGAGCCGGTCGTTCTCGGCGAGGACCAGCTCCCTGCCGGCATCGACGGCGACGGGCGAGCCGTTCGCCCCGCGGACGTGGCTCGACCGGGCGAGGAGCACGTCCGGCGCGCCCTTCACGAAGCAGCGAACGACCGGTCTTCCGTCCGCCTCCATCTCGTGGAACGTCGCCATCAGCTTGTACTCGGAGTCGAACGGGACCTCCCCGGCGCGCGGGTAGACGCGGCGCGCCTCGTCCACGTCGAGCCCGCCCTTCTCGGCGAGGACGACCAGCGCGGCCTCGGTCGGGTCGCCGACGATCTCGCCGTCGCGGACGGCAGCGTCGTTGGCGAGCGCCATCGGCAGGAGGAACGGGTCGAGCGACGCGTCGGCCTCGCCCCCGCCGTGCAGGATCCGGCCCTCGGTCGAGTAGCCCTCGCCTTCGACCGCGTACCGGCGCCCGGCGACGACGAGCTCGCGGGCCGTCATCTGGTTGAGGGTGAGCGTGCCGGTCTTGTCGGAGCAGATCGCGGAGGTCGCCCCGAGTGTCTCGACCGACCGGAGCCGCTTCACGATCGCACCCTTCGCCGCGAGCGCCTGGGTCCCGAGCGAGAGCATCGTCGTGACGACCGCCGGCAGGCCCGTGGGGATCGCCGCGATCGCGAGGCTGATCCCGATCAGGAACAGCTCGTCGAAGTCGTCGCCGCGGAGGAGCCCGATCAGGACGACCAGGCCCAGCGCGGCGGCGGCCATGATCGTGATGAGGACGGTCAGCTGGTCGAGCTGCCGCGTGAGCGGCGTCTTCTCCTGCTCGACCTGCGCCAGCATCCCGGAGATCTGCCCGACCTCGGTCGACATGCCGGTCGCGGTGACCACCATCTCGCCCCGACCGCGCGTCACGGTCGAGTTCATGTACGCCATGTCTACGCGATCGCCGAGAGCGACGTCGCCGCCCGGGACGCGCTCGACGGACTTCAGCACCGGCGTGCTCTCGCCGGTGAGCGCCGCCTCCTCGATCTCGAGGGTTGCCGCGACGAGCAGCCGCCCGTCGGCCGGGATCTTGTCGCCGGCCTCGAATGAGACGACGTCGCCCGGAACGAGCTCCTCGGCCGGGATGTCGACGAGCGAGGCGTCCCGGCGGACGTGCGCACGGATCAGGAGCATCTTCTGCAGCGCCGCGACGCTCTCCGCCGCCTTGCCCTCCTGGTTCAGTCCGAGGACCGCGTTGAGCACCGTGAGCCCGATGATCACGATCCCGGTCGAGAGCTCCTGCAGCGCGGCGATGCTGACGATCGCAGCGCCCAGGAGGACGAGCTGCATGAGGTCGCGGTACTGGCGGAGGAACGCGTGCCAGCCCGGCTCCGTCTCCGCCTCGGCGAGCTTGTTCGGCCCGTGCTCCCCGCGGCGGCGTTCGACCTCGGCCGGATCGAGACCCGCTCGCGGATCGACCGAGAGGCGCTCGCAGACCTCCGACGCCGTCAGCCCATGCCAAGCGCCGGCGGCGTCCCGGGTCGGTCTCTCGTCGAGGGACGTCATGGAAGCCCGATTCTGCGCGAGCGAGGCGCGGCTGCCAAACGGCGGCGGTCTCAATGCGTGACGAGGAGCTTGAGCACGACGAGCGTCAGCCCGAGGGCGAGGTTGGCGGAGACGATCCCGATCGTCCCGAGCGGGCCGAGGCGCTCGACGCGCGCGACGACGATCCCCTCGACGGCGAGGACGAGCAGACCGAGGCCGAACGCGAGCCACACCGCCGTGCTCGTGGAGACGACCCCGAAGGCGCCCAGCAGAAGCGCGGCGACCGGCGGCGCCGCGGCCTCGACGATCGAGGACTCACGACGCGCGATCCGCCGCAGATGCGCGGGCGAGACGCGCTCCTCGTGCGCGACGCTGTCCGCGATCCCGTGCGCATAGACGTGCGCCAGCCAGAAGACGACAGAGGTCACCACCGCGAGCGCGGCGATCCGCCCCGCGTCGCCGGGGTACGCGCGCGCTCCGGCGACGAGCACGGAGAGGACGACGACGGTGCCGTAGATGAAGCCTCCGAGCCGCTCCCCTATCGCCGACGTGCCGAGCCGGCTCAGCCGGGCGATCTGCCTGCTGCCGATCACGCGCGCCATCATCCCCTCTCCAGCGGATGCACGCCGCGCCGCGCGTCGGCCGATCACACCTGCCTGCGGTGGGTTGTGCGGATCGGCACGTCCAGGGCATCCTTCGCCGTGTGGCGTATCGCGTGGTGGACACCAGGGCGCTCGAGGGGCGGCGCAAGCTCGTCGCGCAGGAGCTCGGAGCGCGCGCGATCAAGCTGAGCCGCTTCGACAACGAGCCGGGTCAGCCGGGCAGGGAGCACGACGAGCGCCGCTCGCGGCAGGAGGAGATCTACCTCGCGGTGACGGGCGCCGGCCACATGGTCGTCGACGGCGAGCAGGTGACGCTCGAGCCCGGGGTGTTCGTCCTCGTCGAGCCGGCCTCGACCCGTCAGGTCGTCGCCGGCCCCGACGGTCTCTCCTACGTGATCGTCGGGGCGGAGATCCCGGTGCCGTAGGGGTCGGAGGGCCGCCCCCGGCGCGGGGACGGCCCTCGTGGGCGGGGGCGGCTAGGCGGCGTCCTGGAGGCCCGCGGCGACCCTCCGTCGGCGCGAACGGCACGGGCTCGTCGCCCGCCGCGGGATGCCTCGGGGGAGCGACGTCGTCTTCGTCGTCGACCTCTCGCCTGCGCAGGCCCGCTCGCTCGGCGAGACGCTCGCGACCGCCGCCGTGGTGGGGAACGTGGATCCCGGGCAGGGCCTCGTGGTCGTGCCATACGCGCAGAACCGGATCTTCGGGCGCGACGACCTGCTCGCGGTGGTACGCGAGTGGATCGACGAGCACGGCGCGCGGAACGCGTCGCTCAGGCTCCGGGCAGACGTCGCGACGTCGCGCTTCCCGTCGGCGTCGTGCGCTCGGCCCGCCCGCTCGGCCTAGGCCCCGTCGATCCCGACGCGGTCACGCGGCCCTGCAGCCCACGCTCCAAGCGAAGCAGAGTGCCCTGGGAAGTAGGCCGAGATCAGGCCGAGGAGCTCCCGCGCGGGCTGAACCCCGCGCGGACGTGGCGGATGCTCGCGCGGATCTCTTCCGGCCGGGCGCCGGTCAGCAGCGGGCTCGCCTCCGGGTCGCGCAGGAGTCGCACGCAGGCGACGGCGGCGGCGGGGTCGAGCTCGAGCGATTCGTCGTCGAGCTCGGTGGCGAGCGCCGCGAGGTCGTCGGCGACCTCGTCGCGGCTCCAGTACGCCGTGACCGGCGAGTCGAGCCCCCCGCGGATCGACATCGCCAGGCCGTGACGGCTCTGGTGGGACGCCTCGCGGTACGCGTACGCCCGCACCTCTCTGATGACGTACGCGTCGCGATCGGCCGCGAGCCGGTCGACGAGATCCCAGCGCCGCCAGAGTGCCCGCATCCCGAGCGCCGCGACCCCGACACCGCCCACGAACAGGGGGATCGCGAGCGCCGGCCGGAACTCGGTTGCGAGCAGGGACAACGCAAGCGCGAGCGCCGCGACCGCGAGATCTTCCTTGATCTCGACTCCGAGCTCGTCGAGGTGCTTCGCCGCGTGGTCGAGGGTGCGCGCATCCATCGCACCGCGACTTTCGACGATCGAGCGGCCGACGGCATCCGCGGGCGGCCTGGAGGCGACGACGGAAAACCCGCAGCCCCGGTCCGCAACCAGCCCGATGCGCGTCGCCGGGTAACCGCGGATGCTCACGTGACCCTGTCAAGGAGGTCTCCGTGAAAGCGCTCGTATTCAACGGTCCGGGCCAGCGCGCCTGGACGGACGTGCCCGACCCCGTGATCCAGACAGACAGCGACGTGATCGTCCGTTTGAGCTCGGTCACCATCTGCGGCACCGATCTCCACATCCTCAAGGGCGACGTCCCCGAGACGATGCCCGGCACGATCCTCGGCCACGAGGGCGTCGGCATCGTCGTCGAGAAGGGCGCGGGCGTCACGACGGTCGAGGTCGGCGACCGCATCCTCGTGTCCTGCATCAGCTCGTGCGGGCGCTGCCGGTTCTGCAAGGAGGCCCGGTACGGCCTCTGCACCGGCGGAGGCGGCTGGATCCTCGGCCATCTGATCGACGGGCTGCAGGCCGAGTACGCGCGAGTGCCGTTCGCGGACACCTCCGTCTACAAGGTGCCCGACGAGCTCAGCGACGAGCAGGTGCTCTTCCTCGCGGACATCCTCCCGACGGCCTACGAGGTCGGCGTGATCGCCGGCGGCGTCGAGCCGGGCGACACCGTCGCCATCGTCGGCGCGGGGCCGATCGGGCTCGCCGCGATCATGACCGCGAAGCTGCTCACCCCCGGCAGGATCGTCGCGATCGACCTCGCTGAGAGCCGGCTGCGCCAGGCCGTCGCGTTCGGCGCCGACGTGACGATCGACAACGGCGCGGACGACGCCGTCGCCCGCGTGATGGAGCTCACGGACGGGCTCGGGGCAGATGTCGCGATCGAGGCGGTGGGCGTGCCCGAGACGTTCGAGCTCTGCACCGAACTGATCCGGCCCGGCGGCCGGGTCGCGAACGTCGGCGTCCATGGCCACCCGGCGACGCTCCACCTCGAGAAGCTCTGGATCCGGGACGTGACGATCACGACGGGGCTCGTCGACACGAGCACGACCGCTCGGCTGATGAAGCTGATCGCGGAGGGCCGGCTCGACCCGCTGCCGTTCGCCACGCACCGCTTCCCGCTCGGCTCGGTGATGGAGGCATACGACACCTTCGCCGCCGCCGCCGAGACCGAGGCGCTCAAGGTGGTGCTCGAGGCCGAGCCGGTCACGGCGCCGACGCCCCGCGACGCGGCGCTCGCGGGCGTCACGGGCTAGAACCCCCTCGCGCGGGGTTGCCGACCGCCGTCGGCAACCCCGCCCCCGCGCTCGTCCTCAGGCGGTCGCCGGATCCCGTCACGGCTCGGGGTGGCCGTGCGCGGCGAGGAGGAGATCGAGCTTCCGCTCGAGCTCGTCGAAGCGTCGCTCCATCCGCGCGAGCTCGGTCTCCCCTTCCACGGCCAGGGCCTCCCGGTGCTCCCGGGACGCCCGCGCGACGAACGTCGACGTGATCGCCGCGGTGACGATCGCGATGAACGCCGTACCCTCGAGCATCACGACGGCGCCGACGAGCCGCCCACCGACCTGCGTCGGCGTCACGTCCCCGTACCCCACCGTCGTCACGGTCTGGAGCGCCCACCACATCCCGGTGCCGACGTCGCCGTACTCGGCGGGGTCGATCAGCCGGATCAGGACGCCACCACCGATCACCACGAGCGTGGTCGCGACGACGATGACGGCTGCCGCGTTCCGGACCGAGGTGGGTTTCTCGAGGAAGCGTTCGAGCCGGCGCTCCACGATGTTCCAGCGAGCCATCTCTCCGAGGAAGGGAATCACCCGAGGGGGACAGCTCCGGCCGAGCGCCGCGGTCGCGCCGTCCGGCTCCGCTCCCAGAGCGTCGCGTTGACCACCGCCGACGACACCACGAGCCGGCTGATCAGGAACAGGCAGAGCAGCAGGGCGGCGGCGAGGCCGAGCGCGCCGTACGTCCCCTGCTTCGCGAGCGCCCACGGCGTGATCACGTAGGCGATCACGCCGTGGACGATCTCGGTCCCCACGCCGTAGACGAGCGCGCCCGGGACGAGCGCCGTCCACGGCGCCTTGCCGTGCGGGAGCCGGAGGGCGATGACCAGCCAGAGGCCGGCGTACGGCACGACGGCGACGACGGTGGCGGCCAGCCCCGGGAAGGTCGACCAGCTGCGCAGCGCGCTCGCGGCCGCCGAGACGACCCCGAGGCAGAGGAGCAACCCGAGGAACTCGAGCGAGCGGACGATTGTCGGCTTCGTCACCGAGGTGCGCACGTCGCCCCACACGAGGCGGTGCGCGCCGATCAAGGCCCGCAGGAGGCTGCGCGTCGCCCAGACGAGGATCGGGATGCCGATCAGCAGCGCGTACCAGCGGTTCGGGCTCTCCGCCGCGTTCGCGACGGAGTTCGAGATCAGGCCCTCGAAGCCGAGCGACTCCGCGGCGTCCTCCGGCGAGCCCGACGACGCGTCGGCGGCGATCCCCAGCCCGGCCACCGCGACGAGCGCGACCGGCAGCAGCCAGATGAACAGCCGGTAGGCGAGCGCGGCGGCGATGAGCCCGCCGCCGACCTCGGCGTCCCGCTCCACCATCTCGTAGAGCGCGTCCACCGAGCGATGCCGCTGTCGCTCGGCCTCGGCCCGCTCGGCCAGGCGGCGGCCTTCTTCCCGCGCGACGCCCGCCCACGCCCGTGGCCGGGCAACGCCCGACGCGGACGCGTCGGGCGGAGCATTCTCCTCCGCCTGCTCTCTGTGGGTTGGCTCCACGCGTGGTTCCCGGCCACGTCCATCGTGCCGCACGAGCGACGCCGTGCACAGGTTGCGAGGCGGATCAGGGGAGCGGACGGACGACGGAGTAGCGGGCGCAGAGGAAGTCCCCGTTCCGGGCCTGCTGCTCGACCCGCAGCTCGAGGCGTCGCGGCAGGAGCGGCGCACCGGCCCCGAGCGTCACCGACGCGATCCACACGATCACCTCGTCGAGCAGTCCCGCGTCCGCGAACTGGCCCGCGAGGTCGCCGCCGCCGACGATCCAGACGTTCCGGCCGGCCGCCGCGTCGAGCATCTCCGCGTGCACCGGCGCCACGTCTCCGCGCACGAACACGATCGTCGCGCCCGGAACGACGGTGAGCTCGCGGTGCGTGAACACCCAGCAGGGAACGTCGTACGGCCAGCGCCACTCGGACGGATCCTTGCCCGAGAACTCGTGCCCGAGGATCCACTCGTAGGTGGCGGAGCCCATCGCGATCGCACCCACCTCCGCGATGAACGCCTCGTACGTCAGCGGGCCCTCGGGCTCCCGCTTTCGGGAGAACAACCACTCGAGCGAGTGGTCGGGATCGGCGATGAAGCCGTCGAGCGTCGTCGCCGTGTAGTACTGGGTCTGGCCCACGGACGTCCTCCTTCCTCACCCAGGTCGCGCTCATCTTCGCCGACCGCCCCGCAGGGCGGCGTCACGCGGCGCAGGGCAGCGACTGGGCCAGCAGCTCGCGTACGAGCGTCCCGAGCGCCGCTGCCAGCGCAGGGCTTCGCAGCGTGCCGTCGTCGGCGAAGGCGGTGTGCGCCGTCGGGATCCGCAGCTCGGTCTCGAGCACGCAGGCGCCGATCACGCGGAGGACGCGCCGGAGGTCGCCCTGGGCCCATGCGCCTCCGAAGTAGCCCGTGCTCGCGCCGACCACCGCGACAGGCGTTCCAAGCAGGCAGTTGTTCGGGTACGGCCTCGATGCCCAGTCGAGGACGTTCTTCAACACACCGGGCATCGAGCCGTTGTACTCGGGGGTCGCGATCAGGACCGCGTCGGCAGACGCGAGCGTGCGGCGCATGGCCGTCGCAGCGGGAACGGCGTCCCGGAGGTCGAGCGCCTCGTCGTAGAACGGAAGGCGCCGGAGCGCGAGCTCGCCGATCCGCAGGAGCTCGGCCCCGGCCGGGAGCGCCGCGGCCGCCGCGTCGAGGAGGGCCGTGTTGTAGGAGCCTCGGCGGAGGCTGCCGCTGATCCCGACGATCCGCACGTCAGGTGGCCTTCACGAGCTCGAGGTCGGCGCTCACGTCGACGTCCCACCCGAGCGCGTCCCCGCCCTCGGGGAGCTCCATCTGCCAGTCCATCTCCCAGGCGCGCCGGTCGACGGTCGCGCGCAGCGCGAGTGCGACGCGCTCGCCGCCGAACGGGTCCCGGATCGGGCCGCGATAGCGCCCCTCGAGCACCACGTCGCGGGCGATGCCGCGAATCGCAAGCACGCCGCGCACCGTCGCCGCGCCGTCCCGGCGCAGCTCGACGGCCCTGGACGTGAAGGTCAGCTCGGGGTGGCTCCGCGCGTGGAGGAAGTCCTGTCCGTGGACGACGTGCTCCCGGAACTCCGCCGGCTCGCCGATCGAGACCGACTCGGCCCGCGTGCGTCCTTCGAGCGCCAGCCGCGCTCCATCTGCGACGAGCCGCGCCTCGACGTCGCCGAACGACGCGTGGAACGTCGACAGGCTCATGTGGCCGATCGAGAAGGCGACCGACGAATGCGTCGCGTCGAGCTCGTACGTGCCGTTCAGTTCGCGTGCAGTGCTCATGCGCATCTCCTTTCGGCTTTCGCCGCGGCCGACCTCAGTCAGCCTCGGCGATCGGGGTTCCCTGACCGCTCGCCAGGCGCCAGCCGTCGCCGTTGCGGCGGACGAACACGTGCGTGTACCGGCTGGCCACGGCGAACGGCGCGCCTGCGAGCGAGCCGGCCATCGCGGTGCGACCGACGACGATCGCCGCCTCGCCGAACAGCCTCGTCGTGCGCTCGACGAGGTCGAGCCGCTCGAACACGAGCGCGCCGTCGCGGAGGGCGGCGACGAGCGCTGCACGGTCGCTCACCGCGCCGCTGCTGACGTCGACGAGGAGGAAGCCTGCGTCGAGGTGCTGCTCGGCAAGGGGGGCGTCCCCCGTGCGGAGAGCGCCGAAGAACCGGTCCTCGGCGTCCTCGACCTCGGCGACGGTGACGGTGGTGTCCTTCATGGTCGTTCCTTTCTCTCGTTCGAGTGCGGTTCCGGCGGGTGAGACGGCGGGCCGGGGCCGCGGCCCGCCGTCTCCGTGCCCCGGCTAGCGAGGCGGGAACTGCGACCCCGCGACCGGGTCTGCGAGGTTCGCCTTCGGCGCCTTGTCGATGAAGCCGAGCACGGCGCAGTTGATGTCGACCCCGACCGAGCCGTACGGGGCGGGCTCCCCCGTGCCGGGATCGATCCCGGTGAGGAGATCGGGCCGCGTCGCGGCGAGGTTGAAGACCTGCACCTCGTCGATCTGGCGGGTGTTCAGGCCCTGGCGCACCGCCTTGTCCGTCCAGAGACCGAGCTGGGCGTCCCACAGCGGGCTGTACGCCTCGGCGTGCCTCGGATCGTCGAGCGTCGGGAAGTCGCCGAACACGTTCAGTAGATCGCCGCCGTTGCGGAGGGCGTCGATCAGCGCCGTGTTGTCCGCGCTTGCGTCCTCCGCCGCGTGGCCGTCGCGCACGAGATGCACGAAGCCCTGCGACTCCTTGTTCGCGGTGCCGGTCTGTCCGTTCACGAAACCGAACAGCCGCTCGCGGGCGGAGCCCAGGAAGTCGTCGCCGCCGTTGTACGCCGCGGTGTCGAGCGCCGGCACGTAGGTCGAACGCTCGAGCACGGCCGTCAGCGGCTGGCCCGCGTCGGTCGAGACGTACACGATCGGCTCGCCCGCGTCGAAGCCCTTGACGAACAGCAGGTCGACCCAGGACTCCGCGTACCGCCCGGGCGCCGACGGCCCGGCGATGTGCACGCCGAGCACGCGGTCGCCGGTGTCCGTGTGGTGGACGACGTCGAACGGACCGTCTCCGGTCGCGACGATCGGCGCGCTGTAGACGGTCGGCGAGCCCTCGATGCGGATGAACGGGCTGTACCCCGGACCTGCGACGGCGCCGGGCTGGAACGTCGCGAGCGGGAACCCGTTGGGACCCGGCTGCGCGATCCGGGTCGGGCTGAAGTCCGGCGCCCCGGCGAACTCGACGTCCGCCTGGCCGAACCTGTTCTGCGCGGGCGACGGCTTGTCGAGCGTCACCGTCTGGACGCAGTCTGGGCAGCCGATGCCGAGGTTCCCGAGCTTCGGCGCGTAGTTGATGCCGAGGTCGTGCGCGATCCCGGCGTCCGACGTGTCGAGCAGGACGTACCAGACGGTCTGTCCCTGCGCCTTGCCCCGATAGAGCGGCAGACGCACGGACTCCTTGTCGAGGTCGACCTGCAGCGCGCTTTCGACGGTGAGGTGGTCGCGTGGCAGGAGGCCGGTCGTCGGGCCGAGCCCCTTGGCCGAAGCGGGGGCGGCCGCCGAGCCGGCGAGCGCCTGGCTTCCCATCACGGCGGTTACGGCGGCGATCGCCAGCACGGTTGCGCTCAGCAGGCGTCGCCCGGTCAGCACTTTCATTCGTTCCTCTCCTGTTCTCCGGCGGTGCCGGTCGTTGGCCGCGACCGTACGGCCGCCCGCTCACGGGGCTCTGAGCGTCGCCTGACTGATGCCCGCGCCTCGCGGCGGGCCTCGACTCCGCCGGACATCCGCTCGCGATGCGCACGAACGTGCGCGTAACGAACTGCGCCTGCGCGAGACAAAGCGACGTGCGCATACACCCCGCAGCGTCCTGCAGACCCTGAACAACACGCCTCCCATCGACCGCCGGCTCGTCGTGCGGCTGTTCGGGCCCTTGTCGATCGAGGACGGCGACCGCGTGCTCGGCCCACGCGATCTCGGCGGCGCACGGCCCAAGCAGGTGCTCGAGATCCTGCTCGCCGCACGCGGACGGCGCGTCCCCGTCGACCGGCTCGCCGAGCACCTCTGGCCCCTCGACCGACCCGCGAACGTCCCAGGCTCACTGCACACGTTCGTGTCGATGCTCCGCCGCCGGCTCACCGCCGACCGCGAGCGCGCCCGGGCGGTGATCGTCACGGAGCCCGAGGCGTACCGCGTCGCGACCGATCTGATCGAGCTCGACCTCGACCGCTTCGACGAGCTGCTCGAGCGCTCCGCCCACGGGCCGACGCGGCTCGCACGCGTCTCGCTCGAGGAGGCCCTCGCGCTCGCGCGTGGGGACGTCCTCGAGGACGAGCCGTACGCGACCTGGGCGCTCGACCTCCGCGGCAGCTACCAGGGCCGCCTCCTGGGCGCCCGACTCGACGCGGCGGACGCGGCGCTTGCGGAGCGCGAGCTCGGCGCCGCTCTGGCGCACTGCGAGGCCGCCTCCCTCCTCGACCCCTTCAGCGAGCGCGCCCACCGCTGCGCGATGCTCGCGCTCTACGCGCTCGACCGCCAGCACGACGCGCTCGCCCGGTACCGGAACTTCAGGGCGAGCCTGGACGAGGAGCTCGGCCTCGAGCCTACCGCCGAGACGAGGGGCCTCGAGTCGGCGATCCTGCGGCAGGAGCGGCCCGACGAGCTCCTGCCGCGCCCGATCGACGGTGGCGACGTCCGGATCGTCGAGCGCGACGTCCGGCTGCTGGGTCGCACGCGCGAGCTCGACGCGCTCGCACGCGAGACACGCCTCGCGCTCGAGGGCCGGCCCACGTTGATCCGGATCGAGGGCGACACCGGGCTCGGCAAGTCGCGCCTGCTCGACGAGCTCTGGCGCACGCTCGTCGGCGTGCGGGTGGGGCGCGCGACGTGCTCGGAGCTCGAGCAGCACCTCCCCTACGTCCCGCTCGCCGCCGCGCTCCGCGCCGCCGGCGCGGACCCCGATGCGACGCGGATGCCCGCCCTCGCCCAGATCTTCCCGGAGGTCGACCTGCACTCGGCGAAGACGGAGTTCGAGCAGGTCGACGTGCTCGAGGCGCTCGTCGCCCTCCTGGGCGAGATCGGGCCGCTCGTCCTTCTGCTCGACGACCTCCAGTGGGCCGACGAGCAGACGGTCGCCGCGCTCGGGTACCTGCGGCGGCGGGACGACGCGCACCAGACGGCGCTCGTGACGACATCGCGGCCGCAGGACGCGTCGACGGATCTTCCTCTCGCCCGCCTGCAGCCCGACACGATCGTGCCGCTCGAGCCGTTGACGGAAGAGGAGCTCGCGCCGCTCGCCATCCCGGGTATCTACGAGTCGACGGGCGGCAACCCGCGGTTCGTCGCGGAGGCGGTCAGGTGCGGACGACGCGCGGCGCCCTCGCGCTCCCTCGTCGACGCGCTCGTCGCCCAGTGCCGGGCGGAGGGCCCGTGGGCCTGCCGTGTGCTGTCCGCCGCGTCCCTGCTCGAGCAGCCGTTCGAGCCCGAGCCGCTCGCCGCGCTGCTCGACACGGACCCCACGCGCCTCACCGAGGAGCTCGAGCGCCTCTGCGAGCGGCGCATCCTCCGCATCGAGGGGTTGCGTTTCCGTTTTCACTACGACCTCGTCCGCCGCGCGCTCTTCGAGAGCGTCTCCCCCGCCCGCAGGCGCCTGCTCCACGAGCGCCTCGGCCGGTTCTCCCTCGATGCCGACCGGACCGACCGGCTGATGGGCTCCCAGGCGGGCTAGGCATTGCACCCCGACACGGAGCTCATGGCGGGGACGCTCTTCGAGGGCGCGACCGAGCCCGCCTACGTGATGGATCCCGGCGAGAGCTGCATCGTCGCGGTGAACGACGCGGGCTGCGCCCTCCTCGGCTACACGCGGGACGAGCTGCTCGCGACGCCGATCGCGCAGATCCATCCCTCGGAGTCGGTCGAGCTGAGCGCGCTGCTCGAGCGCGTCCTGCGTGACGGGCGCGCCTCGACGATCGCGCTGACCTGCCGGACGAAGAACGGGACCTTCCTGCCGACCGAGATCGCGCTCCACGCGCTCGAGCTGGACGGCCGGACCCGCATCCTCGGGCTGGTCCACGACCGCAGCGAGCATCGCGGCCCGCCGACGGCCGCGGACGGCTGAGACGGCACTCAGCCGCCACACAGGGGAGCGCGCAACCCTCGTGGCATGAGAGATGCACCGGAATCCAACGGCGCTCCGTCGCGCGAGACGGCCCGGACGCGAGGTCGCGTGCGGGTCGAGCGCGGCGCGAAGCGCATTCGCGCCTACCTCGGCGGCGAGCTCGTCGCCGACACGACGCGCCCGCTCCTCGTGTGGGAGCGGCCGTACTACCCGACCTACTACTTCCCTGCGGCGGACGTCCGCACGGACCTTCTGTCCCCCGACGGGGGTGTCGCCCACTCCCCGAGCCGCGGCGACGGACGGACGTTGACCGCCCGGGCAGGCGGCCGCATCGTCCCGGGCGCCGCGCTCCGACTCGACGAGTCGCCCTTCGACGAGCTGCGGGACACGGTCAGGCTGGACTGGGCCTCGATGGATGCGTGGTTCGAGGAGGACGAGGAGGTGTTCACGCACCCCCGTGACCCCTACACGCGGGTCGACATCCTGCCGAGCTCGAGGCACGTGCGGGTCGAGGTGGACGGAACGACGGTCGCGGAGTCGACGAAGCCAACGCTGCTGTTCGAGACGCGTCTCCCGCTCCGCTACTACCTCCCGCGCACACACGTCCGCATGGACTTGCTGACGCCGACCGAGGAGGCGAGCTACTGCCCGTACAAGGGCCGGGCGTCCTACTGGTCGCTCGAGCTCGGCGGCACGCGCTACGAGGACCTCGCCTGGTCGTACCCCACGCCGCTCCCCGAGAGCCAGAAGATCGCGGGCCTGATCGCCTTCTACCCGGACCGGGTCGACCTCTGGGTGGACGGCGTGCTCCAGGGGCCGCCGACGTCGGCGGGGTCGTGAGGTGCCGGGCGGCTCGGCGCACACGATCGGCTGGCACGAGGGCGACAGGACCCCGCTGCGCCCCCTGTTCGAGCTGGCGGACGACTCCTCCACGCAGATCGACGCCTCCATCGACATGGGCGGGGTTCTCGTGGCGAGGGACGAGGCCGGCACGGTCGTGGGTCACCTGCAGGTCGTTCACGCGGGGCCGGACACCGTGGAGATAGCGAGCATGGCCGTCGAGGCCGAGTCCCGGATGCAAGGCGTCGGCCGCCGGCTCGTCGAGCGAGCCCTCGCCGTGTCCCGGGAGGCGGGAGCCCGGAGGATCTCGGTCGCCACGGCGACCGCCGACATCGGAAACCTGCGCTTCTACCAGCGGTGCGGGTTCCGGGCGACTGCGATCGAACGGGACGCGTTCACGCCGCGGAACGGTTACGCGTGCGACCTCGCCGTCGACGGCATCCCCGTCCGCGATGCCATCCGGTTCGAGCTCGAGCTGGACGGCGTGCCGTGAGCGCGCTCGGGGTCCGGGGCCTGTTCGAGGCGCACCTCACGGTAACCGACCTCGCGCGCTCGGTCGCGTTCTATCGCGACGTCGTCGGGCTGTCCCTCGCGTTCGAGGCGCCCGAGCGCAGTGCGGCGTTCCTGTGGGCCGGCGACCGCGGCACGTCGATGCTCGGTCTCTGGTCGCTCGACTCCGTCCCCGTCGGCTTGACGCTTCACGTCGCCTTCGCGGCGCCGCTCGGCGACGTCCTCGATGCGTGCGGACGGCTCCGCGCCTCCGGGGTCACGCCGCTGTCGTTCTTCGGGATGGAGACGACCGAGCCGAGCGTCATCGGCTGGATGCCCGCCGCAGCCGTCTACTTCCGAGACCCGGACGGCCATCTGCTCGAAGTGCTCGCGATGCTCGACGAGCCCACCCGCCCCGACGCAGGGATCCAACCGTGGTCGAGCTGGCAGAGCTGACCGACGTCGAGCTGTACGACCGGGGCGCCGAGACGGTGATCGCCTCCTGGTCCGCGTACGCGCGCGGCGCGCCCGGTGGGTCGTTGCTGCGCCTGCCCGGTGTTGCCGCCGCAGTCTTTCCCGACGAGCCCGAGCGCTCCGTCTACAACAACGCGCTGCTCGAGCGCCGGCTGACGACCCCAGAGCGGCGAGCTGCAGTGGAAGCCATGGAAGACGCCTACCGAGCAGCCGGTGTCACGCGGTTTGCCGCGTGGGTTCACGAGAGCGACGAGGCCATGCGCCTCGACCTGGAGCGGCGCGGCTACCGCCTCGACCTGACGACGCGCGCGATGGGCATCTCGCTCGACGAGCTGCACGGGCCGGGGTCCGGGACCGAGCCCGAGCTCGAGCTCGTGCCCACGACCTGGCTCGAGTACCTCGAGGCGTTCCACCTGCCCTCCGGGCTGCTCGTCCGCGCCGACCACACCGTGTTCCGGATCGCGGTGGCGGGGCTCGATGGTGAGCGAGTCTCGACGGCGATGGCGTTCGACCACGAGGGCGACTGCGGCATCTACAACGTCGCGACGCTCGCCTGGGCGCGGCGGCGCGGACTCGCCACCGCCCTCACGACGCTCCATCTCAACGCGGCTGTCGCGCGGGGCTGCCGGACGGCGAGCCTCCAGGCCACGGCGGCCGCGCGGCGCCTCTACGCCTCGGTCGGGTTCCGCGACCTGGGTGCGATCCTCGAATACGTGCCGTAGGTCGCTAGACGCGCCGGCGCCAGCGCGCGAAGACGTCCTCGAGCTCGGGGCGGCTCTCGCGCGGTGCGAGGACGAACAGCCGGTCGCCCGCCTCGATGACCGTGCTCCCCCGCGGCGGGATCGTCTCCACGCCGCGCGCGACCACCGCGATGAGCGCGGTACGCGGGAGCCCGAGCTCGCGGACGACCGCGCCGGCGATCGCGTGGTCACCGGAGACGTCGAACTCCACCAGCTCGAGCGAGCCGAGCGCGTCGACCTCGAGCGGCGGCGTGACGACGTCGGGGCGGGGGTCGACGAGGTGGAGCCGCTCCGCCACCCACTCGAGCGTCGTCCCCTGCACGAGCGCCGACACGACGACGACGAAGAACACGGCGTTGAAGATCGTGTTCGACTCGCCCACGTGGGACGAGAGCACGAACGTGGCGAGCACGATCGGGACCGCACCGCGCAGGCCCGCCCAGCCGAGGAGTGCCCGTTCCCGTGCCGTGAAGTTGCTGAACGCCGTCGCGATCCAGACCGCCGCCGGGCGGATCACGAGCATCAGCAGCACCGCGAGCACCACCCCGGGCAGCGCGACCGGCGGCAGGTCGCTCGGGAAGACGAGCAGGCCGAGGACGACGAACATCGCCACCTGCGCGAGGTACGCCAGGCCTTCGTGAAACGCGACGAGCTGGCTGCGGTAGCGCGACGGAGTGCTCCCCACCGCGAGCCCGACGAGATACACCGCGAGGAAGCCGCTGCCCTCGATCGAGTCCGCCACGCCGAAGGTCAGAGCGGCCGTGGCCACGGATGCGACGGGCGCGAACGCCCCGATCGAGTGCGGGAGCCGCGCGAACGCCCACACGGCCGCGGCCCCGAGCACCACCCCCACGACGAGCCCCAAGGTCAGCTGGCGGACGACGGCGACGAGGAGGTCGGGAAAGCCGTAGGTCGGGTCCTCGATCCAGTCGATCAGGCCGATCGTGAGCGCGATCGCCACGGGGTCGTTCCCGCCCGTCTCCGCCTCGAGCGTGCGGGCCAGGCGCCGGCGGATGTGGGTGAACCGGAGCGTCGCGAAGACCGCCGCGGCGTCTGTCGATGCGACGACCGCGCCGAGCAGCACCGACTCGAGCCAGGTCAGGTCGAACAGCGCGTGCGCGGCCACGCCCGCGAGGAGCGCCGTCGCGACGACGCCGATCGTCGCGAGGAGCCCGGCCGGCACCGCGACCCTGCGCAGGCGCCGCCACGACGTCGAGAGCCCGCCCTCGTAGAGGATCGCTGCGAGGCCCGCGATCCCGACGGTGCGCGCGAGCTCGACGTCGTCGAACTCGATCCCACCCGGCCCGTCGGAGCCGAGCAGCATGCCGAGGGCGAGAAAGGCGACGAGCGACGGCACCCCAACGCGGGCGGCGCCGAGCGCGACGGCCATGCTGATCGCGAGGAGCCCGCCGACGAGCAAGAGGAGCGTTCCGGGTTCCACGCGTCCATCTTCTCCGCCCGGCGCGCCCGATGACGCACCCGGCCACCCACCCGAGCCACCGGCCGATCGCGCGAGTGCCCGAAGATCGACGCGACCGGACGGCCCGGCGTCGTCCAGCCGAGCTGGGCGAGCGGCGGTTCAGGGTCGGCGACCGACCGCCTGAACGCGCGTCGCGCGGATCTCCCCGGCGTCAATCGCCGCTTGCTCGTCCGCCTCCGTCGTCCCGGTCAGGTCGGCGAAGAGATAGGGGCCGTATACGGGCCGCTCGAGCCGGAACCGCTCGCCGAGTAGCCCGAGCAGCAGCGCGGCCTCGTGGATCCCGTGCTCGTCGGCCCAGCCGCGGAGATACGCGCTCCACGAACCGCCCGACGCGGCCCACCCGTTGCGGTGGCGGTGGAGCCAGCCGTCCTCGCCGCCCGGGAGGCGGGCGAAACACCACTCCGCCGTCGGCTCGTCGAACGCCTCCCAGTCCCACTCGACGACGACCACCCGCCCGCCCGGGGCCAGCAGCCGGGCGATGCCCTCGAGCACCGCCGCAGGGTCGGCCACGTGGTGGACCGACGCGGACGCGACGACCGCGGCGAGCGTCCCTGAAGGCTCGTCGAGCCGTTCGAACTCGATCCGGCGGTACTCGTCACCGGACGGCGCCTCGGGGTCGACCCCGAAGGCGTCATAGCCTGCCGTCCGCAGCGCCGGGACGTGGCCGCCCAGCGTCCCACACCCGAGCTCGAGGACCCGCGCCGGCGGCGCCGGGAGCGCCCCGCGGACGGCCGGCCACGTGGCCGCGAGCCAGCGGTTGGCCTGCGTCATCGGCGCTTCGGCGGGAGCGAGCGGGCGTACCCGACCCCGCGCTCGACCCAGGCGGCGAGCTCGGTGTCCGCCGCGACGTCCTCAGCGTCGACCCGGAGCCAGCCCGACATCGGCCGTCCCCGCATCTCCATCACGTGCGCGCTCGTGGTCGCGACGAGGTCGTCGGCGACGTCGGGGTCGACGCGCACGAGGATCCCGCCCTGGCCGCTCGCCGCGACGGCCATGTGGCCGCCGGCGAGGAACGCGAGCCCCCCGAACATCTTCTGCTCGGTCACGTCGGCGCCGTCACCGACGAGCGCCCGGATCCGCTCCGCAAGGGCCTCGTCGTACGCCATCCGACGATGGTAGACCCCTCGCCGTCACGACCGGACCGCGTCCTCCGCCGCAGGGGCCAGCTCGTCCACCGCCTGTGCCAACGCCGTGTTGAGCTCGTCGAGCGCCCGCTCGTAGTGCGCGAGCGGCTTCGGGAGCAGCCGCTCGAGCGTGGCGTATGCCTCGGCGAGCGCAGGATCGGCCGCGCGGGCCATCAGCTCGCCGCGCGACGTCAGCTCGAGGAGGTACGACCGACCGTCGGTCGGGTGTGGAGCGCGCCGCACGAGCCGGCGCTCGACCAGCCGCTGGATCGCGTCGCGCAGCGTCGTGGGCGGAATGCCGGAGGCCGTCGAGACCGACGTCGGCGTGACGGGCTGGTGGTGGCGGATGTGCGTGACGAGGGCGAGCTCCGACGGTGCGATCCCGGTCTCCTCGAGCTGGCATTCGAGGACCTGGACGACGTACTGGCTCGTCGTCGCAACCCTGAGCAGCAGCCTGTCGTCCCTGGGCACAGCGGGAGTGTTGCAGATAGTGCGATGGCGCAGTAAAGTAGTGCGTCAACGCACTATGTTCCGCATCCTGTTCATCGGTCTCGTCGCGCTCGCACTCGTCCCTGCGGCCGGCGCGTCGGTTCGCCTGTACAGCGGCGAGCTTGCGGTGGTCGACGATCCCTACGGCCCCGCCCGCGTCGTCGATCTCGCCGCCGGTCGTGTCCATGCGCTGTACCCGGCCGGCGGCGCGTTCGCGATCGGCTCGGGCTTTGCGACGCCGACGCCGGTGCGCGGCCGCGCGAGCTTCGGCGCACGCGGGGCGACGATCGGCGGCCGGCGCGTGCGCCTGCTGTCCCTCCGGTCGCTCCCGGTGCGCTTTCGAAGCGACGGCGCGACCCTCGCAGGGACGCTGATGCTCCCCCCGGGCGGCGGGCGGCGCGCCGCGGTCGCCTACGTGACAGGCTCCGGCCCCACCACGCGGGAGTACCTGCCGGAGCTCCAGGCACTCCTGCTCCACGCGGGCGTCGCAGTACTCGCATACGACAAGCGCGGCATCGGCAAGTCGGGCGGCCTCTATCCGGGCGAGTCGCCGACCGGTGCGACGATCGACCAGCTGGCGCGAGACGCCGCCGCGGCGGCGCGCTTCCTCACGACCCGAGCCGAGGTCGACCCGGCACGGATCGGGCTCGCGGGTCACAGCCAGGCGGGGTGGATCATGCCCCTCGCCGCGACGCGGGAGCCTGCGATCCGCTTCCTCGTCTCGTTCTCGGGACCGGCGGTCACCGCCGACGAGAACGACCGCTACCAGACGCTCGCCGGCGAGGGTGAGCGGCCGCAGCGCCTGAGCGACGCCGAGGTCGACGCACGCGTCGAGCGCGCGGGGCCCGGTGGGGTCGACCCTCTCCCGTGGATCGCGGCGCTCCGGGTTCCCGCGCTCTGGCTCTACGGCGCCCTCGACCACATCGTCCCGCCCCGCCTCTCGGAGAAACGGCTTGCACCGCTCGTCGCGGAACCGGGGCGCGACTTCGCCGTCTGGACGTTCCCGCGCGCCAACCATGCTCTCGTCGAGACGAGGACCGGCCTGACCTCGGAGATGCTCCGTTCCGACCGGTACGCCCGTGGGCTCTTCCCGCGGGTCGCTGCCTGGCTCCGCGCGCACGGCCTGACGTAGACACCGCCACCCCGCAGGCACGTCCGCGCGATGGGTGTCCATTCTCGCGACGTCCGTTCGTCTACAACCCGACACGTCGAGAGGAGGACGACATGCAGTACGTGATGCTCATCCAGCAGGGCGACACGCCGACTCCGAGCGACCCGGAGGCGTGGGCGCAGGTCACGGAGGCGGAGCAGCAGCAGATCGCCGCCGACTACCAGGCGCTCAACCAGACACCCGGCGTCACGCCCGGGCTGTGGATGCAGCCTCCGGAGCTCGCGACGACAGTGCGGGTCCAGAACGGGCAGACGCTGACCACCGACGGGCCATTCGTCTCGGTCAAGGAGGCGCTCGGCGGCTACTTCATCCTGGAGGCCGAGGACCTCGACGCCGCGATCGAGATCGCGTCGCGTGTCCCGGCTGCGCGCCTCGGCGGGGCGGTGGAGGTACGGCCGGTGATCCAGTACTAGGCGATGACGCTCGACCAGGTCTTCCGCGATGAATGGGGCCGCGTCGTCGCCTCCCTGATCGGCTTCCTCGGCGACTTCGACCTCGCCGAGGAAGCCGCCCAGGAGGCGTTCGCGCTCGCCGCGGAGCGCTGGCCGCGCGACGGGCAGCCGCAGAGCCCGCGGGCGTGGCTCGTGACGACTGCGCGCAACCGCGCGATCGACCGCATCCGGCGCGACCGCACGCTCGCCGCGAAGACCCGGCTGCTCGAGGTGCCCGAGGCGACGGAGGACGAGATGGACGAGACGGCGATCCCGGACGAGCGCCTCGAGCTGATCTTCACGTGCTGCCACCCCGCCCTGGCGACCGAGGCGCAGGTGGCGCTCACGCTGCGCACGCTCGGCGGGCTGACCACCGACGAGATCGCGCGTGCGTTCCTCGTGCCGGAGGCGACGATGGCGCAGCGGCTGGTGCGGGCCAAGCGCAAGATCAAGACCGCGGGCATCCCGTTCCGCGTGCCGGCCGACCATCTGCTGCCGGACCGCCTGGCCGCGGTGCTCGCCGTCGTCTACCTGATCTTCAACGCCGGCTACGTCGGCCGCGTCGACCTCGCGGCCGAGGCGATCCGGCTGGGCCGCGCGCTGGCCGAGCTGATGCCGGACGAGCCGGAAGTCCACGGGCTGCTGGCGATGATGCTGCTGCACGACGCGCGCCGCGCCGCCCGCTTCGCGGGCGAGGACCTCGTCCTGCTCGCCGACCAGGACCGCTCGCTGTGGGACGGCGGCCAGATCGTCGCCGGCCGCCAGGCACTCGACCGCGCGCTGGCGCTGC
>DASSJV010000114.1:0-22843 GCA_035691005.1 Gaiella sp. | reverse complement strand
ACGCTCTTGACCCAGATGCTCCTCATCCTCGGCCTCTCGACGGCGATGCAGTACATCGTCTTCGGCGGGGCGATCATCGTCGGGATGCTGATCTCGGGCGACCGGCTGGCGTCGGCTCTCGGTCGCCTTCTGCGACCGGTCGACGCACCGGCGAGCACCCGGCCCCAACCGACGGAAACCACGAGCTGATGCTCGCGAAAGGAGGCACGATGCAGGGTCGGAGGGAATCCGGACCGTCGCGCAGGCGCCCGCTGGTCGCGGGCATGCTGACGGTCCTCGCGCTCGGTGCCATGCTGGCGCTCGTCTCGACCAGCGCCGGAGGCACGAGCACGTCGAAGGCGAAGCCGGCGGTGGTGATCTCGACCGGCAAGGGGTTCGGCGAGGTGTACGCGGCGAAGACGTCGACGCTCGCGAAGACGCTCTTCAAGGCCAACCTGCTCCCGGCGAACAAGATGTCGCGCAACATCGCGCTCGCCGGACTCGGACGCGCCGACAAGAAGGTCAACTACAACCTCGCGCTCAAGTGCTGGAAGAACAACGGCTGCAGCACGGGCACGGGCGGCAAGATGACGGTCGCCTACATCGAGCAGTTCGGCGAGAACGTCTACCGCCAGATGTCGAAGATGGAGTTCATCCTCCAGGCGCTGACGTACCCGCAGGTCGGCAAGATCATCTACAAGAGCGCCCACTCCGACCTGAACCAGGGCATCGCCGACTTCAAGGCCGCGATCGCCCAGAAGGTCGACCTGATCGTCTCGTACCCGGACTTCGGCGACGCGATGTTGCCGGTGATGAAGGAGGCGACGGACGCGGGCATCCCCGTGGCGACGTACGCCTGGGGCTTCGTGAGCGGCCCGGGGAAGAACTACCTGACGGTCGTCGGCGAGGACACCTGCAAGCTCGGCCAGGCGTACGCGAAGGTGATGAACACCCAGGTCAAGTCGGGTGACATCGCGTTCCTCGGCGGCTTCCCCGGGAACCCCCTGTCGCTCGGCTGGCAGAACTGCGAGAAGCCCGCGCTCAACTCGAACCTCGACGTCGTGGCGACCGAGCCGACGAACTGGGACCCGTCCAAGGTCCAGTCGGTCGTCGCCGGCATCCTCGCGGCGCACCCGAACGTCAAGGGCTGGAGCTACGAGTACGGGCTCGGCATGGCGCAGGGCGCGCTCGCGGCGTACAAGGCAGCCGGCAAGCCGTTCGACACCGTGCTGACGCTCAGGACCGACGACGTCGGCATGGGCTGCACGTTCAACAAGGAGAACAACCCGAACCTGAAGATGTGGTACTACACCTCCGGGAACTCACAGATCCGGGTCGCGTTCACGGCAGCGATGATGAAGCTGCAGGGCGCGAAGATCCCGCCGAAGATCGTGTTCCCGATCCAGCTGCAGAACCAGCGGGTGCGCGACTCCTGCGTCAAGGGGTATCCGCAGGAGGCGTCCGCAACGTCGCTGATCCCGCTGAGCCTGCTGCATCGGATGTATCCGTAGGAGGAGCCGAAGCCACGCGCTAACCGAGCATCGATGTCGACTCCCGGGCCCGGGGTCACCGTTCGCCTTCGGCTCACGGTCGTGGGGGAAACCTGGTTTCCCCCACGAACCCCCTTCCTCCTGAGGACGTGGGGAACCTCACGGTTCCCCACACCCCTCCCCGCTCGTCGCCCGACAGAAGTCGGCCGATGAGCACCGTCCTCGCGCTGCGCGACGTCTCAAAGGCGTTCGGCGCCGTCAGGGCGCTCCGCGAGGTCAGCGTCGACTGTCGTGCGGGCGAGATCCACGCGCTCGTCGGGGAGAACGGGTCCGGGAAGTCGACGTTGCTCGGGATCGCGAGCGGCTTTCTCGCGCCCGACCACGGGACCGTCGAGATCGCGGGACGGCAGCGGCGGCGGGTCTCACCGGCAGAGACCCGCCGGCTCGGCCTGGGCATCGCGTACCAGACGTACTCGCACGTCCTCGACCTCTCGGTCGCGGAGAACCTCTACCTCGGCGCGCTGCCGGAGCTCCGGCCGAGGTACGGGCGGATGGAGTCCTGGGCGGGCGAGGCGCTCGGCGCGTTCGACCTCGACATCCCGCTGACCGCGACGACGCGGTCGCTGTCGCTCGTCCAGCGGCAGCTCCTCGAGGTCGTCAAGGCGCTCCTCGCGAAGCCCAAGGTGCTCCTCCTCGACGAGCCGACGACGGCTCTCGGGCCGGGTGACGTCGAGCGGCTGCACACGCTCGTCCTCGAGCAGAGCCGCGCGGGCGTCGGGATCGTGTACGTCAGCCACCGCCTGCCGGAGGTCCTCGGCATCGCCGACCGGGTCAGCGTGCTCCGGGACGGCGTCTGCCAGGGCACGTTCGAGGCGGCCTCGATGTCCGAGGAGAGCCTCGTCGCGCTCATGATCGGGCGTCCGCTCCAGCTCGCGTTCCCCGACCGGCAGGTCCCGGGCGGCGGCCGAGAGGTTCGGCTCGCCGTGTCGGGGCTCCAGGGCGAGCGCTTCGGCCCCGTCGACCTCGAGGTGGCCAAGGGCGAGATCCTCGGGATCGCCGGCGCGGAGGGCAACGGGCAGGTGCAGCTCCTGCGCGCCCTGGCCGGCGTCGAGCGCTGCGCCGGCTCGGCGACGTGCGACGGCCGGTCGCTCGACTCGGGCTCCCCGCTCGGCGCGCTCCGGGCGGGCATCGTCCTGCTCAGCGGCGACCGCTCGGGCGAGTCGCTGTTCCCCGTCCTCAGCGTCCGGATGAACACGACGATCCAGGTGCTCCGCCGCCTCGGCCGGCTCGGCTTCCTGCAGCGGCGCCGCGAGCGCCGCATGGTCGACGATCTCGCGGGCCGCCTCCGCATCCGGATGGCGTCGATGGAGCAGCCCGTGCAGTCGCTCTCCGGCGGGAACCAGCAGAAGGTCTCGCTGACGCGGCCGTTCCTGCGCGGCGACGTGAAGGTGATCCTCGCCGAGGAGCCGACCCAGGGGGTCGACGTCGCCGCGCGGTTCGACATCTACGACGCGCTGCGGGAGAAGGCGAACGAGGGCGTCGCCACGATCGTCAAGTCGAGCGACCCGCTCGAGCTCGCCGGCCTGTGCGATCGCGTCGTCGTGATGTCGCGCGGGAGGATCGTCGACGAGATCCAGGGGGACGACCTCGGCGAGCGCCGCATCGTCGAGGCGATCGTCGGCTCCGGGCTCGGCCGCACGGGGCGCGCCGGGGACGGAGAGGCGGCGCCCGCATGAACGTCTCCCGCAGGCTGCAGGGCTGGCTCCCGCTGATCCTGATGTCGACGCTGATCGTCGCGCTCGGCGCCTACACGTCGGTCCGCGAGGACGCCTTCCTGACCTCGTACAACCTCAACAACCTGCTCCTCGCGACGATGCCGCTCGCGCTCGTCTCCCTCGGGCAGGCCACGGCGCTCCTCGTCGGCGGCTTCGACGTGTCCGTCGCCGCGCTGATGACGTTCTGCGTCGTGCTCGCCTCGTACACGATGACGCCGACCACGTCCGGGTGGGGGCTCTTCCCGGGCTCGCTGGCGCTCCTCGCCGTCGGGCTCGCGACGGGCATCTTCAACGCGATCCTCATCCGCGTCCTGCGGCTCCCGTCCATCATCGCGACGCTCGGCACCCTCAGCATCCTGCAGGGGGCGTCGCTCTGGCTCCGCGACCATCCCGAGGGCACGATCAACGCCGACCTCGTCGACGGGCTCACGACGAGCGTGAGCTTCGTGCCGGTCGCGTTCGTGGCGGTGGTCGCACTCGCCGTCCTCGCCGACGTGTGGCTCTACCGCACGCGCAGCGGGCTCGCGCTCCGAGCGGTGGGCCTCGACGAGACGTCGTCGCGCCGGCTCGGGATGCGGACCGGCTGGGTCGTGATCCTCGCGTTCGTCGCGTGCTCCGTGATGGCCTCGATCGCCGGCTTCTACCTCGTCGCCCAGGTGCAGATCGGCTCGCCGATCATCGGCAACTACGGGCTCGAGAGCATCGCCGCCGCCGTCCTCGGCGGCGCGAGCCTCGCCGGGGGACGCGGCTCGTACGTCGGCACCCTGCTCGCCGCGCTCTTCCTCACCTTGATCGACAACGTCCTGCCGCTGTTCCAGCAGCCGACGGAGTACTCGGAGATCACGATCGGCGTCCTGATCCTGCTCGCGCTCGTGCTCTACAAGAGCCCCGAGCTGGTCTCGCGGCTCAGGACGAGCTGGGGCGGAGTCGGTCGCCTGCGAGCGCGCGAGGGTGACGCCTCGGCGGGCTGACGTCTAGTCGTCCGCGGCCGGGCGGAGGGCGGAGCGGGGGTCGGCCTCGCGCCCGATCACGACCCAGATCGCGTGCACGGGCTCGTCGCCGATCGTCCACAGCCGGTGGGGCGAGGACGAGTCGAACGCGATCGACCCGCCCGAACCGAGCTCGTACCGCTCGAAGCCCACCTGCACCCCGAGCGTCCCGCTCGAGACGTAGCCGTACTCCCGCCCGCCGTGCGTCGTGAGAGCGTCCTCCGGGCACGACTCCGCGCCGACGGGGTAGACCACGTAGAGGAACTCGACGTCGCGGTCGCGCTCGCGCGTCAGCCGCTCCCAGCGTACGCCGGAGGCGAGGTTGATCACGCGCCGCGTGTCGGGGCTCTCGGCCAGGCCGTCGCGCCGGTCGACGACGCGACCCTCGGGCTGCTCGCCGAAGATGTCGCTCATCGTGATCCCGAGCGCGGTCACGAGGGAATAGAGCGTGCTGACCGACGGATTGACGCGATCGAGCTCGATCTGCGAGACGAGGCTCGGGGAGACGCCGACGCGCCGGGCGAGCTCGCGGAGGCCGATCCCCAGGCGCTCCCGCTCCGCGCGGAGGCGGCCGCCGACCCGCGACGGCTCGAAGGCGCCCTCGACGGGCCCCGCGGACGGTGCGGCCTCGCTCAGCGCCGGTCCTTCCGCCTCGTCATGCGCGACGCAGCCGCCCGCGGATCTCCGCCGCGATCCGGTCCGGCCCGGGCAGGAAGGCGTCCTCGAGGGGTGGGCTGTACGGGATCGGCGTGTTCGGCGTCGCGATCCGCCACGCGTCGTCGAGGTGGCCGAGCGCCTGCTCGGCGACCGTCGCGAGTACCTCGCCCGCCCAACCGCCCGTCTGCGGGCCCTCCTCGACGACCACGATCCGGTTGGTCTTCCGCACGGAGGCGAGAACCGTATCGGCGTCGAGCGGACGGATCGTCCGCAGGTCGACCACCTCGGCCGAGATGCCGTCCGCCTCGAGCGCCTCGGCGGCCTCGAGACTGTCGTGGACGCCCTTCATCGCGCTCACGATCGTGACGTCGCGGCCCTCGCGCACGACGCCGGCCACTCCCAGCTCGACCGCGGCGCCGTCCACGTCGCCCTCGAGCCCGTAGAGCCGCTTGTGCTCGAAGAAGAGGACGGGGTTGTCGTCGCGGATCGCCGACTTCAGCAGCGCCTTCGCGTCGGCGGGCGTCGACGGGCACGCGATCTTCAGCCCCGGCACGCCCATGAACCACGACACGGGCATCTGCGAGTGGATCGCGCCGAAGCGCCCTCCCGCGCCGACGACCGAGCGGATCGTGAGCGGCACGCTGACCTGCTCCTCCGTCAGAAACCAGTACTTCGTCGACTGGTTGACGATGCTGTCCATCGCCAGCGTCAGGAAGTCGCCGAACATGATCTCGATCACGGGGCGCAGCCCCGTCACGGCGGAGCCGAACCCGGCGCCCGCGAGCGCGAGCTCCGAGATCGGCGTGTCGAAGACCCGCTCGGGCCCGTACTTGTCGTAGAGGCCGGTCGTCGTCGCGAAGACCCCGCCGGCGACGGCGACGTCCTCACCGAACAGGATCACCCGCTCGTCGTCGGCGAGCGACTCGTCGAGCGCGTCGCGGATCGCGTTGCGGAACGTCAGCGTGGGCATCTCGGCTCCGGGTCGGTCACAGGGTCAGGGCGAGCGGCCGCTCGAGCAGCTCGCGCAGGTGGGAGAGGAACTGCGCGGCGTGCGCGCCGTAGACGATCCGGTGGTCGCAGGTGATCGTCATCGTGAGCACGTCGCGGAACGCCATGCGGCCCGGCCCCTCCTCGAATGCCTCGCGGCGCGTCGCGCCGACCGCGAGGATCGCAGCCTGCGGCGCGTCGACGATCGCGGTGAACGACCGCACGCCGAACATTCCCAGGTTCGAGACCGTGAAGGTCGCGTGGTGGAGCTCGTCCGGGGTGAGCGTCCGCCGCCGGGCGGCCTCGGCGAGCCGCCGGGACTCCGCTGCGATCTCCGCGAGCGACCTCCGGTCGGCGTCGAGCACGACGGGCACGAGCAGCGCGTCGTCGGTCGCGACCGCGATGCCGACGTTCACGCGCGAGTAGGTCTCCATGCGGCCGCCGGCATACGAGGCGTTGACCCGCGGATGCTCGCGCAGCGCGAGCGCCGCGGCCTTGACGACGAAGTCGTTGAGCGACGGCACCGCCTCCTCTCCGGCCTCGCGCGCGCCGCGGCGCAGGGCCACGACCAGCGAGACGTCGACATCCACGGCGGCGGTCAGGACCGGCGTCGTCGTGGCCGACTCGACCATCCGGCGGGCGATCGTCGTCTCGGTCGGCGTCAGGTCGCGCGTCATGACGTCGCCCTTCCCGCCGGGCTCGCGCTCCGCGGCCGCCGCCGCTCCCGATGCCGCTGCGGCCCGCACGTCCTCGACGGTCACGCGACCGCCGGGCCCGGTACCGACGACGCCGTGGAGCGAGACGCCGAGCTCCACCGCCGCGCGACGCGCGACGGGCGTCGCGTTGGGCCGCTCGCCCGCGGGCTCCGCTCTCCGGGCGGGCGCTCCTCCGTCGACCGGCGCGGGCTCGGAGGGCGCAGGCGAGGGCGGCGGGGATGTTGCGGCCGGCGCTCCCTCGCCGTTCGAGAGCGTCGCGATCGGCTCGCCGACGGCAGCCGTCTCGCCCTCGGCGACGAGGATTGCGCCGAGCGTCCCGTCGGACTCCGCCTCGTACACGACCGTGGCCTTGTCCGTCTCGACCTCGATCAGCCCCTCGCCGCGAGCGAACGTCTGACCAGGGGTCTTCAGCCACTTGATGATCACCGCGTCGGCCATCGAGTCGGAGAGCTTCGGCATCGTCAGCTGGTCGGCCACGGTCCTCGCCTCAGTCGCTGAACTCGCGGGGGGTGAGCGGGGTGGGCCAGTCGGCGGCGAGCCCCTCGGCGCGCATGCGCTCGAGCTCGTCCGCCACCTCGTCGCGGATCCCTTCGAGGCGCGCCTCGTCGACGCCCTCCGCGGCGAGCTGCGCGGCGAGCACCGTGATCGGGTCGCGCTCCCGCCAGCGGTCGAGCTCGCCCTCGGGGCGGTAGGCGCCCGGGTCGCTGCGCGAATGGCCGACGAAGCGGTAGGTCAGCGCCTCGAGGAACGCCGGGCCGTTCCCCGAGCGGGCGTGCGCGACCGCGCGCTGCGCCGCCTCGCGAACCGTCCACACGCTCATCCCGTCGATCGTCTCGGCCGGCACCTCCATCACCTCCGCCCGTGCGCGGATCTCGCCGGCCGTCACCGAGCGGAACGCCGTGTACTCGCCGTAGCCGTTGTTCTCGCACACGAGCACGAGCGGCAGCTCCAGCACCTTGCAGAAGTTGAGGCACTCGAAGACGTAGCCCTGGTTCATCGCGCCGTCGCCGAAGTACGCGACCGCGACGCCGCCCGTCGTCTTCTTCAGTCCGAGCGCAGCGCCGGTCGCCGCGGCGATGCTCCCGCCGACGATTCCGAACGAGCCGATCAGCCCCTTGTTCGGGGCGTTGACGTTCATCGAGCCGGCGCGTCCGCCGTTGACGCCCGACGCGCGCCCGAGCATCTCGTTGAGCAGCGCCTGCGGGTCGACGCCGAGCGCAAGCGCATGGCCGTGCCCGCGGTACGTCGCTGCGACGCGGTCGCGCTCCTCGAGCACGCTCGCGACGCCGGTCGCGATCGCTTCCTGGCCGGAGTAGAGGTGCGTCGTGCCGTACACCTCGCCGGCGAGGAAGAGCGACTGGACGAGATCCTCGAAGCCCCGGATCACGAGCATCCGGCGGTAGATCCCCAGATACAGGTCGACGTCGTCGAGGACGCCGGTGGCGGGCGTGTCGCGGACCTCGCTCATGCCGCACCCACGCTCGTCGCCGCGGCGAGCCGCTCGGCCAGGTACTCCCAGTCGCGCTGGTGGCGGTACGAGTGGCGGGGCGGCGGCCCGGGCGCCGAGGTCTCGAGCCAGCGGACGGGGCGGCCCTGCGTCTCGTAGAACGCATGCACGCAGCCGGTGCCCGTCCAGAAAGCATCGCCCGGCCGCAGCGTGTACCGGTCGCCGTCCGCGACGACGTCGACCTCGCCCTCGAGCATGTAGTACGACTCCTCGAACGGGTGGTCGTGCGGGTTGGCGCAGGCGCCGGGCTGGTAGTCGACCATGAACATCGTGTGGAGCTGCGCGTCGAGCCGCTGGTCGACGAGCATCTTCACGGCGATCCCGCTGTACGCGAGGACCGCGGTCGCCATGCTGCCGGACACGGTCGGGGCGCCCATCGCCTGCGCGTGCTTCAGGGCCTCGAGGTCCATCTCGCCGTCCCGGAGCAGGAAGAGGTTGTGGTTGCGCGGGTCGCGCGCGTCGAGCGGGGCGGGGGCGGCGTCGGGCGGAGGGCCGAGGAAGAACGTGTCGCTCCCGTCCGTCCGCGGGCGGGGCGAGGCCATCTCGATCCAGCGCGCCGGTCCCGCCGAGCGGAATGCGTGCGGCGTCCCGACCGGGATCGCGCCGCACGCGCCGGGCTCGAGCGTGACGCCGCGCCCCTCGAGGTAGAGGACGGGGTTTCCCTCGAGCACGTAGAGGCTCGTCTCGAACGAGTGCAGGTGCTCGTCGACGTGGCCGTCCACGAGCTCCACGAGCGTCAGCGCCATGTGCGTCGAGCCGAGCGACCCGTCGACGAGCCGGCAGCTCGTGAGCCCGCTCGAGCGGCCCGGGAGCGCGTCGGCGAGGACGGCGTCCTCGCGGCGGACGAGCCGGTAGCCCGGGCGGCCGTCGGCGAGCTCGTGCGTCCCGGTGTCGCCGCTCACAGCGGGACGCCGGACGGCTCGACCACGGCCGACGAGGCGACCGCGGACGCGAGCCCCGGCCCGTTGCCGCTCCGGCCCTCGGCGCCGTTCGCGACGAGGTCTGCGCCGCGCACGTAGATGCGCCCGGCGACGAGCAGCTCCTCGGCCGGGAAGCGCGTGATCACCTCGCAGCCCGTCGCCGCGACGACGACCTCCTCCTCGATCCGTGCTGCCGAGCGGCCGTCCGTCGCGGCGCAGTAGGTCTCGAGCGCGAAGACCATGCCCTCCTCGAGCTCCACGGGGTGCTCCAGCGAGTGGACGCGCGAGATCATCGGCGACTCGTAGAGGCCGACGCCGATGCCGTGCCCGAACTGGAGGCCGAAGCACGTCTCCTCGTCGGGGAAGCCGAGCTCCTGGGCGGTCGGCCAGACCTCGGCGATCTTGTCCGTCGTCATGCCGGGCCGAACGAGCTCGATCGCCGCGTCGAGCCACTCGCGGCACTGCTTGTACGCGTCGAGCTGCGCGTGGCTGACGCCGCCGACGTTGAACGTGCGGTAGTAGCACGTCCGGTAGCCCATGAACGAGTGGATGATGTCGAAGAACGCCTGGTCGCCCGGCCGCAGCAGCCGGTCCGAGAAGACGTGCGGATGCGGGTTGCAGCGGTCGCCGGAGACGGCGTTCACCGCCTCGACCTGCTCCGAGCCCATCTCGAAGAGCAGCTGGTGCGCCCGCGCGACGATCTCGTGCTCGTACACGCCGGGCCGCAGCATCCGGTAGATCTCCTCGTAGACCGCGTCGACGAGGCCCGCCGACTGGTCGAGCAGCGCGATCTCCTGCGACGTCTTGATCGTGCGGGCGGCGAGCATCGGGCGCGAGCCGTCCGTCACGTGCACGCCGGCCCGCTGGAGCGCCTCGATCGTGACGAGGTCGGCCATGTCGACGCCGAGGGGCTCGCCGAGCAGGTCGCGCTCGCGGAGCTCGTGGGCGATGCGCTCGCCGAGGCGGTCCGGGACGCCCGTCTCGACGGGCATCGCGCCGCGCATCGGCGCCACGCCGGCACGGAAGTTCTCCGGCGGAAGCCACGGCGCGAACAGCTGGTGGTGCCGGGCGGCCGAGCCGAAGTCCCAGAGGATTGGATCGCCGCCGCGCGGCAGGAAGGCGAACCGGGCGTTCTTGTCGCGCGCCCACTCGCCGATGTGCGTGCTCGTGACGTACCGGATGTTGTTCGGGTCGAAGAGGAGCAGCGCCCCGAGGTCGGACGCCTCGAGCGCAGCCTTCGCGCGGTCGAGGCGCTCCCG
Organism: Gaiella sp.; assembly: GCA_035691005.1. GTDB lineage: Bacteria > Actinomycetota > Thermoleophilia > Gaiellales > Gaiellaceae > Gaiella. Next base: position 12,564 of record DASSJV010000114.1, on the reverse strand, counting down.
GCGTAGCCGCGGGAAGTCGATCCGCTGCTCCCAGTCGACCGCGCGCGTCGCGTCGGGGGAGCCGTTCGCCCTGCTTCGCATGGTCACGGCACAACCTCCTGTTCGAGACGCTTGCCCGCGCCCTCGCCGCCCGCGCGTCCGTCGTCGAGGCCGGACGCACGGCGCAGGTGCAGGAACAGCGCGATGAAGTCGTCGTCGGCGAATCCCGCCTCGACGGCCGCGTGCAGGTGGTCCTTCATCTCACGCGCGAGCGGCAGCTCGACGCCGCTCTCCTCGGCCGCGGCGAGCACCAGGTCGATGTCCTTCTCCATCAGCCCGGTCGTGAACGTCGCGGAGAAGTCGTCGCGCAGCAACGGCTCGGTCTTGTACTTCACGAACGGCGCGCCAACGGCCGAGCTGCCCATCACCTCGAGGAGCGCGGCACGAGACACTCCGCCGGCCTCTCCGAGCACGAGGGCCTCGGACATCGACTGCGCGAGCACCGCGACCATCAGGTTGAGCGCGAGCTTCACGATCCTCGCCTGCTCGCCGGTCCCGACATGGTGGATCGTCGGGCCGATCGCGAGGAGAACCGGCTCGATCTCCGTGAGCGTCTCCGGGGCGCCGGAGACGACGAAGCTCAGATTGCCTGCGCGCACGACGCTCGGGTTCCCGCTGACGGGCGCGCGGAGGTATGCGACCGACGCCTCGTCCGCGAGCGCGGCGACCCGTGCGGAGGCGTCCGGCGAGACCGTGCTGGAGTCGACGAGCACCGTGCCCGGCCGTGCCGCCTCGACGACCCGTGTGGCGACCGCCTCGAACGCGTCGTCGTCGGCGAGCGACGTGAGCACGACGTCGACCTGCGCCGCGAGCTCCTCGGGCGTCGCCGCGACGCGGGCGCCGCGCGCCTCGAGGGCGTCGGACCTTCCAGGCGTTCGGTTGCTCACGACGAGGTCGAATCCACCGTCGAGCAGGCGCTCTGCGAACGCGGTTCCCATGTTGCCGAGACCGATCAGCCCCACGACGGGACGCGGGTCGTTCATGGCGCGCACTGTCCAGTATGAATAAACGAACGCAGGTCGCTGGTCAAGCCGCTTCCACCATACATCGGCGGCGACGGCGCCCACGCAGGTCCGCCGCTGTACAGCGGGACGACACGGGCGCCGGGTGCGCCCGGGGCTCAGGCGCGGGCGAGCGCCTGCTCGAGGTCGGCCCAGAGGGCGTCGGGATCCTCGAGCCCGACGGAGAAGCGGAGCAGCCCCGTCGGGATCCGGTCGCCCTCCCAGCGATGCCGCGCCTCGAGCTTCGAGCGGGTGCCGCCGAGGCTCGTCGCGTTGACGACCGTGCGCACCGCGCGCTCGACCCGTGCCGCTGCCTCGCCGTCCGCGACGTCGAATGAGACGAGAAAGGAGAAGCCGGGGTAGCGCACCGTCGCGACCGCCGGGTGCGCCTCGAGACGCTCGACCAGCGTCCGAGCGGTGGCCTCCTGCCGGTCGAGCCGGATCTCGAGCGTCTCGAGTCCCCGCCGCACGAGCCAGGCGGTGTCGGCCGGCGCGACGATTCCGGTCAGGCGGCGGGTCAGATGGAGGCGGTCCCGTAGCTCGGGCTCCCGCGTGACCGTGACGCCGGCGAGCACGTCGTCGTGCCCCGAGAGGATCTTCGTCGCCGAGTGGAGCGTGACGTCGCAGCCGTGCTCGAGCGGGCGGAGGCGGAGCGGCGAGGAGACCGTCGCGTCGCAGACGACCGGGGCGGGATGGGCGGCGGCGGCCTCGAGGTCGGGCATCGTCAGGATAGGGTTCGCCGGCGCCTCGACGAGGATCAGGTCGACGCCGTCCGGCGGTGGGCCGGTCTGGTCGAACTCGACGACGCTCACGCCCCACGGCTCGAGATGGTCGAGCAGCGTGCGATGGCCGTAGTACGCGCCCTCGGCGAGCGCGAGCGTACTGCCCGAGCGCAGCATCGTCAGGACGACGCACGTGACGGCCGCCATCCCCGACGGGTAGAGCAATGCGTGCCCGCCGTCGAGCTCTCCGAGCGCTTCCTCGCACGCGACGCCGGTCGGGTGGTCGGCCCGCACGTAGGAGAAGCGCCCGGGCTCGCCGTCCTCGTACGGCCAGGTCGCGGAGCGGTCGAGCGGCGTGTCCACGGCTCGATGCTATTCGTGGGCCGACGCATCGCGTCGTGGGCGCTCGAGCATCGCCGAGCCAGGGTCGACGAACCCGAGCTTCCGGTACAGCCCGTGCGCGTCGGCGGTGTGGAGGATCCACTTCGTCGCGGCGAGCGGGCCTTCGTCCACGCTGAAGCGGACGAGCTCGACGCCGAGGCCGTGCCCGCGATGCTCCTGGAGAACGTAGACGTCCGCGAGATACGACTGCACGTGGCCGTCGGAGATCGCGCGCGAGAACCCCACCTGCGTCGTCCCGTGGTAGAGGCCGACCACGCGCGCGGCGTTGTCGATCAACGCGTCCTGTGTCTCGCGTGCACGGCCCCGCGCCCAGTAGGACTCGCCGCTCAGGTAGCGATGGACGGCCTCGCGGTCGATTCGGCCGGGGTCGTCGTCGACCTCGTAGCCGTTCCCGAGGTCACGTCGCACGCCGGTGAGCCTACGGGCGACGGCCTGACCCATGTCGCGGTCTCGCGGGGCGCCCGCGTCATCCGCGGCCGGAGATCTACGATTTGCGCGTGAGGCTGCCGGAGAGCGCGAGAGCGATGATCGAGTCGGGCCGCCTGGCGCACCTCGTCACGCTGAACAGCGACGGCTCGCCGCAGGTCTCGTGCGTCTGGGTCGGGCTCGACGGCGACGAGATCGTGTCGGGTCACCTCGTCCCGACCCAGCAGAAGCTACGGAACGTCCGCCGCGATCCACGCGTCTCGCTCTCGATCGAAGGGACGGAGGTCCAGCCTCCAGGCTTGCTCCAGTACCTCGTCATCCGCGGCCGTGCGCGGCTGACGGAGGGAGGCGCACCGGAGCTGCTCCAGGAGCTCGCGTACCGCTACCTCGGCCCGGACGTCGCGTTCCCGCCGATGGCGGACCCACCGCCCGGGGTCGTGATGCGCATCGGGATCGACCGCATCGGCGGCGTCGGGCCTTGGTCGCCGCAACGCCGCTGAGCCGACCGCACCCGCGTTACGCTCCTCGCGATGTCGACCCGGCACGAGACGACCAAGGCGAAGCTCGCGTGGCTCCGGGAGCTCGCGGAGGAGGCCGAGCACGCCGGGACGGAGAAGGCGGTCGCGCGCCAGCACGAGCGCGGCAAGCTCCTCGCCCGCGAGCGGCTCGACCTGCTGCTCGACCCGGGGTCGTTCGTCGAGCTCGACCGCTTCGTCCGCCACCGCGAGATCGAGTTCGGGATGCACGACAACCGCCCGTGGGGCGACGCGGTCGTCACCGGCTACGGGACGGTGTTCGGACGGCCGGTGTGCGTCTTCAGCCAGGACTTCACCGTCTTCGGCGGATCGCTCTCCGAGGTCTTCGCGGAGAAGGTCTGCAAGGTGATGGACATGGCCGTCAAGGTCGGGTGCCCCGTCGTCGGGATCAACGACTCCGGCGGCGCGCGGATCCAGGAGGGCGTCGTCTCGCTCGCCGGCTACGCCGAGATCTTCTGGCGGAACGTCCAGGCGTCGGGCGTCGTCCCGCAGCTCTCGCTGATCATGGGGCCCTGCGCCGGCGGCGCCGTCTACTCGCCCGCGATCACCGACTTCGTCCTGATGACCGAGGGCTCGTCGTACATGTTCATCACGGGCCCCGACGTCGTGAAGACCGTGACCGGCGAGGACGTGAGCTTCGAGGACCTCGGCGGCGCGACCGCGCACGCGACGAAGTCCGGTGTCGCGCACCTGGTCTCGCCCGACGAGCCGGCCTGCATCGACGACGCGCGCTACCTCCTCACCTTCCTCCCGCAGAACAACCTCGAGACCGCGCCCTACGCCGCTCCGACCGACCCCGTCGACCGCGAGTCGCCGGAACTCGACTCGCTCGTTCCCGACGCACCCAACAAGCCGTACGACGTGAAGCGCGTGATCGAGGCCGTCGTCGACGACGGGGACTTCCTCGAGCTCCAGCCGCACTACGCGGAGAACATCGTGTGCGGCTTTGCGCGTCTCGGCGGTCACGCGGTCGGGGTCGTCGGCAACCAGCCCGCCGCGCTCGCGGGCGTCCTCGACATCGACGCCTCCGTCAAGGCAGCGCGGTTCGTGCGGACGTGCGACGCGTTCAACGTCCCGCTCGTGACGTTCGTCGACGTCCCGGGGTTCCTCCCCGGGACGGCGCAGGAGTGGGGCGGGATCATCCGCCACGGCGCGAAGCTCCTCTACGCGTACGCCGAGGCGACGGTGCCGAAGCTCACGGTGATCACACGGAAGGCCTACGGGGGCGCGTACGACGTCATGAGCTCGAAGCACATCCGCGCCGACGTGAACGTCGCCTGGCCGACCGCCGAGGTCGCGGTGATGGGGCCGGACGGCGCCGTGAACATCGTCTTCCGCCGCGAGCTCGAGGAGGCGGCAGATCCCGATGCGCGCCGCGCCGAGCTGATCGCCGACTACAAGGAGCGGTTCGCGAACCCGTACTCGGCCGCGGAGCGCGGCTACGTCGACGACGTGATGGAGCCTCGGCGCACCCGGCCCTACCTCATCCGCGCGCTCGAGACGCTGCTGCCGAAGCGCGAGCCCGGCCCCAAGCGGAAGCACGGGAACATCCCGCTCTAGCAAGGGACGTGGGCTCGGCCGCGTCCCTCGGACGGCCACGGCTCAGTGCCGCCGAACGAAGGCGAGCTCGCGGGAGTCGCAGACGGGCTCGTAGCCGATCCGCGCGTAGATCGCGTTCGAGGTCGGGTTGGCAAGGTCAGTGAACAGGAAGCAGAAGCGATGGCCCCGCTCGAGGAGGAGCCGGGACAGCGCCGCGGTGACGGCGGTGCCGTACCCGTGGTTCCGGTGCTCGGGCGGCGTGTACACGGGCCCGATCGGATCCCGTTCGGCGTGGGGCCGCTGAACCCGGCGAGCGACACCGCCAGACCATCCACCTCCCACAGGACGATGCCGGCGTCGGTCGCCTCGAGCCGAGCGTCGACGCTGTGCGCGACGCTGTCGGTGTCGTGGGTACCGCCCAGGGCCTCGATCGCGAACTCGCGGAACCACTCGAGCAGGAGTGCCCGTTCGGCGTCGCCCGCAAGGCGCAGGGCGCCGGGCACGCGCCTTCGTCGGAGCGAGCTCGCGGAGCGCGTAGATCCGCTGGTCGAACGCCGTTCTGACCTCGAGGCCGTGTCGCCCGGCCCACGCCGACGCGAACGAGTCGACCTCGGGCACCGCTCCGACGACGCCGGGCAGCTCCGTCGCGATCGCCTCCGCGAGCGCCTCGATCGCCCCCGGGGACGTGGGCCTCGCGAGCACGAGATTGTGGGGCGGCGTCCTGATCGCGACGCCGACCACGCGGCCCTCGTCGCGCGCGACCCAGCCGAGCAGCGCGGGATACACGCCCGGCAGGGCACGGGCGGTCGAGAGGATCCCGAGCGCGAGGTTGTGCCGCGCCTCGTCGGCGAGCAAGAGCGGGCCTGCGCTCGCGAGCACGTCCACGGCTTCCGTCAGGTGCTCGACGTCCACAAGCCGACCGTAGCGACGCCCGCAGGTCGCTCAGCGCGGGTGGCTCTGCGCGAGCGGCGGGCCGACGACGTCCATACCGGTTCCTTCTGCCGCGCGTTCGAACGCCTCGGGGCCGGGCACGTTGCCCTGGGCGGCGAAGTTCTCGAAGAACGCCTCCATGCCGGCGGGCGTGAAGAGCACCAGCATCCGCGCCGGGGCGTCGCCGACGTTCTGCCACGTGTGGGGTGCCGCGCGCGGCACGTAGACGACCGTCCCGGCCGGCGCATCCTCCACCTGGTCGCCGAAACGGAAGCGCATCGCGCCCTCGAGCACGACGAGGCACTCGTCTTCGTTCGAGTGCGTATGGAGGGGTGGCCCTTCGCCGGGGGCCGCGACCGTCTCGAGTGCCAGCAGCCGCCCGTCGGTCTGCCCGCCGCGCAGCGCAAACGTGATCCGGCCGCCGACCGGGTTCGTGATCGCCTCGCTGTCGCCTGGGCGGTGGATGACGGGCTCCTGCACTTCGGGCTCCTCGGTCGGGTCGGCCGATCATGACCCGCGCCGCCCGTGCGCGACAACCGGCGATGCCCGGTTACGGTTCGCGGCGTGCGCGTCTCGGCGAAGGTCGACTATGCCCTGCGGGCGATGCTGGAGCTCGCGGCCGCGGGCGGGCTCGTCAAGGGGGAGCAGCTCGCGACCGCGCAGGGGATTCCGCAGAAGTTCCTCGAGAGCATCCTGAACGACCTCCGCCACGCCGAGCTCGTCGCGAGCCGGCGCGGGGTGGAGGGCGGCTACTCGCTCGCGCGGCCGGCCGACGAGATCAGCCTCGCCGACGTGATCCGCGCGGTCGAGGGGCCGATCGCGACGGTGCGGGGCGCGCGGCCCGAAGAGGTCGAGTACGTCGGCGCGGCGGCCGGGCTGCAGCCGGTTTGGCTCGACCTGCGCGCGGCGATGCGGGGCGTGCTCGAGGAGGCGACGCTCGCCGACGTCGTCGCGTCCTCGCCGGCCGCGTGGTGACCGTGGCGCGGGCCTTGGCGCCGCGGAGCTGCAACACCCAGGCACTCATGCGAACGTCGTGTGGCGCGCGGCCGTGACGTACACGATCTGGCCGGGCGCGAGCTCGAGAAGCTCGAGGTGGTCGCGCGTCGTCTGCATCGAGAGCCGCTCTCCGCGGTCGTCGACGAGGTCGAGTCGGACGGAGAATCCGAAGTGGACGATGCGTTCGATCATGACCTCCCGGGTCTCGCCGTTCGGCTCGAGCGCTACCTCGAGATCGTGCGGACGGACGAAGGCGTCCCCGATCCGGTGCGCCTGGCCGACGAACGTCATCACGAACTCGTTCTCGGGCTGCTCGTAGACCTCCCGGGGAGGGCCGACCTGCTCGATCTTGCCCTGGCTCATCACCGCGACCTCGTCGGCGACCTCCATCGCCTCCTCCTGGTCGTGCGTGACGATCACCGTCGTCGTGTGCGTCTCGTCGTGGAGGCGGCGGAGCCATTCACGGAGCTCGGCGCGCACGCGGGCGTCCAGCGCACCGAACGGCTCGTCGAGGAGGAGGACGGAGGGATCGATCGCGAGCGCCCGCGCGAGCCCCATCCGCTGGCGTTGCCCGCCCGAGAGCTGCGAGGGGTACCGCTTCGCGAGACCCTCGAGCTGGACGAGCTTCAGGAGCTGTCCCACGCGATCTGCGATCTCGCTCTTCGCTCGCTTGCGGATCTTCAGGCCGAACGCGACGTTGTCGTACACCGTCATGTGCTTGAACGCCGCGTAGTGCTGGAACACGAACCCGACGCCCCGCTTCTGCGGGGGCCGTCCGGTCACGTCCGCCCCGTCGATCGCGACGCTCCCCGCGTCCGCCGTCTCGAGCCCGGCGATGATCCGCAGCAGCGTGGACTTGCCGCTGCCGCTCGGCCCGAGGAGCGCGGTCAGGGACCCGGAGGCGACCTCGACCGACACGTCGTCGAGCGCGAGGAACTCGTCGAATCGCTTGGTGACGCGACGGACGGAGATCGACATCAGTGCTTCGCTCCCTTCGGTTGGACGACGATCATCGTGACGAGGACGAGGATCGCCATCGCGGCGAGCACGAACGAGATGCCGTACGCGGGCGCGTAGTTCCCGTAGGAGAACTGGTACGCGTCCTCCACCCGGAGAGTCGCCGTCTGGGTCTTCCCGACGATGTTTCCGGAGACGATCGCCACCGCCCCGAACTCGCCGATCGCGCGGGCGGCGGTGAGAACCACGCCGTAGACGACCGCCCAGCGGATCGACGGGAGCGTGATCCGCCAGAACGTCTGCCAGCCCGACGCGCCGAGCGTCTGGGCTGCCTGTTCCTGCTCGGTGCCGATCTCGCGGAGCGTCGGCACGACCTCGCGCGCTACGAAGGGGAGCGTCACGAAGATCGTCGCGAGCACGATCGACGGCGTCGCGTACACGATATCGTGGCCGTGCTTCGGGAACCACGAGAGCCAGCCGCTGGCGCCGTAGAGGACGACGAGCGAGAACCCCACGATCACCGGCGAGAGGGCGAGCGGGAGGTCGATGAAGGCGTTGAGGAACCCTCGGCCCGGGATGTTGCCGCGCACGATCACGAGCGCGCACACGATCCCGAACACGGTGTTCACGGCGACCGCGATCACCGTGACGAGCAGCGTGAGCTTGAACGCGGAGACCGTGTCCGGCGCAGTGATCGCCGCCCAAGCGCCGTCGAGGTCCTCCGCGGTGCGCCACACCATCATGAACAGGGGGCCCACGAGAATGACGACGAGGTAGCCGAGGGCGACGAAGCGGAGCCCGAGCCTACCCACGGTCGTGCCTCGTGACGTACCAGCGGAGGACGCCGATGCCCATCAGCGCGGTGAACGAGATCAGGAGGAGCACCACGGCGATCGCCGCCGAGCCCGCGGGGTCCTGTTCGATCCGATAGAAGAGGTGGATCGAGGCGACCTCGGTCCTGAACGGGAGGTTGCCCGCGATCAGGACGATCGCTCCGATCTCGCCGACGGCGCGTGCGAACGCCATCGCCACCCCCGACAGGATCCCGGGGAGGATCACCGGCAGCACGACGCGTCTGAAGGTCGCGAACGGGCCCGCCCCCAGCGACCGCGCCGCGTCCTCGAGCTCCTGGTCGAACTCGATCAGCACGGGCTGCACGGCGCGGACGACGAAGGGGAGCGTGACGAACAGAAGCGCGATGTAGATCGCGCCGCGCGTGAACGTCACGTTGGCGTCGAAATGGAACGAGCCGATCGTGAAGTCTAGGGGCGTCCGAGGCCCGTACAGCGCCATGATCACGAGCCCGGCGACGATCGTGGGCAACGCGAACGGCAGGTCGATGATCGCGTTGACGACGGACTTTCCCGCGAAGGAGTCGCGCACGAGGACCCAGGCGATGATCGTCCCGAACACGGCGGTCGTCAGTACCGCCAGGGTCGAGGTGATCAGCGTCAGCTTGAACGCAGCGACGGCTTGGGGGGAGGAGACGACCTCCCAGAAGCCGGCCCAGCCCTGACCCGTCGACTTCCAGACGACCGCCGCGATCGGCATCACGACGATGACGAGCAGGAACGTCGTGACGAAACCGACCTGCAGGGAGAGAGCCGGGGTCGCGGCTCTCTCCCTGCGCTGCGCGGGCGCCGGCGCCGGGAGGCGCGCCGTCTCGGTGAGCGCGTTACTCAGTGGGGACTCCGAGCGACTGCTCGATCTGCTGCATGATGCTCGTGCGCGGGTCGAACCACTTCTTGTCGACCGCGCGCCAGCCGCCGAGCAACTTGTTCGTGATCGTCGTCTCGCCCGGCCGGGTCGGGTACTTGCTCTTGAACTCGGCGAGCGCCTTCTTGTCGACCGGCCGGTAGCCGTTCTGGGCGAGGACCTTCTGCGCCGGATACGTCTTGAGGAACCGGGAGAACGCGGTCCACTCGGCCTTGTGCCGACTCGTCTTGACCGCCGCGATGTAGACGTCGATCAGCATCGTCTGGCGCGGGATCACGTACGGGAGCTTCCCGTTGATCGCCTCGCTCTCGAACGTGAGGAGGACGTCGCCCTTGCCCGACAGGAACGTATTCGTCGCGTTCGAGCCCGAGGAGTCTTGCGAGACGACGTTGCCCTTGTAGAACCTGCGGAGCCAGTCGAGCGCCTGCGCGTCGGTCTTGCCGAGCCGACGCTGCGCGACGTACGACGCGAGGATGTTCCACTTCGCGATCCCCCCGGTGAACGGGTTCACGGTCACGACCTGGACGCCCGGCTTGACCAGGTCGTTCCACCCCTTGATCTTCTTCGGGTTGCCGTCCCGGAGGCCGAAGACGACCACCGAGTTCCAGACCACGCCCTTGTGGCTCTGCTTGTCCCAGTTCTTGTCGATCAGGCCCTTGTCGACGAGGTCGTTGATGTCGTTGCCCGTGTTGAGAATGACCCCGTCGGCGGGCAGCCCGTTGGCCACCGCCTGGCCCTGGGCGGACGACGGGCCGTAGGACGCGCGAATGGTGATCCCTTGCCCCTGCGGGGTCTTGTGGAACTCGTCGATCAACCGCGTCAGCACAGGTCGCGGTGTGGAGTAGGCGACGAGGTTCAGCGTCGTGTCGGTCGTGCGGGCAGTCGCGCTCGTCGCTCCGGCGACGGTCGCCACGGCAATCGTCGCGAGCAGTGTCGCAAGGGTGCGACGGGTCATCCCTGTCTCCTTCTTTTCGATAATTCCCATTGGAGTGCTAGACATTAGCACATCGAATCTCAGGAATAAGCAACAAGCACGTTGGGCCCTCTGGGCTCAGGGTGTGCTATTGATTAGGCAATGCCTAGGAAGTCACTTCCGGCGGCGCAAGCCGCGCGCGCCCTCGGGATCAGCCTCGACACGCTCCGCCGCTGGGACCGCGAGGGGAAGCTCCGTGTCGAACGGGATGCGGCGAACCGCCGCGTCGTCCCGGTCTCCGAGATCGAGAGGCTGCGCGGCCCCGACGGCGGCGACCGGCTCTCGGCGCGCAACCGCTTCCACGGGGTCGTCCGCTCGGTCGAGCGTGACGGGCTCCTCGCGCAGGTCGAGATCGACGTGACGGAGCCGGCCCGTGTCGTTGCGATCGTCACGGCCGCCTCGGTCGACGCGCTCGATCTCCGTCCGGGTGCGGCGGCGACCGCGATCGTCAAATCGACGAGCGTGATGGTGGAGACGTGAGGCGCGCGACGCTCCCCGCGATCGTCGCCGCGGTGGCGGCGTTCGCGGTCGCCGGGACGGCTTCGGGTCAGGGCGACCGCACGGCCGACGGCCAGGCGACGGTGCTCGCTGCGGCCTCGCTCACCGAGGTCCTCCCGCACATCGACCCCGACGCCCGCGCATCCTTCGGCGGCTCGAACCAACTCGCGCAACAGATCCGGCTGGGCTTCCCGGTCGACGTCTTCCTCTCGGCGAGCCCCAAGTACGCGCAGGACCTCTACCGCGAGGGGCTCGTCCGCAAGCCGGTCGTGTTCGCCTCGAACAGCCTCGTGTTGGTCGTCCCGAAGACGAATCCCGCGCGGATCCGCTCCGTCGCCGATCTCGCGAAGCGGCCGAAGCTCCGCCTCGTGGTCGCGGGGCCGGCGGTGCCGATCGGCCTCTACACGCGCGAGGTGCTGAAGCGCCTCTCGCTGCTGCGCGTCCTCCGCAAGACGGTCAGCCTCGAGCCGGACGTGAAGGGCATCGTCGGCAAGGTCGCGCTCGGCGAGGCCGACGCAGGGTTCGTGTACCGGACCGACGTCCGGGCGGTGGTCGGGAAGGTGCGCGTGATCCCGTTCCCGAAGAAGGCGCAGCCGACCGTGCTCTACGAGGCCGCGATCGCCGCGAGCCCGCGCGACCTCGGGGCCGCGCAGGCGTTCATGATCGCGCTGCTCGGCGGCGAGGGGCGTGCCGCGCTCCGGGCCGCCGGCTTCGGGCTGCCCGAGTGAGCCGCGCGTTCTCCGTCGTCCTTTGGGCGGCGACCGGGCTCGCGCTCGCGTTCCTCGTCGTCCCCGTCGTCGCGATCTTCGTCAACGTCCCGCCGGGCGAGCTGCTCGACGCGCTCCGCTCCGACGTGGCCCAGGACGCGTTGCGCGTGACCCTCGAGACGACGCTGATCGCGCAGACGCTGATCCTGCTCGTCGGCACGCCCGCCGCCTACCTGCTGGCGAACGCGCGCTTCCCGGGGAGGAACGTCGCGATCACCCTCGTCGAGCTGCCGCTCGTCCTGCCGCCCGCCGTCGCCGGCGTCGGACTCCTCGCCGCGTTCGGCCGGCTCGGCCTGCTCGGCGACACGATGTCGGCATTCGGGCTCGAGATCGCGTTCACGAAGGCTGCGGTGGTGATGGCGGTCGTCTTCGTCGCAGGCCCGTTCTACGTCCGCACCGCGATCGCGGCGTTCGAGGGCGTCGATCGCACGCTCGTGGACGCCTCCCGCACCCTTGGGAAGGGGCCCGGCGCGACGTTCGCCCGCGTCGCGTTGCCGCTCGCGAGCGGCGGCCTGTGGGCCGGCGCCGCCCTGTCCTTCGCGCGGGGCCTCGGCGAGTTCGGCGCGACGATCATGTTCGCGGGCTCGCTCCAGGGCGTCACCCAGACGCTCTCCCTCGCCGTCTACGAGCAGTTCGACGTCGACTTCGACACCGCCCTCGCGATCGGGGCCGAGCTCGTGCTCGCCTCCGGTGCGCTCCTCCTCGCCGTCAAGCTCATCCCGTCATGGCGCAGCTCGACGCAGACGTCCACCACGGCCTTCGTGCGTTCGACCTCGAGCTGACCCTCGCGGTCGGCGACGAGACGCTCGCACTGGTCGGGCCGTCCGGCGCGGGGAAGTCGACCTTCCTTCGCGCCGTGGCGGGGCTCGAGCGGCCCCACCGCGGCCGTATCGCGCTCGACGGCGAGGTGTGGCTCGACGTGGAGCGCGGCGTCGACGTCCCGCCCGAGCGGCGCTCGGTGGGGCTCGTGTTCCAGGAGTACGCCCTGTTCCCGCATCTCAGCGTGCGCCGCAACGTCGCCTTCGGCGGCGCGTCGACGGCGCAGGTCGACGAGCTCCTCGA
>DASSJV010000113.1:0-8871 GCA_035691005.1 Gaiella sp. | reverse complement strand
GCGAGGAGGAGGAGCCAGGCGTCGTCGAGCGCCTGCACCATCGCCGGGGTCTCGAGGCGCCGCTCCCAGGTCACGCGGCCCGGCAGCTCGGAGAGGAGCGCCTCGACCACGTCGCGGTGTCGTCCGTCCCCCACCAGCGCGAGCGTCGCGCCGGGCACGCGGGGCGCCGCCAGCCGCCAGGCGTCGGCGATCGCGTGGACATTCTTGTAGCGCTCGAGCACGCCGACGAACAGCGCGACCGGGCGCTCGGGCAGAGGGGTGACGGGGGGCTCGGAGAACGCGGTCAACTCGGTGTAGGTCGTGAACGTGCCCGCGGGCTCGACGCCTGCATCCTGAACGATGCGCGTCGTGAATGACGACAGTGTCCGGACCGCGTCGGCCCTGCGGATCGCGACGAGCGCGGCGCGGTCGGCGAGCGGGGCGACCACGGCCCGGGCGGGAGAGCCGTAGAGTCGCGACCACGTCCGCCAGTCGCCGTGGATCTCGACGACGACGGCGGCGTCGCTGCGCGCGAGGCGGCGGCCGGCGAGCGCCGCGAGCGCCTCGTACGGGCTCTGCGCGAGGATCGCGTCCGCGGGCCTGCGACGTAGCTCGCGCGCGATCCGCGCGGGGAGCGCGCCGTAGAACAGCGGGCCGTCGAGTGCGGGAACGCGCGTCCCGCGCTGGAGCGCGAACGTCCCGTCGCCCGGCGTGGCGCCGTGGGGGGCAGCCGCGAGGACGCGCAGGTCGAGCCGGTCCCTCAGCCCGTCGAACTTCCGCGCGAGCGACGGGTCCAGGGGAAGCCGGTAGCGCGTGCGCCCCACCATCAGGACCCGTGGCTTCACCCGGAACCCTCGATCAGGTGGACGATCCGCGCGAGAAGCCGCTCCTCGTCGAGCTCGGCCACCGACCCGGCCGCCTTCGCGGCGAGCGCGTCGCGGAGCCCCGGCTCGGAGACGCGGCGGATCGCGTCGGCGAGCGCGTCGACGTCGCCCGGGGCGACGAGAAGCCCGTTCTCGCCGTCGCGGACGAGCTCGGGGACGCCGCCGACCGCGGTCGCGACGACGGGCGTCCCGACCGCGAGCGCCTCGACGACGCTGTGCGGGAGGTTCTCCCACGCCGAGGTCAGGAGCGCGGCGTCGGCGGCCCGGAACAGCGTCAGCACCTCGTCCCGGGCGAGCGGGCCGAGGAAGTGGACGCGGCCGTCAAGGCCCAGCTCGCCGACCCGCCGCTCGAGCGCCGTGCGCTCCGGCCCGTCACCGGCCAGGACCAGCGAGACGCCGTCGACGCGCGCCAGCGCCGCGAGCGCGTCGCCGAGCGCCTTCTGCCGCGTGAGCCGCCCGGCCGAGGCGAGGGTGACGCCGTTCAGCCCGAGCGCGGCGCGAGCGGCGTCACGGTCGGGCAGCGCCGGGAGCACCGGAGCCGGGTTCGACACGACCGTCAGGCGGTCGCCGACGACACCCCAGCCGAGCGCGAGGTCGCGCAGGTACCCGCTCGGCACTACGACGTGCGCCGCGCGCCGGAGCGCGCGGTTCCGCGTCGCGCGGAGAAGCCGCACGCGCAGACCGCCCGAGACGTGCTGGAAGTCCTCGAGCGTCCCGAGGAAGCGGCCCGTCCGGACCGCACGCTCGAACGCCTCGTCGGAGACGAGCTTCACGACGAGCGGCCGTCGCGCGATCGCCGCGCCGAGCGCCGCGCGTCGCACCATCGACGTCGCATACACGCGGTCGGCGCCGCGCGCCGCGCGGGCGATTTCTCGCACGACGGCGAGGTGTCGGAGCGGTGCGGGACGGGTGCGGGAGACCCAGCGGATCCGGTAGGGACGCGCCTCGGGCGGCGCCTCGGCCGTCGTGACGACCTCGACGCCGTGACCGGCGGAGAGGAGCGACTCTGCGAGCGCCGGCGCGTGGCTCGCCGGGCCGCCGACGTCGGGCGGCCAGATCCCCGAGACGACAACGACCTTCACGAGCCCGCCGCCGTCGGTGCGCCGATCCCCCGTCCGGCGCGAAGCTCGGCGCGCAGGCGCGCGAGGACGACGAGCCAGGCCGCCGCGAAGACGAGCGTCGAGACGAGGATCGCGACGGCAGCCCCCGTCACGCCCCAGCGGTCGCCGAGGACGAGCACGAGCGGCAGCAGCACGAGCGTCTCGAGCCCGTGCGTGACGATGCGCAGGCGCGGACGGCCGATCGTCACCGGGAACGACTTCGTCCAGCCGAGCACGAGGAGGATCGCGGCCGACACCAGCACGATCCGCGCCGCGTCGACGGCCGGCAGGAAGTCCGACCCGAACACGATCCGCACGAGCCACGGCATCGCGAGGAGGAAGACCGGCAGCGAGACGAGCGCCACCGCGGCCGCCCCGAGCGAGTAGTGGCGGAGGCCGCGCAGCACGGAGGCGGCTCGGCCGTGCTCCCAGTCGCGCGTCTGCTCGGTGAGCAGCACGAGCCGCACCGGCGCGGTCGCCGCCGAGAAGCCGCTCTGCGGCGCGAGCGCGACGCGGTAGTAGCCCACCTGGGTCGTCCCGGCCACGACGCCGAGCAGCACGGGCGCGAGCGCCGAGCGGAGCGAGATCACGCCGGTCGCGACGCTCGACTGGACGACGAACGAGAGGATCTCGCGGCGGTCCGACCCCAGGGCCCGCGGCGGGACGCGCGGGAAGCGGCGGAGCGCGGCGAGCCCGGCCGACCCGGAGACCGACGTCGAGACGACCTGGCCGACGCAGAGCGCGGCGAACGCCGCCGTCACGCCGAACGACGCCCCGACGAGAATCGCGACGAGGCGGATCCCCATCGTCACGGAGAGGAGGGCGCCGCGAAGGTCGTATCGCCCGCGGAGGAGGAGCGCGCTCGCGCTGACGTTCTCCGGCGCCGCGAGCACGGGCAGGGCCGCAGCGGCGGTGAGCGGCCAGGCGAGGTCCTCGCCTCCGAACAGCTCGTCGGCGAACGGCGCGAGCGCGAGGATCACGAGGCTCGCGAGCGCCCCGCCGACGAGCTTCACCTCGAGCGCACGTCGGAACAGGCGGTGCAGCTTGCCCCAGTCCTCGGCCGCGACGTAGCGGAACCCGAACTTCGTGAGGCTCTCCTCGACCGTCAGGTCGAGCAGGGTCTGCGCCAGGCCCACGACCGCCATCACGGTCGCGAACCTCCCGAAGTCCTCGAGCCCGAGGATTCGGGCCGCAGCGATCGTCCCGAGGATGCCGAGACCGACCGACAGGTAGAGCCCGGCCGCGGTCGCGAACCGGCGCCGGAGAACGCTCGGGGCCATCGTGACGGGTCAGTCTAGGGGAGGGGGTCCCGCGCTCCGGGAGCGCGTCTACAGTCCGCACGGTGACGGCCGAGCCGCTGCCACGTGGGCGAGCGTCGGACGGGCTGCTGCAGAGCCTCGCCGGGGACGCCGCGACGGAAGCCCTCGCGCTCGCCGCGGCAGTCCCGTTCCTCTTCCTCCACGCCACGTACCAGCCGACGCTCTCGATCGGCGTCGGCACGACCTCGGTGGACGTGACGCTCGCGGACGTCGCGATCGCGCTCGTCGTCGTCGCCGCGGTCGTGCGTGGACGCCGCGAGGGGTGGGCGCCACTCCGTGCGGCGCGGGTCGTGGTCGGGCTCGCCGCCGCGTTCGTCGCGGTCGCCGCGGTGTCGCTCGCGACGCCGTCGCTCCTCGGAGAGGACTACGCGCTCGGCGTGCACGCGATCAGCGTCGCGAAGTTCGGGTGGTACGCCTGCCTCCTGCCGGCGACGGTGCTCCTCGTGCGCGCGACGCGCGACGCGGTGCCGCTCCTGCGGGCGGTCGTCGCCTGGAGCGTCGCCGCGACGGCCTGGGGGCTCCTCCAGTTCCTCGGCGTCGTCTCGGAGTTCGAGGGGAAGCGGCCCGGCCAGCGTGAGCCGTCGTTCGTCGGGATCCACGACCTCGCCGCGTTGTCGGGCGCCGCGCTCGTCGTCGGCGCGCTCGGCGTCGCTCTGGGGTGGCGGGCGGCCGGCCGGCGCTGGGCGCTCGTCGGGCTCGTCACCGGCGCCCTCGGCGTCGTGCTCTCGGGCGCGATGACGGCCGTCTTCGGCATGTGGCTCGCGCTCGCGGCGGTGCTGCTCGGTGCCCGGGCGCTCCGGGCGCTGAACGGCCGAGGCGCGCTCACCGTCGTCGCGGTGGCACTCGCCGTGACGGCGGGCACCGCGACGATGCGCGCCGACACGATCGAGCGCTTCGCGGAGTTCGTCGGGCTGCGCGAGAAGACCGCGGACACGGGCGTCGAGAGCTACGCGCACCGGACGCTGCTCGCGTACATCGGCGGGCGCATCTGGCTCGACCGGCCGGTGACGGGTGTGGGGTGGCAGGCGTCGAGCGAGGAGTGGGCCTATGGGCCGTTCCTCGACGACGCGCGTGCGCGGTTCCCCGACGAGCCCGACCAGGCCTTCCCCTCGCCGGAGCACCCGTGGGGGATCCAGCTGCTCTACCTCCAGGTCGCGGCCGACCTCGGGATCGCGGGCATCGTCGTGCTGCTGGGGCTCGCGGCGGCGGGCATCGCCGCCGGGATCCGCGGCATCCGCTCGTCTCCCGCCGCGCTCTGCGGGCTCGGCTGGCTGCTCGTCGCGGCGGGCGTGTGGACCGGGATCGGGCTCGTCTCCGGGCTCCCGCTCGGCGCGCTGACGTGGATCTCGTTCGGCTTGGTGTTCACCCGTGACTGACGCCCGCCTCGACCCGCCGCTCTCGATGCCGACGTACGCGGTGCGGGCGCCGCTTGCGCGCTGGCTCGCGAGCGAGGCCGAGCGGGCCCACGCCGACCTCGGCCGCTACCGGCTGCTCGACGCCGGCTGCGGCGAGAAGCCGTACGCGCCGCTCTTCGCGGCGCACGTCTCGGAGTACGTCGGGCTCGACACTGCCGCGCACGTCCACGCCGATCTCGTGGGGCCGGTCGAGGCGATCCCGGCGGAGGACGCGTCGTTCGACCTCGTCCTCTGCATCCAGGTGCTCGAGCACGTGGACGACCCGGCGCAGGCGATCCGCGAGCTGCATCGCGTGACCCGGCCCGGCGGCCGCGTGCTGCTCTCGACGCACGGCGCGATGGTCTACCACCCGAACCCCTCCGATCCGTGGCGCTGGACGCACGAGGGCCTCGAGCGGCTGTTCGCGGCGAACGGCGCGTGGGGTTCGGTTACGGTGTCGCCCGGCTCGGGCACGGTTTCGTCCCTCGCGATGCTGAACGCGATCTTCCTCGAACACGCGCTGCGCAGGACGCCGCTGCGGCCGCTCCGCGGCCCCGTCGTGGCGACGCTCAACCGCGTCGCGCGCTGGCTCGACGGCCGCTCGGCGACGCTGCGCGGCACCGGGCCGGGGACGCTCGCGGCGAACTACCACGTCGTCGCGGAGCGCGCGTCGTGAGCATCGTACTCGTCACCGGCGGCGCCGGGTTCATCGGGTCGAACCTCGTGGCGGCGCTGCTCGAGCGAGGCGACGAGGTGCGCGTGCTCGACAACTACTCGACGGGAAGCCGCGCGAACCTCGCCGCGCTCGGCCGCGACGTCGAGGTGGTCGAGGGCGACCTGCGCTCGTACGAGCGCGTGCACACGGCCGTCCGCGGCACGGAGGTCGTCTTCCACCAGGGTGCCCTCGGCTCCGTGCCCCGCTCCGTCCAGGACCCGCTGTCCTCAACCGCCGTCAACGTCGAGGGGACGCTCAACGTCCTCCTCGCGGCGCGCGACGAGGGGATCCGCCGGGTCGTGGCGGCCTCGTCCTCGTCGGTCTACGGCGACGGCGGCTCGTTCCCGCGGGTCGAGACGCAGGCGCCGAACCCGATCTCCCCGTACGCCGTCGCGAAGCTCGCCGCCGAGCGCTTCTGCGTGAGCTTCACCCGCGTCTACGGGATCGAGACGGTGGCGCTGCGGTACTTCAACGTGTTCGGCCCGCGCCAGGACCCGAGCTCGCAGTACGCGGCGGTCGTCCCGAGGTTCATCCGGGCGATCGCGGACGGGCGGCCGGTGACCGTGCACGGCGACGGCGGGCAGTCCCGTGACTTCACGTACGTCGAGAACGTCGTGCGCGCGAACCTTCTCGCGGCCGACGCGGCGGACGCCGCCGGCCGCGTCCTGAACATCGCGGCGGGCGGCTCGGAGACGGTCAATGCGCTCGCCGACACGATCGGCCGACTGCTCGGCAAGCCGGTCGAGAAGACGTACGGCCCTGCTCAGCCGGGCGACGTCCGCGAGTCGTGGGCCGACGTCTCGGCGGCTCGGGACGCGATCGGGTACGCGCCGGACGTCGGCTTCGAGGAGGGCCTCGGACGGACGATCGACGCGATGCTCGGAACGGAGGAACGACGATGACCCATGCGTTCGGCTCGATCGACGAGCTCGGCGAGGGCTACGGCTTCCGCAAGGTGCGCCGTGCGCTCGGCGTCGAGGCGTTCGGAGTCAACGTGATCGTCATGCCGCCCGGCTACCAGGGCTTCCCCCACTACCACGAGGAGCAGGACGAGCTGTACTTCGTCCATTCCGGCACGGCGCGGGTCGAGGTGGACGGCGAGGAGCGGCTGCTCGGGCCGGGAGGGATGGTGCACGTCGCCTCGACGACGCCCCGCTGCGTCTCGAACGCGGGCGACGACGACCTCCTGCTGCTCGTCGTCGGCGGCAAGGGCGGCTACGTGGCGCGAGACGGCCACCTGGTCGACGACGCGGACGTCGAGCGTCGCCGCGCGTTCGGCGCGGGCTAGAGCGCGGCCTCTGGCGGCTCGTCCTCCGGGCCTAGTCGGAGCGCGGAGCCCGCCAGGGCGAAGACCACGACCGAGAGCCAATGGATGCCGATCACGTCGGTCTGCAGGCCGAGGACGACCACGGCGGCGACCGACGCGGCGAGCCACGGCGAGCGCACTCGGAGCGCCACGCCGAGCGCGACGAGCCACCCCGCGAACGCCGCGAGCCCGAGCACGCCCGCGTCGACCCCGAGCTCCGTGTAGCTCGACTCGCCCGCCTTCACCTCCACGCCGGTGCGCGAGGCGGAGACGCCCGAGTTCCCGAGCCCGTATCCCCAGGGGTGGCGGGCGACCGTGCGGATTCCGTCGCGCAGCGCCGTGAGGTGGCTCGACGTCGAGCTCTCGCCGGCGCTGAACGGGTCGTCGGACGCCTCGCCCTCGACCGCGGCGTTCTCGCGCAGGCAGAGAAGCTCGGAGGCGCTGTACGAGGTCTGGGGCCCGATCGTCTGGAACACGGCGACGAACACGACCGAGGCGACGACCGATCCTGCGGCGAGGCCCGCGAGGGGGACCGAGCGCCGCAGCGCCGCGAGGACGAGCAGCCCCGCCGGCAATGCGATGAACGCTGCGCGGGTATGCGTCCAGAGAAGCCCCGCGTACGCGAGCGCCGCGGCCGCGACCGTCCAGCGCCGCGGACGTACGGCCGCCAGCAGCAGGCACGCCACGACGAGCATGTACGCCGTCGCCAGCGGGCTCAGGAACGTCGAGACGAGCCTTCGCACAGGGCTCTCCTCGTCGGTGTTGAGGATCCAGTTCTCGGGCAGGTAGGAGAGACAGCGGTACGTGAGCCCGAGCTGCTCGTGGAACCAGTCCGGCACCCCCGAATCGCGCCACCACTGGAGCGGCACGAGGTACACGTCGACGAGCCCCCACGCGGCGAGCCCGCACCCGACCGCGACGATGGTCACCCCGATTCTCCGCCACCACGTCCGGTCGAGCGTCACGAGCCGCCCGAGCGCGTACGCGCCGAGCGGGAGGAGATGGTGGCGCAGCGCGTACAGCTCGCCCTTCGCCGTGGCGCTGCCGCCGAGCCACGACTGCGGCAGAGCCCAGTAGAGGACGACGAGCGCGCCGTACGCGAGCGCCAGGCGGTCCGCCCAGAGCAGCTGCGGCATCGAGCCGACGGCTGCCACGGCCGCGACGAACGCGACGACAAGAACCGCCTCCTTCCACGCGGCCACGACGTCGAGCGCGCCGCCCCTCACACCTGCCTGCCAGAGGAGCGACATCGCGAGGTTGTGGAGGGCGAGGCCGATCGCGAGGACGACCAGCGCGATCCGTGGCACGCGGCCGGTCACGTCGTCGCAACGAGCGTCATGCCGAGGTTGTGGACGCGCACCGGCACGGAGAACAGCGCGCGCAGCTCTGCGGGCCCGAGCAGGTGGTTGTCCTTCGCCCAGGGCTTGCGCGCGAGGTCGTAGGCGCGCCCGGCCGCCGACTCCGGCAGCCAGTGGACGAGCGGGAGCCTCGTATGGACCTCGACGGGAAACCAGCGGTTCGGGGTGGTCAGGAACACATGCCGCCCGACCCGGACCGCCTCGCGGACGAACGCCTCCTGACGCTCGCGCGTCCCGACGTGCTCGATCACGGCGTTCGAGTGGACGACGTCGAACGCCCCGTCGTCGAACGGGAGCTCGCAGGCGTCCCCCTGGATGTACGGGATCGCGGGATAGCGCGCCCTGAACCGGTCGCCCTCGTGGAGCCCGAGCGCGGTGATGCGCGCCGGCCAGGGGTAGTGCTCCTCGAGGAAGTTGTGCGTCGTGCAGCCGCTCTCGCCGCCCGACTCGCCGTGCGAGACCTCGTCGACGCCGACGTCGAGCACCGTGGTCCCCGGCGTCGGCTCCATCAGCTCGAGAAACAGCGCGAGCTTGCGCCTGCGCGAGCGGAGCGAGATCGCGTCGGCGAGCCGCACGGTCGGTCGAGCAGCGTACCCGCGGCGTAGGCTGGGGCGCGCGATGGTCGAAGCCGTGCTCGTCCCGAGAGGCCCGTACCGCCTGCGCCTCACCGTGCGAGGCGAAGTCTGGCGCGGCGACCTGCCCCACGGCGGAACCGCGAGCGCCTGGCAGCGCCCCGACGGCCGCGTCGTCGTCCACGCGCCCGACGACGAAGCCGTGGAGCTCGCACGGTTCATGCTCGCGCTCGACGACGACACG
>DASSJV010000112.1:0-4924 GCA_035691005.1 Gaiella sp. | reverse complement strand
AGATCGAGCGTGTTGCAGAGATACGTCGCGTCCTGCGTCAGCACGCAGTACCGGAACAGCGGGAAGACCGCCGTGTACTCCCGCTTCAGCTGCAGCTCGAGCTCCGCCTCGAACTCGTCGAGCTCGTCGAGATGGCTCATGTCGGGAGTGTAGTCCCCACCGGCCGTGGCCCGGCCGGCCCGCCTGCCGCCGTCAAGGAGCGTCCGCGCGGTCGAGGGACTCGAGCAGCGCCACGGCCGGGCCCTGACCGGGAACGACGAGCTCCGGCTCGAGCTCGACGAGCGGCTCGAGCGCGAAGGCGCGCTCGCGGAGGCGCGGGTGCGGGACGGTCAACCCGGGCTCGTCGACGACGGAACCGCCGTATACGAGCAGGTCGAGGTCGATCGTGCGAGGCCCCCAGCGCTCCTCCCGCACCCGCCCGAGGCGACGCTCGACGTCGAGCAGCACGCCGAGAAGCGCACGGGGCTCGAGGCTCGTCTCGACGGCGGCCGCGCCGTTGAGGAACGGCGGCTGCTGTCCGACCGGCCCCCAGGGCTCCGTTTCGCGCAGCGTGGACACTGCGACGACGTCGATCCGGGGATGCTCGCCGAGCAGGTCGAGCGCGTTTCGGATCGTCTCCTCGCGCGCGCCGAGGTTCGCGCCGAGGCCGACGTACGCCCGGACACCGCCTCGAGACGATCCCATAACTCCTTCTTAACGGACGCGCCCATCTTCTGCTCACCGTGGCACGGGACGATCGGTATCACTCAGTGTTCGTGACCCTCCGCGTTGCCTTCGCAGTCGCCGCCGCATCGGTCCTGGCGGTCGGCGGCCCGTCGCCGGCGGACGCGTCCGGCGCGACGAGCGTCGTGCGTCTGACGGCGCGGGCAGCGTGCTCGGCGCCGGCGACCCTCGTCGCGGCCGGGGCGACTCCGATCGACGTCGAGCTGCGCCTCTGGCGCGTTCCCTCGGCGCTCGCGCCGGTGCTCCGCGCCGGCGGGGTGGTCGCGGCGTCGCAGCCCGAGCGAGCGTACGAGGTCGCGCAGGGCGCCGTCACGCCCGACCCGCTCGAGGTCGACGAATGGTGGCGCGCGCAGATCGGGATCGACGGCCTGACGCCGCCGGGCCCCGGCGTCCCGATCACGATCGTCGACTCGGGCGTCGACTTCGCCCACCCGGAGTTCGCCGGCCGACCGGACCTCGTCGCGCTCAACTCGCAGGAACCGCTCGGCGTCGGAGGCGAGCATGGCACCTCGGTGGCCTCGGTGATCGGCGCGCCCGCCAACGGCGTCGGCGTCGTAGGGATCTACCCGCAGGCAATCCTGCGCTCCTGGGACGCAGCGCTCGGGTCGGGCACCCGCCTCGACTCGGGCCAGATCGCGGCGGGCATCCTCGCCGCCGCGCGCGCCGGCCGCGGCGTGATCAACCTCAGTGTCGGCGGCAGCCGCGACCTCGCGGTCGAGCTCGCGGTGCAGCAGGCCGTCGCGCTCGGCTCTCTCGTGGTCGCCGCGTCCGGCAACAGCGGCGAGGAGGGAAGCCCCATCGGCTATCCCGCCGCCCTCGCGCACGTCACCACGGTCGCGGCGACGGACGCCTCCGGAGCCGTCGCCTCGTTCTCCAGCCGCTCCCCGTACGTCGATCTCGCCGCGCCGGGTGTCGGGATCCTCGTCGCGAGCGCGATCGGCGGAAACTGGCAGCCGGAGGACGGCACGAGCTTCTCGTCGCCGATCGTCGCCGGCTCGGCCGCATGGGTCTGGACGGCCAGGCCGGAGCTGACCGCGTCGCAGGTCGCCGAGATCCTGCGGCGCTCCGCCCGCGACATCGGCCCCTCGGGCCGGGATCCCGCGTCCGGGTTCGGGCTCCTCGACGTCGCCGCGGCGCTCGCCCTGCCGGCCCCGGTGAAGGATCCGTCCGAGCCGAACGACGACGTCGACGAGGTCGACCCTGCGCGGGACATGTACCTGAGCCAGCAGCCGCCGCTGACGACCTCCGCGCGGCGCAGCGGCCGGATTGCGGGACGGGTCGACGAATGGGAGGACCCGCGCGACGTCTTCCGGCTCTGGCTCCCGGCGCACCGGCGCGTCGTCGCGACGCTCAAGGCGACCGCCAACGGGGACCTGTCGCTCTTCTCCGCGACCGCGCCGACGGTGTTCGGCCGCTTCGCGACGACCGGGCGCCTCGCCCGCGCGCAGGCGGCGGGGACGACGGAGGCGCTCGTCTACGAGAACACCGGCCGTGGCCGCTGGGCGTACCTCGCGGTCACGCTCCCGCCGACCACGGTGAGCGCCACATACCGACTCTCCGTCGCGTCGGCGGCGATCAAGAAGCGCGCCGTCTGAGGCGCCGCTACCGCCTTCGCTCGACGACGACGGCCGCGTCGGCGACGGGGCGGGCGAGCACCACCTCGGGCTTGCGCACGGCCACACGCACGCGGACGAGCGGGAACCGCGCGAGCAGCGTGTCGGCGAGCGCAGTCGAGAACGCCTCGAGCAGCCGGTAGGCGCGCGCGTCGGAGACCTCGCCGACGACGTCCACGACGTCGCGGTAGTCGACCGCGTCCTCGATGCGGTCGCCCTCCGCCGCCGTCGCCGCGACGTCCGGTTCGACCTCCAGCTCGAGGTCGACCACGAACAGCTGGCCGCGCTCGCGCTCGTCGTCGAGCACGCCGTGGAACCCGTAGAGCTCGATCCCCCGCAGCTCGATCGTCACGCCACCAGGCTCCCCCGCTCCACCGCGGCGGCGGCCGCGAGCGCCTCGACGTGCGCGGCGACGTCGTGGACCCGGAACAGCGTCGCGCCGCGATCGAAAGCGGCCACGGCCGCGCCGACGGACGCGGCGTCGCTCCCGACCGGGCCGTCGTCGCCGAGCACGCGGGCGAGTGTCGACTTCCGCGAGACGCCGACGAGCACGGGCCGGCCGAGCGCCACGATGCGGTCGAGCCGCCGCAGGAGCTCGAGGTTGTGGTCGGGCGTCTTGCCGAAGCCGATCCCGGGATCGAGGCAGACCCGGTCCTCCGCGATCCCCGCTCCGACCGCGAACGCGAGCCGCTCCTCGAGGAACGCGGCGACGTCGTCCACCACGTCGTCGTACCGGGGCTCCACCTGCATCGTCCGTGGCGTACCCAGCATGTGCATGAGGCACACGTCGACGCCCGCCTCGGCGACGACCTCCGCGAGCGCCGGCTCGCGCCGGAGCGCGCTGACGTCGTTCACCATCGCGGCGCCGAGCGCCACGGCGCGGCGGGCGACCTCGGAGCGGGACGTGTCGATCGACACGGGGAGGCCCGCGAGCGCCTCGAGCACGGGGACGACGCGACGGAGCTCCTCGTCCTGCGAGACGTCGACCGCGCCCGGCCGCGTCGACTCGCCGCCGACGTCGACGAGGGCCGCGCCGTCGGCGAGCATGCGCCTCGCGGAGTGCGTCGCATCGTCTGCGGACGCGTACGACCCGCCGTCGGAGAAGCTGTCGGGGGTCACGTTGAGGATCCCCACGACGGAGGGTCGCGGCCAGCGATCGGCGGACGGCCCGCTCATGGCAGGGACGCTAGTCGGGAGTGCCCGCGCCGCGCTAGGAGGCGGCAGGGTCGGGCGGCGGTTGCATCGCCGCGCCGGGCAGCGGCCGGGGCGACGGCCGGAGGAGCGGCTTCTTCTCCGCGTCGGGCTCCTCGGGGGCCGGCGGCGCGGGCGGCTCTTCTGCGAAGACCGCCTCCTCGGACTCGCCCTGGAGCAGCCGCTCGAACTGGATCTTGTCGATCGTCTCGCGCTCGATGAGGATCGCCGAGAGCTTGTGGAGCACGTCCATGTGCTCACGGAGGACGTTGGTCGCCTTGTCGTGCGCCTCCTCGATCACGCGGCGGATCTCGTCGTCGATCTCCTTCGCGATCTCCTCGGAGTAGTCGGGCTCCGCCCCCATCTCGCGGCCGAGGAACGGCATGTCGTGGTTGCGGCCGAGCACGCGCGGGCCGAGCTTCTCGCTCATCCCGAAGCGCATGATCATCTGCTTCGCCGTCGACGTGATGCGCTCGATGTCGTTCGCCGCGCCCGTCGTCACCTCGTTGAACACGAGCTCTTCCGCGGCGCGACCACCGAGGGTCATCGCCATCTGGTCCATGAGCGTGCCCTTGGTGGTCAGGTAGCGGTCCTCGGCCGGCAGCGAGATCGTGTAGCCGAGCGCCTGTCCACGGCTGACGATCGAGATCTTGTGCACCTCGTCGGTGCCCTCGAGGTAGTACCCGACGAGCGCGTGGCCCATCTCGTGGTACGCGGTGATCTTCCGCTCCTTCTCCGAGAACAGGCGCGACTTCTTCTCGGGGCCGGCGATCACGCGCATGATCCCTTCCTCGAGCTCCGACTGGCCGATCGTCTTCGCGCCGCGGCGTGCGGCGAGGAGGGCGGCCTCGTTGATCACGTTCGCGAGGTCGGCGCCGGTGAAGCCGGGGGTCGCCGCCGCGAGCACGTCGAGGTCGATCTCCCGCGCGAGCGGCTTGCCCTTCGCGTGGACGTCGAGGATCTGCTGGCGTCCCTTGCGGTCGGGACGGTCGACGACGATCTGCCGGTCGAAGCGCCCCGGGCGCAGGAGGGCCGGATCGAGGATGTCCGGCCGGTTCGTGGCCGCGATGAGGATGATGTTGTCCTTCAGCTCGAACCCGTCCATCTCGACGAGGAGCTGGTTGAGCGTCTGCTCGCGCTCGTCGTGGCCGCCGCCGAGACCCGCGCCGCGGTGCCGGCCGACGGCGTCGATCTCGTCGATGAAGATGATGCAGGGGCTCGCCTGCTTCGCCTGTTCGAACAGGTCGCGGACGCGGGAGGCGCCGACGCCGACGAACATCTCGACGAAGTCGGAGCCCGAGATCGAGAAAAACGGCACGCCTGCCTCGCCGGCGGTCGCGCGCGCGAGGAGCGTCTTGCCGGTGCCGGGCGGGCCGTAGAGGAGAACGCCCTTCGGG
>DASSJV010000111.1:0-7427 GCA_035691005.1 Gaiella sp. | reverse complement strand
AGGTCGCGCGGAACATCGACCTCTACGGGGAGCTCCACCGCTTCGTCCCGGTGCTCGCGCACGACCTCGGCTTCCGGGTCACGGAGCTGGGGGTCAACCACCGACCGCGCGAGCACGGGCGCAGCCGGTACGGCTTCGAGCGATACGCGCGCGGCTTCCTCGACCTTCTCACGGTCTCCTTCATGAGCCGCTACCGCCATCGCCCCCTCCATCTCTTCGGCGGGCTGGGGCTCATCCTCGGCACGATCGGCACGGTGATCCTCGTCTACCTCACGATCGTGAAGATCACGGGCGAGCCGATCGGCCGTCGCCCGCTCCTGCTGCTCGGCGTGCTGCTCGTCGTCGTCGGGATCCAGTTCCTCTCGCTCGGCCTGCTCTCCGAGCTCGTCACGAGCCAGCACCGCGAGCGCTCCCGCGTGTCGGAGGACCGCCCGTCGCGGCTCGTCGACGAGATCCTGCGCTGAGGCGCGGGTGAAGGCGCTCTACTTCGGGACGTACGACCGCGCGTCCCCGCGGAACACACAGGTCGTCTCGTGCCTCCGCCTCGCAGGGGTCGACGTCGTCGAGCGGCACCGCGCCGTGTGGGCAAGGCACAACTGGTCACCGGGCCTCCGCACGCTGCTCCGGCTCGCCCGCGCGGAGCTCGCCCTCGCCCGGACGGCGGCGGACGACGCGGACGTGGTTCTCGTCGGCTACCCGGGGCACGCGGACCTGCCCGCGGCGCGCCGGGTCGCGCGCGGGCGGCCCGTCGTCTTCAACCCGCTCGTCTCGCTCGCGGACACGCTCGTCGAGGACCGCGCGGTCGTCTCGCGCCGATCGCCGAAGGCGGCCGCGATCCGGGCGCTCGACCGTAGGGCGTTCCGCGGAGCCGACCTCGTCGTCGCCGACACGGAAGCGCATGCTGCCTTCTTTCGCGAGACCTTCGGCCTGCCCGCCGAGCGGGTCGCCGTCGCGCTCGTCGGCGCCGAGGACGCGCTCTTCACGCCCGCCGAGGTCGGGGCGTCGCCGTTCCACGTCCTCTTCGTCGGGAAGCTGATCCCGCTCCACGGGCTTCCCGCGATCCTCGAGGCTGCACGCCTGCTGCCCGACGTCCCGTTCGTCGTCGCCGGCGACGGCCAGCTCGCCGCGCTCCTCGCCGACCGGCCGGCGAACGTCACGCACGTCCCGTGGATCGAGTATGCGGCCCTGCCCGACGCCTACCGGAGGTCGGCGTGCGCCCTCGGGATCTTCGGGACCGGCGAGAAGGCGGCGCGCGTGATCCCGAACAAGGTCTTCCAGGCGCTCGCGTGCGGCCGGCCCGTCGTCACCGCCGACACGCCCGGCGCTCGGGAGCTCCTGACGCACGACGTGGACGCTCTGCTAGTCCCACCCGGTGACGGCGCCGCCGTCGCCGACGCCGTCCGCCGGCTCGCGGAGGACGCCGGGCTCGCGGCGCGCCTGGGCTCCGCGGGCCGCGCGACGTACGAAGCCCGTGCGTCCGAGCCGGTCCTCGGCGCGCGCTGGCGGAACCTGCTCGAGGGAGCGATCGGCGCGTGAGGGCCCGGCCCGGCGGCCTCGTCGCCGCCGGCTCCGCCGCGTTCGCGGCCGGGCTCGGCGCGCTTGCAGTGCTGCAGCACCGCGCGTTCTGGACGGGGCGCTTCGACCTCGGGAACGCCGTCCAGGCGGTGTGGTCGACCGCGCACGGCGACGTCCTCTCGGTGACGGGGCTCCCGGGAGTCCAGATCTCGCGGCTCGGCGCGCACTTCGAGCCGATCCTCGCCGCGTTCGCCCCGCTCTGGTGGGTGTGGCCCAACGCGTCGCTGCTCCTCGTCTGCCAGGCCGTCGCCGTCGCCACGGGAGCCGTGCCCGTCTACCTCCTCGGCCGCAAGCACCTGGGCTCCGACTGGGCCGCGGCCGGCTTCGCGCTCGCGTACCTCCTGCAGCCGGCCACGCAGTGGCTCGTCCTCGACGACTTCCATGCCGTCGCCCTCGCCACGCCGCTCCTCCTCTGGGGCTTCTGGTTCCTCGACGAGGACCGGCTCGCGTCGTTCGCCGCGGTTGCGTTCCTCGCCTGCCTGACGAAGGAGGAGATCGGCCTCGTCGTGGCCGCGATGGGGCTCTGGTACATGCTCCGGCCCGGGCGCCGCTGGGCCGGCGGTGCGATCGCCGCAGGGGGTCTCGCGGTCACCGTCGTCGCGCTCGCGATCGTGATCCCGCACTATTCGATCTCCGGCGGGTCGCGCTTCGAAGGACGATACGAAGGTGTCGGCGGCTCGCCGAGCGGGATCCTCGAGACCCTCTTCACCGACCCGGGCGCGATCATCGGAGCGGCGACGCACGGGCGCGACTTCGCGTACCTCGCCCACCTGCTGCTCCCGCTCCTCCTCCTGCCACTCCTCGCGCCGCTCGCGGCCCTCACCGCCGCGCCGGAGCTCGCGTTGAGCCTGCTCTCGGACACCCGGACGCAGACGTCGATCCACTTCCACTACACGGCGGGCGCGCTGCCCGGCCTGATGGTCGCGGCGGTCCTCGGCGCGGCCCGTCTCCGCCGCCGCTATGCGTGGGCACGCCGCCCCGAGGGCCGCGCGATCGTCGTCTCGGCGCTCGTGGCGGGGATCGTCCTCGGGCCGCTGCCGGTCTGGAGCCACGTACCGCTCGGCTCCGACCTCGCCGCGCGCGAGCACGTGGTCGGCCGTCACGCCGACGTCGCGGAGCGCGCGCTCAGGCTCGTGCCGCCGGGCGCGCCGGTCAGCGCGACGAACACGCTCGGGAGCCACCTCGCCGAGCGCCGGCGGGCTTTCAGCTTCCCGGTGCTCGGCGAGGCGCGCTGGGTCGCGGTCGACCTCGAGCGACCGAGCTACCGCGACCAACTCGGCCATGCCGAGCAGCTCGAGCGCGCGGTCGCAGCCCTCCGCGCGAGCGGGCGCTACGCGGTCGTCTTCGACGAGGGCGGGGTGCTCGTGCTCCACCGCACCCGCTAGAGCGGGATCGTCTGCGGCAGGAGATACGCGGTCAGGGCGAGCGCCGCGAGGCGCGAGGCGCGCTCCTCCTCCGGCGCCGCGAGCGGAACGGCCCAGGCGAGGTACCACACGGCGAGGTACGGGGTCGTGACGAGGACGAGGCAGGCGGCGAGGCCGAGCCGCACGCGGCCGTGGGTCGCGTCGCGCGCGAGCCAGAACAGGCCGGCGACGAGGCCGGCGAGCGACACACCGAGCGCGACACCGTGCGGCAGGCCCAGGTGCTCGAGCCTGGAGGGGAGCGCGTAGCTCGTCTCGCGCGCGGCGTTCCCGGCGAGCGGCTCCGCGGCCCGGAGCCAGTCGACCCCGTACAGCCACGTCGCGAGCGCGGAGAGGAGGACGGCGGCGCCGACCACGCCCCGGACGCCGAGCGGCCGAGCGCGGGCGCGGGCGGCGAGCGACGCGAGGGCGAGGAACACGAGCGGCACCCACTTGACGAGCACCGCGAGCACCCAGACGGCGCCGGAGAGGTCGTGGCGGCGCCGCAGCGCGAGCGCGACCGCGAGCGCCGCGAGCCCGCCCACGAGTGCGTCGTTGTGCCCCCCTCCTGCCGCGTGCACGGCGAGCACGGGATTCCAGCCGACGAAGGCGACTGCCAGCGACGATCTGCCCGAGCTCGCTGCGACCGCCGCGCACGCCGCGAGGAGCCCGAGCGCCGCGAGGGACTTGTACAGCCACGCCGCCGCGTCGGAAGACGAGCCCGCCACCGCCGCGACCGGCTCCGAGACGCCGGTGAACACGGGGCCGTACACCGTCGTCGTATCGCGCCAGGCGGCGCCCATGTACGGCCCTGCGGGGTTCTCGGGGAACTCGGAGGGAGGGTCGACGTAGGGGTTGCCGCCGCCCTGCGAGGCGATCCAGCCGTAGCTCCAGTACGTCCACGCGTCGGTCGAGAGGAGGAGTGGGGCGCCGAGCGGCACGAGCTGGACGAGCACCGCGACGACGGCCACCGCGCGAAACGCCGGCGTCGCATTGCGCAGGAGCGCGAGCCCGCCCAGGTAGCAGGCGAACGCGAGGACGAGCAGCACGAGGAACCACCACGCGGAGCCCTGCTCCGCGGTGCCCCCGTCCCGCGGCACGAGCGGGGAGCCCGCGCGCCAGGCGACCAGGGACGCCGTGCCCACGAGACACGCGGTCGCGAGCCCGGCGACGAGCGCCGGTCGTGCGGTCACCGGTTGGACGATCTACCCGCGCCCGCCGGCGCGGCGCCGCCCGCCCCGCGATCCTTCCCGTCGGCCTTGGCGTCGCTCGTCGTGGTGGCGGTCGACTCGGTCGTCTCCGGCGCGACGTAGTACGGGTCGTAGGAGAGCGCGTTGGGGCCACGCTCCCACGTCGAGAACACCGCCGGGTGGCTCGGCTCCGGGAACTCGAGCGCGGGGGTGGGCTCCAGGGCGGGAGCCATGAAGCGCCGCCAGATCTCGGCCGGGAAGCTCCCGCCGGACACGGAGATGCCGTGGACGTCGAGCATCGGGATCTCGCCGCGCGTGTAGCCCATCCAGACGGCGGTCGCGAGCCTGGGCGTGTACCCGACGAACCACGCGTCGGCGTGCTCGTCCGTCGTCCCCGTCTTCCCGGCGGCGGGTCGGTCGAGCGCGGCGCGGGTCCCGGTGCCGTAACGGATGTTGTCCTCGAGGATGCTCGTCACCACCGAGGCGACGCCGTCGGGGATCACCCGCGTCCGGTGCCGCTCGCTCGCCCAGCGGGTGTCGAGCTTCCCGCTCGGCAGGAGCACCTTCCGGATCGCGGTCGGCTCGGAGTAGATCCCACCGGCGGCGAGGGTCGCGTAGGCCGATGCCATGTCGAGCGGCGAGACGGCGATCGAGCCGAGCCCCATCGCGGGCACGAACTGGCCGCGGACGTCGAGCGGCGTGCGCACGCCGAGCTTCCGCGCGACCGCGGCGACGCGCTGGGGGCCGACGTCGAGGGTCAGCTGCGCGTAGACGGTGTTGTCCGAGCGCAGCGTCGCCTGCGTCACCGACGTCCATCCGGTGTAGCTCGAGTCGTACGTCTTCACGCACCACCACGTCTCGTCCTCGCAGCTCCCGGTCGCGCTCGGCCGGTACGTGAACGGCGCCGACACGTAGTAGGTCGAGTCCGGGTCCATCCCGCGCTCGACGGCGGCCGTGAGCACGAACGTCTTGAACGTCGAGCCCGGCTGCCTGCGCGCCTGCGAGAGGAGGTTGAACTGGTTGTTCGCGCGGCCCGGCACGATCGCGGTCATCGCGCGGATCGCGCCGGAGGACGGGTCGATCGAGATGAGCGCCGCAGCGGGGTCGTCCTTCCGTGTCAGCGTCCCGGAGATCGACTGCTGTGCAAGCTGCTGGAGCCGCGGCTCGATCGTCGTGTACACCCGGAGCCCGCCCGAGCGCACGGTCTCGGCGCCGTAGGCGCGGACGAGCTGGTTCCGGACGAAGCCGAAGAAGTACGGCTCGCGGATCTCCTCGTAGAGGTTCCCGGGATGCAACCCGGGCGACCGGCTCCGGCGAGCGCTCGCATACTGCTCGGGCGTGATCACACCCTGCCCCAGCATCGCCCGGAGCACCAGGTTGCGCCGCGCCAGCGCAGCGGCCGGATCGACGAACGGGTCGTACGCCGAGGGTGCCTTCGTGAGCCCGGCGAGCAGCGCCGCCTGCGACAGGGTCAAACGGCTCGCGGAGCGAGAGAAGTACGTGTGCGACGCCGCTTCCGCGCCGTACGCAAGGTTCCCGTAGAACACCGAGTTGAGGTAGTGCGCGAGGATCCACTGCTTCGACCGTTTGCGGTCGAGCTTCACGGCGAGACAGGCCTCGGTCACCTTCCGCTCGACGGTCCGCTCGTTCGAGATGTAGAGCGTCCGCACGAGCTGCTGCGTGATGGTCGATCCTCCTTCGACGACCTGCCCGGCCTTGACGTCCCGCCAGAGTGCGCGGGCGATTCCCTCCGCGTCGATCCCGCCGTGCGAGTAGAACCGGCGGTCCTCGATCGCGACGGTCGCGAGCGGCAGCCAGCGCGACATCCGTGCGAGCGGCACGATCTGGCGATTCCGCTCGGCCGGGATCGCGCCGAGCAACGAGCCGTCGGCGGCGTAGACGAAGGTGTTCTGGCCGATCTTCGTCGGGTGCAGCGCGGAGAGGTCGCAGCGCGGGGCGAAGGTCATCACCGCCGTCGCGCCGGCGATCCCCGCCGCGACGAGCACCACGAGGACGAGAAGCAGGCCGAGGAGCCTGCCGCGGCGGCTCGGCCGTGTCCTGCGGCGGCGCGAGCGGATCGGCAGCGGCGCGGGCGGGCGCCTCGGGCGCGGTCGCCGCGACGGGCTCATGGAGCGATGGTAGCCATGGTTCTCCCACGTTCTCCACGCCGGCCCGCGCACCTCGCCCCAGCGGGCGACGCGGTATCGTCGCCGCGTGCGCCGCGCCGCTCTCGGAGTCGACGGCGCCGGCCGGAGCACTCCGCGATGACGAACCGCCGGCTCGCGTCGCGATGAGGTTCGCGCTCGCAGTCTTCGCGTGGAGCCGCGTCGCAATCTGGGCGCTCGCGGCGGCGACCGTCGTCCTCTTCGACGGCCACCTCAACCCGTCGCGGGGCCGCTGGGACAGCCCGCGGCTGCACGAGGTCGGCGACTGGTTCGACGTCCTCGCCCGTTGGGACAGCGATTGGTACCTCCGGATCGCCGAGTCGGGCTACCGTTGGCCGTCGAGCACGCCGGCGTTCTTCCCGCTCTACCCCGCGCTCGTCGCCGGGCTGGGCCGCGTCCTCGGAGACCGGTTCCTCGTCGCGGGCGTCCTCGTCGCCCTCGCCGCCGGTGCGGTCGCCTTCGCCGTGCTGTACGACCTGGTGCGCCTCCGGCTCGGGACCGCGGACGCACGGCGCGCGGTCGTCTACCTCGCCGTGTTCCCGACCTCGCTCTTCCTCGGCGTGGTCTACGGCGAAGGGCTCTTCCTCGCGCTCGCGATCGGCACGTTCGCGCTCGCCGAGCGGGGCCGGCTCGGCTGGGCCGCGGTTACGGCCGGGCTCGCCGCGCTGACGCGTGCACAGGGCCTCGCGCTCCTCCCGGCACTCGCGCTCTTCGCGTGGCGCGCCGAGCGGCGCCCGCGCGCCCTCGCGACGCTCGTCGTCCCGGTCGCCCTCTTCCTCGTGTACCCCGTCGTGCTCGAGGCGTGGATCGGCCACGGGCTCGCCTTCCTCGACGCGCAGCGGATCTGGGACCGCTCGCTCGCGCCGTTCGGCCCTCTCGGCGGCCTCGTCCAGGCGATCGGGGAGGGCGACGTCCTCGGGCCGCTCCTCGCCGTCGCATTTCTCGCGCTCGCCGTCGTGGCCTGGCGCCTGCTCGGCGCGCCCTACGGCCTCTACGCGCTCGTCGCGCTCGCGGTACCGATGGCCTTCCCGTCCGAGCGTCTCGGCGGCCTCTACTCGTTCCCGCGGCTCGCGCTCGCGGCGTTCCCCTGCCTCGTC
>DASSJV010000110.1:0-22393 GCA_035691005.1 Gaiella sp. | reverse complement strand
CGCGCGGGAGGCCCGGGGCATTCGGGGGGAAGCTCCTCACGTCGTGGCCCGTCTGGCTCGGGCTCTCGGCGGTGTTCCTGCTCGGGCTCGTCGACGTCCGACGTCCGTTCACGCTGGCCACCCTAGACCTGATCGTGCTGCTCTCGTTCGGGGTGTCGCTCGCGTTCTTCAACCGCGGCGAGGTGTTCCAGAGCGCGGGCCTGGCGGCCCCGCCCCTCGTCTATCTCCTGGCGCGAACCGCCTGGATCGGCTTCCGCCGGCGTGCGCGCCCGCGTCTGCCCGTGTCGCGCTGGCCGGTGTGGGCGCTCGTCGCGGCGACGCTGTTCCTCGTCGGCTTCCGCGTCGGCCTCGACGTCCAGAACCCGCGCACGGTGATCGACGTCGGCTACGCGGGCGTGATCGGGGCCGACCGGATCATGGACGGCCGCGCACCGTACGGGTCGATGCCCGTCGAAGCGGGCAAGGCGTGCGGACCGGCCGCGAGCGACGGGGAGATCCGCGACCGGATCCAGTCGAACGGCCGCTGCGAGTCCGCCAACCCGAGCGGCGACACCTACGGCCCCGTCGCGTACCTCGCGTACGTCCCCGCGGTCGCGATCTTCGGCTGGAGCGGACGCTGGGACGACCTCCCGGCAGCGCATGCGTCCGCGATCGCGTTCGACGTGCTCGTGCTGCTCGGGCTGGTCCTCGTCGGCCGCCGGCTCGGCGGGACGCGTCTCGCCGCGATCCTCGCGTTCGGCTGGGCGGCGTACCCCTTCACGACCTACGCGCTGATGTCGAACACCAACGACGCGATCATGCCGGCATTGCTCGTCTGGGGCTTCTTGTTCGCCTCGTCGCCGGCGGCGCGTGGCGTCGCGGTCGCGCTCGCCGGGTGGACGAAGTTCGCCGCGCTCGCGCTCGGGCCGCTCTGGCTCACCTATCGCTCGGTCGAGCGGCCGGAGCGGATGGCGCGCTTCGCGCTCGGCTTCGCGCTCGCCAC
This sequence comes from Gaiella sp., assembly GCA_035691005.1. Classification (GTDB taxonomy): domain Bacteria; phylum Actinomycetota; class Thermoleophilia; order Gaiellales; family Gaiellaceae; genus Gaiella. The sequence continues at coordinate 21,411 of DASSJV010000110.1, read as the reverse complement.
CCTCGCGGCGTTCTCGGTGCTGCTCCTCGAGCCGTCGGTCGGCGACGCGATCGAGACCTTCTGGGACCGGACGTTCGGGTTCCAGCTCGACCGGGAGTCACCGTTCTCGATCTGGGGCTGGGGGCCCTACCACGCGCGCGGGATTCCCGACCTGTCCTCGCTCCGCACCGTCGTGCAGGTCGGCACGATCGCGCTCGCCGGGATCGTCGCGTTCGTTCCCCGCCGGAAAGGCCCTCTCGAGCTCGCCGCGCTCTCGGCCGCGGTGCTGCTGGCGGTCGAGCTCTCGCTGACGCACTGGTTCTACCTCTACCTTCCGTGGGTGCTCCCGTTCGTCCTGCTCGCGCTGTTTCTGCCCCGCGAGGACGACGCGCCCGGCCACGTCTCCGACGTCCCACCGGCCGAGACGGCGTCGTGACGGCGCGACCCTCGGTCGAGGCGCTCGTCGCGTGCGCCGTCTTCGTCGCCGCCGCCGTCGCGATCACCGTGGTCTGGGAGGTCGCCGGGGACGCGGTGACCGACGTCGCGCTCTACGAGGCTTACGGCGAGCGGGTCGCGGACGGGCTCGTCCCCTACCGCGACTTCGGCTTCGAGTACCCGCCCCTGGCGCTCCCCGCGCTCGTGTTGCCCGCGCTCGTGACCGGCTCGCTCCACGCGTACCGGATCGCCTTCGTCGCGGAGATGGCGCTCGTCGGCGTCCTCGCGGTGCTCGCGTTCGACGCGGTGCTCCGCCGGCTCGACGTGCGCCGGGGCGCCCGTGTCGTCGCGCTGTCCGTGGTCGCGCTCTCCCCGCTGCTCCTGGGCGGCGTGATCCTGACGCGCTTCGATCTCGTGCCCGCCGCGCTCGTCGCCGCGGCGCTCGCGCTCGCCGTCGCGGGACGCACCCGGGCCGCGGCGCTCGTCGTTGGACTCGGCGCCGCGGTGAAGCTCTACCCCGCGCTCCTGCTCCCGTTGCTGGCCGTCGACGCGTGGCGCCGGGGAGGGAGGCGTGAGCTCGGGATCGTGCTGGGGCTCGCCGCGGCGCCGGCCGCGCTCGTCTACGTCGCGTTCCTCGCGCTCGCGCCGGACGGCGTGCTCGACTCGTTCGGCCGGCAGCTCGGACGCCCGCTCCAGATCGAGAGCGTCGGCGCGGGCATCCTGCTGGCGCTTCACCAGGCCGCCGGCACGGCGCTGTCGTGGACGTCGGGGAGCGGCTCGCAGAACCTCACCGGGGCCGGCGCGGACTCGCTCGCGGTCGTCCAGGGCGTCGCGCAGGTGGTCGCGGTGGCGCTCGTATGGGTCGGGTACGCGCGCGGCCCGTCGACGCCGGAGCGTCTCGTCCGCTACTCCGCGGCGTCGGTCGTCGCGTTCGTCGCGCTGAGCAAGGTGCTCTCGCCGCAGTTCCTCGTGTGGCTCGTACTCCTCGTCCCGCTCGTGGGCGGCCCACGGCGGCGGACGGCGGTGGTCCTGACGATCGCCGCCTGCGCGCTCACGGCGATCTGGTTCCCCGCGCGCTACTGGGACCTGGTGCGGGACTTCGACCCGGTCGCGTCGTGGCTCGTCTTCTTCCGCGGGCTCGTGCTGCTCGGCCTGCTCGCGGCGCTCACGTGGCCGGCCACGGAACGCGCACCGGCTCGATCGCCGTCGCCCGTCCCGTCGCCGGGTCGCACGTGACGAGCGCGCCCTCGAGGCGCACGCCGCCCGCGGCCGTCTCGAACCGGACGGGCATTCCCGTCCGCATCCGGCGCACGGCGAGCTCGGTCACGACGCCGATCACGGAGTCGTGGGGTCCGGTCATGCCGACGTCCGTGCACGCCGCCGTGCCGCCCGGCAGGATCCGCGCGTCGGAGGTCTGGACGTGCGTGTGGGTGCCGAGCACGGCGGTGACGCGGCCGTCGAGCCACGCGGCGAGCGCGACCTTCTCGCTCGTCGCCTCGGCGTGCAGGTCGACGACCACGACCGGCGCGGCGGCGGACGCCTCCTCGACGAGCGCGTCGACCGTCTCCCACATGCTGTGCGCCGGATCGAGGAAGAGGGAGCCGAGCAGGTTGATCACGGCGACTCGGGTGCCGTCGGCGGCCTCCACCACCGCAAGGCCGCGGCCGGGCGCCTCCGCCTGCATGTTCGCCGGCCGGATCACGACCTGCGACGACGCCAGGTAGGCGCCGATCTCGTCGCGGCGCCACGTGTGGTTGCCGAGCGTGATCGCGTCCGCGCCCGCCGCGAGGAGGGCCTCCGCCAGCCGAGGGGTGATCCCCATCCCGTTCGCGACGTTCTCCCCGTTGACGACGCACACGTCGACGTCCAGGCGCTCCCGCAGGCCGGGCAGCAGGCCCTCGACCGCGTCGCGGCCGGGCCGGCCGACCACGTCGCCGACGAAGAGGATGCGCATGGGCGCCTCTGCAGCCCTTAGGGAAGCGACCCGGGGGAGGGGTAGACGGCGATCGAGACGTTGTTGCCGCCCTCGGGCGCGTGGGCGGCGAGCGCCTGCTCCTCGACGGCCGCCACGTTCACCGCGGTGCCGAGCTTCGACGAGGCGGCGAGCACGGGCGTGCCGACCGCGATCGCCGGGTCGGGTCGCACGTTCATCACCGAGACCATCACGGACGGCGCGCGCGTCGGCCGTAGGTCGATCCGGCTTCCCACCCGCTTACCGCCGATCACGAGCTTCGTCACCGCGACGACGGAGCCGGCGACCGGGGAGTAGACGTCGGTCCCGGGAGGCGTGCCGACGTCGAGGACGTTCGTGCCCGGCGGCCCTCCCTCGAGCTGGTACCAGCGGGGCCAGTCGCGGCCCGTGCCCGCGATGTGGCGCCAGAGCCGGGCGAGCAGCCCCTCGTTCGCCTGACGGCCGACCGGCTGGAGCGCGAGGGAGCCGTCGCCCGCCCCGTGGAAGCCGATCGCCGTGACGGACGCCGCGGCGACGGGAAGCTGGATGCCGAGGTTCCCGATCGTCGCCAGCGCCTGCGGCGTCGGCCGGACGGCTGCGTCGCTCGACGCGGGCACCGCCGCGAGCGACGCGGGCTCGGGGCTCCCCGACGACCCACCCGTCCCGAACGCGGTCAGGAGCAGGGTGACGATCCCCAATGCGGCGAGCGCCGACGCGATCACGAGGCGGCGCGCCCGCCGTTGGGTGCGGCGCCTTCGTTCACGGAGACGGGCGGCTTGCCGGGAGCGCGGCGAGGCCATCGAGCGCACGGTAGCGCACCCGGCAGCCGCCTTCATCGCCCACGCGGCGCGCCGGTCGTACGGCCAGGGCCAGGGCTACGATCGCTGCATGTCGGCGCCGCCGCGGATCCGGATCCCGCGCTGGGTCCAGCTGGTCGTGCTCCCGGTCGCCCTCCTGCTCGCGTTCTTCCTCGCCCGCACGCTCGGGCACGTCATCTTTCTCTTCCTCACCGCGGCCGTGATCGCGTTCACGCTCAACCCGCTGGTCCGTGACCTGACGCGGCTCCGCCTCCCGCGCGGTCTCGCCGTCTCGATCGTGTACGTCGTCTTCGCCGCGGCGGTGATCGGGCTCCTCGTCGCGCTCGGCACCGTCGTCGTGTCGGAGACCCGCACCGCCGCGGAGCGGATCGACACGTACCTCACCGAGGAGAGCCCGGTGACGGGCCAGACGGGCGTCGAGGTCGACATCGACAGGCTGCAGGCGTGGCTCGACGACCACGGGCTCGAGGGCATCGACATCGAGAAGCGGCTCGACGACCTTACCCAGTCGATCGGCGCCGGTGAGATCTCGGGCTACGCCCAGGACGTGATCTCGTTCGCCCAGGGCGCCGCCGTCTCGGTGATCCTCCTGCTCTTCTCGATCGTCCTGATCGTGGTGATCTCGATCTACATGCTGCTCGACATGCCGCGGCTCGAGGAGTCGATCGACCGGCGCTTCCCACCGCACGAAGGGCCGCCGCTCACGCAGCGGATCGAGCGCGCGCTGTGGGGGTACGTGCGGGGGCAGGCGATCCTCTCGCTCGTGATCGGCACGAGCGCCGGGGTCGGCATGTGGGTCCTCGGCGTCACGGGGCTCGTCGAGGGCGCCGACCGCTACGCGCTCCTCTTCGGCGTCTGGACGGCGTTCGCCGAGGTGATCCCGTACATCGGGCCTTGGCTGTCGGCGGTGCCGCCGGCCATCTACGCGCTCGTCGTCGACCCGATCGGCGTGCTCTGGGTCGCCGCGCTCTTCGTGTTCATCTACCAGATCGAGGGCCACGTGGTCGTCCCCAACGTGATGGCGAACGCGCTGCGGCTCCACCCGCTGCTCGTGATCTTCGGGTTGCTCGCCGGGGGTGAGCTGTACGGCATCGCCGGCGTCCTCGTCGCGCTGCCGACGATGGCCGCGGGCCGGGCGGCCTGGGAGTTCTTCCGCGAGCGGATCGACCTCGAGCCGTGGGAGGAGGACGCCGACCTGCCCGTCGAGGTCGAGCTCGAGCCGCCCCAGCGCGCGAGCCGCGTGCCCTGACGCACGCGGCGCGCGTACGCTTCCACCGTGAGCTACCCGGCGACCCGCCTGCGGCGCCTGCGGCGCACGGACGCGCTCCGCGCGCTCGTCCGCGAGACCTCGCTCTCGCTCGACGAGGTCGTGATGCCGCTCTTCGCGTGTCCCGGCGAGGGCGTCGTCCGTCCGGTGGGGGGCCTGCCCGGTATCGCCCAGCGCTCGGTCGACGAGGTCGTCCGCGAGGCGGGCGAGCTGGTGCGGCTCGGCGTTCGAGCCGTCCTCCTGTTCGGCATCCCGGAGACGAAGGACGCGGAAGGGTCCGGCGCCTGGGACGACGACGGGATCGTGCAGCGCGCCCTGCGCGCGCTCCGCGCGGAGACGCCGGGGCTGACGCTCCTCACCGACGTCTGCCTCTGCGAGTACACCGAGCACGGGCACTGCGGCGTGCTCGACGGCGACACGGTCGCGAACGACGAGACGCTCGAGCTCCTTGCGCGCACCGCCGTGAGCCACGTCGAGGCGGGGGCCGATGCCGTCTGCCCGAGCGACATGATGGACGGCCGCGTCGGCGCGATCCGCGCGGTGCTGCCGGACACGCCGATCGTCTCGTACGCGGCGAAGTACGCGTCCGCGTTCTACGGGCCGTTCCGCGAGGTCGCCGAGTCGGCGCCGTCCTTCGGCGACCGGCGCGGGTACCAGATGGATCCCGCGAACGCCCGCGAGGCGCTCCGCGAGTGCGCGCTCGACCTGGACGAGGGCGCCGACGTGCTGATGGTCAAGCCCGCCCTGCCCTACCTCGACGTGATCCGGGCCGTGCGCGAGCGGTTCGACTGCCCCGTGTGGGCGTACCAGGTCTCCGGCGAGTACGCGATGGTGCGGGCGGCCGCCGACGCGGGGTACCTCGAGGAGCGGCGCGCTGCGCTCGAGTGCCTCACCGCGGTCAAGCGCGCGGGCGCGGGGACGATCGTCACGTACTGGGCGAAGGACCTCGCCGCGTGGCTCTGACCCGGTCGGGTCTCTGGCGCTCCGCCACCGGCCTGATCCCCGGCGGCGTCAACTCCCCGGTCCGCGCGATGCGCGCGGTCGGTCTCTCCGAGCCCGTGTTCATGCGGCGGGGCGAGGGCTCCTCGATCGAGGACGTGCACGGGAACCGCTACGTCGACTGGGTCCAGTCCTGGGGCCCCCTGATCTTCGGGCACGCAGACCCCGAGACGCTCGAGGCCGTCCAGGCAGCGGCCGAGCGCGGGACGACCTTCGGCGCGCCGACCGAGGCGGAGGTCGAGCTCGCCGCGGAGATCGTCGACGCGGTGCCCTCGGTCGAGCTCGTGCGGCTGGTCAACTCGGGCACCGAGGCGTCGATGAGCGCGCTCCGCCTCGCGCGCGGCGCAACCCGCCGCGACCGCGTGATCAAGTTCGCCGGCTGCTACCACGGTCATGTCGACGCCCTCCTCGCCGACGCAGGCTCGGGCCTGCTGACGCTCGGGATCCCCTCGACGCCCGGCGTGCCCTCCGGGGCGACGGCCGACACGATCGTGTGCCGGTTCAACGACGTCGACGGCGTGGCGGCGGCCTGCGCGCAGTACGGCGAGGGTCTCGCCGCGATCGTGGTCGAGCCCGTCGCCGGGAACATGGGCTGCGTCCCGCCCGAGCCGGGCTTCCTCGAGGCGCTGCGCGCGCTGTGCGACGCGACCGGGGCGCTGCTCGTCTTCGACGAGGTGATGACCGGCTTCCGCGTCGCGCGCGGCGGCGCCCAGGAGCGCTACGGCGTGACGCCCGACCTGACGATCCTCGGGAAGATCGTCGGCGGCGGTCTGCCTCTCGCGGCCTTCGGCGGGCGCGCCGACGTGATGGAGCGCCTTGCGCCCGTCGGCGACGTCTACCAGGCCGGCACGCTCTCCGGGAACCCGCTCGCGACCGCCGCCGGGCTCTCGGTCCTCCGCCGGCTGCACGACCCGTCGGTGTACGAGGAGCTCGAGCGCCTCGGCGCCTTGCTGGAGCACGGTCTCGCGCCGTTCGGCACGGTGCAGCGCGTGGGAGCGATGCTCACGCTGTTCTGCCGAGACGCCCCCGTCCGCGACCACGAGGACGCGCAGGCCGCCGACGTCGGCCGGTTTGGCGCGCTGTTTCGGCACCTGCTCGCAGACGGCGTCTACGTGCCGCCGTCGCAGTTCGAGTGCCTGTTCCCCTCGACCGCGCACACGGGCGACGACGTCGCGCGGACCGTCGCCGCGTTCGAGGCGTTCGTCGAGCCCTTCACGGCGTGACGCGGGGCCGAGGTAGTCGCGGCGGCGAAGCCGACGCCTTCAGGGATCTGCCCGGCCCAAGGCCGGGATCAAGCGGCGGGGTCTCGCGCGAGCGAGATCCCGCTCGCGAGCTGATCTTCGCAGAGATCGTCGCCGGCGCCGCGGCGGAGAGCTCCCTGTGGGAGGACGCGCTGAGGCCGCCGGGGACCCGTGAGGAGCTTCCCGTGTTCTCGCCGCTTGTCTCCGAGCCGCGCTTCGCGCGTGGGCTCGAGACGATCTACGAGGGCTACCTGCTCCACTACGGCCGCTCGAGGCTGTTCGACCCGCCGGACGACGACGTGACCCTCCTGCTCGGAGACGCGCTCCTCGCGCAGGGCCTCGTGCTCGTCGCGCGGACCGGCTCGGTCGCGGCCGTCTCGGACCTCGCGGAGCTCCTCGCCCTCTGCACCCAGGGGCGGGCGGACGGGACGGACGGCGACGGCGCCGCCTGGGCGGCGACCGCGGCGCTGCTCGGCGCCGGCGGCCTCGAGGGCGCCCGGGCCGAGCTGCGCGACGCACGCGATGCCGCGCCGCTGGAGCGTCTCGCGCGCGCGACCGCGGGCGACGAGGCCGTCGACGTCGCGCTCGCCGCGCACGCCTCGCGGCTCGTATAGCATCGCCGCCGATGGCCGCCGTGCTCTGGCTTCTCGCCGACGCCGCCTCCGAGGGCAAGAAGGTCGTGCTCTCGATGCTCGTCGTCGGGCTGATCTTCCTCGCCGTGATCCTGCTCGGCGACCTGAGCCACTACGCGGCCAACCGGCGGCGCCGCAACAAGCTCGACCGGCCGCTCTAGGCACCGACCCCTCGGCTGGCCGTGCTCCTACACTGAGCGCGCCATGGCCGCGCCGGCGAAGGATCTCCGCGAGTGGATCGCGCTCCTCGAGCGGGAGGGCGAGCTCGTCCGCGTGGGCGCCGAGGTCGATCCCGACCTCGAGATCACCGAGATCGTCGACCGGGTCGTGAAGTCCGGCGGCCCGGCGCTTCTCTTCGAGAAGGTCAAGGGCTCGCGGCTCCCGCTCCTGATCAACCAGTTCGGCACAGAGCGGCGCATGTGCCTCGCGTTCGGGGTCGAGCGCCTCGACGACGTCGCCGCGCGGCTCGGCGAGGTGCTCGAGCTCCAGCCGCCGCAGGGGCTCGTGGACAAGGTGCGCAAGCTCGGCACCCTCAAGTCGATCGCCGACTCGATGCCGAAGAGCGTGTCGAAGGGCGCGTGCCAGGAGGTCGTGCTCACCGGCGACGACGTCGACCTCGACCTGCTCCCGATCATGCGCTGCTGGCCGCTCGACCCTGCGCCGTTCGTCACGCTCCCCGCCGTGATCACGCAGGACCGCGAGACGGGCGTCCGCAACCTCGGCATGTACCGCATGCAGAAGGTCGATCGTCGGACGACGTTCATGCACTGGCAGGTCCACAAGGACGGCCGGGCCGACCTGCTCGCTGCGCCGGACGGCCGCATTCCCGTCGCGGTCGCGCTCGGGCTCGACCCGGTCACGGCGTACTCGGCGAGTGCGCCCCTGCCGAAGCACGTCGGCGAGCTGATGGTCGCGGGATTCCTGAAGGGCTCGGCGGTGCAGACCGTCCGCTGCAAGACCATCGACCTCGAGGTGCCGGCGAACGCCGAGATCGTGCTCGAGGGCTGGGTCGACGCGGCGGAGACGGGGCTCGAGGGCCCGTTCGGCGACCACACCGGCTACTACACGCCGCCCGAGGAGTTCCCGTTCTTCCGGATCTCCGCGATCACGATGCGGCGCGACGCGATCTACCCGTCGATCGTCGTCGGCAAGCCTCCGGCCGAGGACGAATGGCTCGCGAAGGCGACCGAGCGGATCTTCCTGCCCGCGATCCGGATGAGCGTCCCCGAGATCGTCGACTACGACCTCCCGACGGCGGGCGCGTTCCACAACTGCGTGATCGTCTCGATCCGCAAGCGCTTCCCGGGACACGCGCGCAAGGTGATGCACGCGATCTGGGGCCTCGGGCTGCTGTCGCTTTCGAAGGCGGTCGTCGTCGTCGACGAGCACGTCGACGTACACGACTACGCCCAGGTCTTTTTCCACGTGTGCGCGAACGTCGATCCGAAGCGCGACGTCGTGCTCGCCGACGGGCCGCTCGACCAGCTCGACCACGCCGCCGTGCTCCCCTGCTACGGCGGCAAGATCGGCTTCGATGCGACCGCAAAGGGGCCCGCGGAAGGGGCGCGCGAGTGGCCGCCGGAGATCGAGATGAGCCCGGAGATTCGCGCGCAGGTCGACGCGCGCTGGGCGGAGCTCGGGCTCCCTGCGCGTTGACGGTGCACGGCGGAGGCCGAACCGTGCAGAATGGGCGCCGGGCCGAGGCTGCGGACGGGTCGGCGCCGGTACGTCGTTGACAACCGCGGCCGCTGGTCGGTTGAATCGGCACCGGACACGGGGCAACAAGTGAACGAGCAGCAGGACACGCACCAGGTTCCGACACCGAGCCTCTGGCCGATCGGCTTCGCCATCGGCGTCGCGTGCATCCTCGTAGGCCTCGTCGTCAGCGTCTCGGTGCTGATCGTCGGCGCGCTGATCGCACTCGTCTTCGGGTTCCTCTGGGTGCGCGACGCGCTGAGAGGGCATCCGGTCACCTCCGCGGAGCCCGGGATCGTCGAGGCGCCGCGCGCCGCGACCGTCGGCGACGTCGACGCGCCCGTCGACCGCGCGACGTTCCTCTCCCTCGCGACGATCGGCGTCGGCGGGCTGATCGGCGCCGGCATCACGCTGCCGGTGCTCGGCTTCGCCGTGCTTCCCTCGTTCGACGGGGAAGGAGTCGCGACGAAGGACGTCAACCTCGGGCCGATCACGAACTTCCCCGAGGGCGAGTACGTGATCGCGACGTTCCTCGACGACCCCGACCAGGGCGAGGTCTCGCGGCGGACCGCCTTCATCCGGAACAACGGCCGCACCGACGCCGGCCAGCCGAGCTTCACCGCGATCTACAGCCGCTGCGTCCATCTCGGCTGCCCCGTCCAGCCCAACGGGCCGATCGACGAGGCGGCGAAGAAGGAGGTCAACGGCGTCGAGCTACGCCCCGTCCTCGCCGCGAGCTTCGGCTGTCCCTGCCACGGTGGCCTCTACAACTCCGAGGGCAACCGACAGGCCGGGCCGCCCGTCCGCTCGCTCGACCGCTTCGAGTTCTCGATCGTGAACGGCGACCTCGTCCTCGGCCGGACGTTCAGCGTCGGCCACGTCGAGGGGACGGGCGCGAAGGCCCGGATCGCGAAGTACTACAAGGCGTACCCCGGCGTCCACGTCGACGGGGTCGAGCGGTTCCTCTACCCGATCCCGACTCCGGGCAGCAGAGGCTAGTGCCCCCTCGGGCCATGCGATCCGTGTCGAGTCAGCACCACCCGAGGGGGCACTGATGGCGAAGACCGCGCGCCGGAAGCAGCTCGAGGCCGCTGCCCTCTACCCGCTCGACTGGGTCGAGGAGCGCTCCGGGCTCGTCGGGTACACGAAGTGGTTCCTGTTCCGGAAGGTGCCGCACGACATCAGCTGGGCCCAGACCCTCGGCGCTGCGGCCCTGACGGCGTTCATCGTGCAGGTGCTGACGGGCGTGATCCTCGCGATGTACTACAAGCCCGACCCCGCGAACGCGTACCCGTCGGTGGTGAACATCACGGAGGACCTGACACTCGGCTGGCTCGTGCGCGGCATGCACAAGTGGGGTGCGAGCGTCTTCATCATCCTCCTGTTCTTCCACATGGCCCGCACGTTTCTGTTCGGCGCGTACAAGTACCCGCGCGAGCTGAACTGGATCATCGGCGTTCTCCTCCTCGTCTCCGGGATGCTCGAGGGCTTCACCGGCTACCTGCTGCCGTGGGACCAGACGGCGTACTGGGCGACCGTGGTCGGGATCAACCTGAACGCGACAGCGCCGTTCGTCGGCCCGTTCCTCGCGCAGTTCCTGCAGGGGGGCCTGAACATCGGGCCCGACACGCTGCCGAAGTTCTACTCCCTGCACATGCTGCTGATCCCGGGCCTGATCTTCGCGCTGATCGGCCTGCACCTGTACCTCGTCGTGCGCCTCGGCGTCACCTCGCCGCCGTGGTCGGAGACCGCGGCAGGACGCGAGCGCGAGGAGACCGGTGGCCGCGAGGGGCTCATCCGCGACCCGGCCGTCGAGGGCGGGGAGGTCTAGGCGATGGGCACCCCGCTCAAGGAGCGCAACCGCGCGGAGTACAAGCGCTACAAGGAGGACGTCCAGCGCGAGGGGAAGAGCTTCTTCCCGTACGCGGTGCTCCACGACTCCGTGATGTCGCTCGTCGTCGTCGCCGTGATCATCGCGCTCGCGTGCGTCTGGTACTTCACGGCGGACGGCACCGACGCCGGGCTGCTCGGGCCGTGGTACGAGGACGAGGCCGACCCCGGGACGATCGCGTTCGTCCCGCGGCCCGACTGGTTCTTCTACTTCCTCTTCTACCTTCTGCGCATCTTCAAGTGGCCGAACACGGTCGTGCTCGGCACCGTGGGGATCCCGACGATCCTCCTGATCCTCCTGATCGGGCTCCCGTTCTACGACCGCCGTCCCGAGCGCCGCATCAGCCGGCGGCCGGTCGCCGTCGTCGCGGCGATCCTCGTCGTGATCTCGATGGGCGTGCTCACCTGGAAGGGCGCGACGGCGAAGGAGGCGCTCGGCTCGGAGCTGATCGCAGCCGGCAAGCCGCAGGAGTGGGCGGAGCAGCAGGGCTTCGCCGACAACCCGACGGCCGTTGCGGGCGCGACCCTGTTCGCCCAGACCGGCTGCCTGAACTGCCACACGTACCTCGGCGAGGGCAACGGCAACCTCGGCGCCCCCGACCTGTCCGACGTCGGCGCCTCCGGCCGCGGCATCGACTTCTTCAAGTCGTACGTCTCGAACCCGGCCCAGTACGGGAACAACGTGATGATCTCGTACGCCTACCTCGGCGATGAGAACCTGACGAAGCTCGCGACGTTCCTCGACGCGAGCAAGGGCGGCGGAGGCTAGCCCCCGGCCGGTCGCGTACTTCATCGCCGGGATACGCTCCCGGCGATGAAGGTCTTCCTCGGGATCACGGGCGCGTCGGGCGCGCCGTACGCGAAGGGCATCCTCGCCGGGCTCGTCGCGGCGGGCGCCGAGGTCGGCGTGTGCGCCTCGTCGGCCGGGATCGAGGTGCTCGCGACGGAGCTCTACCGCGACGCGTCGCTCGGCCGCGAGGAGGTGCTCGGGCGCTTCACAGAGGGGGCAGCGGGGGTGACGATCCACGCGCCGGACGACTGGAAGAGCCCGTTCGCGAGCGGCTCCGCGCGGATCGACGCGTACGTCGTGTGTCCGTGCTCGATGTCGACCGTCGGCACGCTCGCCTCCGGCGCGATGACGAACCTCATCCACCGCGCCGCCTCGGTGGCGCTGAAGGAGCGACGGAGGCTCGTGCTCGTGCCCCGCGAGACGCCGCTCTCGTCGATCCACCTGCGCGGGCTCGCGACACTGAACGACGCGGGCGCGGTGGTCCTGTTCGCGGCGCCGGGCTTCTACCACGGCGCCGACACGGTGCAGGACCTCGTCGACTTCGTGGTCGCGCGCTGCCTCGACCAGCTGGGCGTCGAGCACACCCTCGTCCGCCGCTGGGGCGAGTGAACTCGTAACACTGTGTCACAAGCCCCTCGACCCCCCGGAGCACCCACCTTGAGCCACGAGACCGGCACGCTCGCCTCGGACGACGTCCGCGGCATGTTCGATCGGATCGCGCCGGTCTACGACGCGATGAACCGCGTGATGACCGCCGGCCTCGACCGCGCCTGGCGGCGCCTCACGGTCGAGGCCGTCGTTCAGCCGGTCGACCGGGTGCTCGACGCCTGCTGCGGGACCGGCGACCTCGCGCTGGCGGCGGAGCGCGAGGGCGGCGTCGTGACCGGCCTCGACTTCTCGCCGAAGATGCTCGAGCGCGCCCGGCGGAAGTCGGAGACGATCACGTGGGTGGAGGGCGACCTACTGGAGCTCCCGTTCGAGGACGGGTCGTTCGACGCCGCCACCGTGGGCTTCGGGGTGCGCAACGTGGCCGACCTCGAGGCTGGGCTCGCCGAGCTGCGGCGCGTGCTCCGGCCCGGCGGGCGCCTCGCGATCCTCGAGATCACGCAGCCGCGCGGGCTCCTGCGACCCTTCTTCTCCCTCTGGTTCGACCGGATCGTTCCGCTCGTCGGCAAGGTGCTGCCGGGCGGCCGCGCCTACACGTACCTGCCCGCGAGCGTGCGCCGCTTCCCGGGCGCCGAGGAGCTCGTCGCGCTCCTCGAGCGAGACGGGTTCGAGCACGTCCGCGTCCGGCTGCTCGGCGGTTCGATCGTCGCGCTCCACACCGGGGTCAAGGCGTGAGCGCGCTCTCCACCATGCAGGCGGTCGAGGGGCTCGCGGGCTACCTCGAAGCGGTGGAGGAGCGGCTCGGCGAGATCGTCGAAGCCCACCCGGGCACCGTCGCAGCGGTCGGCTCCGACGCGCTCGCGGCCGGCGGCAAGCGCATGCGCCCGGCCCTCACGTTCCTCTCCTCGCCGCCGGGCTCGCCGCCTCCGGTCGCGGAGGGCGCGGCGATCGAGCTCGTCCACATGGCGTCCCTCGTCCACGACGACATCGTCGACGAGGCGCGGCTGCGCAGGGGCCGCGCAGCCGCGTGGACGGCGCACGGGCCGTTCGCCGCGAAGGCGACCGGCGACCACCTGTTCGCGCGCGCCTTCGCGACGCTCGCCGCGACCGGCTCGCTCGCGCGCGTCGCGGCGCTCGCCGACGCCTCGCTCGCGCTCGCTCGGGGCGAGGCGCTGCAGCGGCTCCAGCGGCGCGACCCGGAGACGCCGGTCGACGCCTACCTCGAGCGCTGCGCCCTCAAGACGGGCTCGCTGTTCGCGGCGGCGTGCACGCTCGGAGGCGGGAGCGCGGAGTTCGGCCGCCTGCTCGGGATCGCCTTCCAGATCGTCGACGACGTGCTCGACTGCTCGGGCGAGACGATCGAGACCGGCAAGATCCCGGGCACCGACCTCCGCGACGGGACGCCCACGCTGCCGCTCCTCCTCGCGGCGCAGGAGGACGGGGTCGTACGGGAGGCGCTCGCCGGCGGCCCGCTCGAGGGCGCGCTCGTGCGGGTGGCCGCGAGCGGCGCGCTGGAACGGTCCCGCGAGACGGCCCTCGACTACGCTAGGAGGGCACGGGCGAGCTTGAACGGCGCCGTTCGCCGGGAGGAGCTGGAGGCGCTCGTCGACGCGGTCGTCGACCGCGACCGCTGACCGACATGGCTCTCCTCGACACCACATCGACGCTCGCGCCGCTCCGGGAGAAGGTGGAGGCCGGCGAGCGACTCGACCTCGAGGACGGGCTCGCGATCCTCGAGTCGGACGACCTCCTCACGCTCGGGGAGCTGGCCGACACGGCGAGGCGTCTCCGCGGAGGGACCGACGAGGTCTACTTCGTCCAGAACCTGTACTTGAACCAGACGAACGTCTGCCGCGTGAAGTGCAAGTTCTGCGCCTTCGCGGCGACGCGCAAGCAGGAGCACGCGTACACGATCACCGCCGAGGAGCTCGTCGCCGACGCCGTCGAGCAGCACGGGCTGAGCGCGTTCACCGAGATCCACATGGTGAACGGCGAGAACCCGCACGTCGGCTTCGAGTTCTACGTCGACACGATCCGCGCGCTGAAGGCGGCGCTGCCGGACGTGCATCTCAAGTGCTACACGGCGTCCGAGATCCACCACATGACGACGCTCTCCGGGCTCACCCACGAGGAGGTGCTGCGCGAGCTCAAGGACGCCGGCCTCGGCACGCTCCCGGGCGGCGGCGCGGAGGTCTTCGCCGACCGCGTGCGCGCGCTCGTCGCGCCCGGCAAGGAGCACGCGGACATCTGGTTCCACGTCCACGACACCGCGCACCGGCTCGGGATCCCGACGCACTGCACGATGCTCTACGGGCACGTCGAGACATACGAGGAGCGGGTCGACCACATCCTGCGGCTGCGGGAGCAGCAGGACCGGACGGGCGGCTTCCTCGCGTTCATCCCGCTCGCGTTCCATCCCGAGAACACCGTCTTCGAACGGCGGGGCTGGCGCCACACGACCGGCGCCGACGACCTGAAGATGCTCGCGTTCGCGCGCCTGATGCTCGACAACGTGCCGAACATCAAGGCGTACTGGATCATGATGGGCATGCCGATGGCGCAGGTCGCGCTCCACTTCGGCGCGAACGACGTGCAGGGCACGGTAATGCGCGAGGCGATCTTCCAGGCAGCAGGCGCGAGTGCCGGCACCGAGCAGAAGATCTCCGAGCTCGTCCGCTTCGTCCGCGAGGCGGGACGCATCCCGGTCCAGCGCGACACGCTCTACAACGAGGTGCGACGCTGGCCGGCATCGGACGCCGCGTGATCAAGCTCGGGCGAATCTCGTACGTCAACATGGCGCCGGTTTTCCACCGGCTGACGTGCGACGTCGAGGAGATCACCGGCGTCCCCACCGAGTTGAATCGGATGCTCGTCGCGGGCGAGATCGACATCGCGCCGATCTCGTCGATCGCGTACGCCCGCGACGCGACGCAGCTGCGGCTCCTCCCGCGTCTGTGCGTCTCGTCGGAGGGGGCGGTCGACTCGATCCAGCTCGTCACGCGGCTCCCGCTCGGGCGCGTCCGCTCGGTCGCGGTGACGCCGGAGAGCGCGACCTCGGTCGTGCTCACGAAGGTGCTGATCCCCCGTGCGGAGCTCCTGCCGCTGGAGGCTTGGCCGAACGCCGACGCGAAGCTCCTGATCGGTGACGCGGCGCTGCAAAGCGCCTTCGAGGATCCCACGCCGCACCACGACCTCGGCCGGCTGTGGCTCGAGCGGACGGGGCTGCCGATGGTGTTCGCCGTCTGGGCCGCGCGCGAGCCCGTGGTCGAGGGGCTCGCCGAGCTGCAGGACGCGCTCGTCGCTTCCGTCAGGCTGGCCCGCTCGGAGCCAGAGCGGCTCGCGCACGAGGCCAGCGAGCGCTACGGCTACCCGGCCGGGTTCCTGGCGCGGTACTTCGAGAAGCTCCGCTACAGCTTCGGGCCGCGCGAGCGGGCCGGCCTGTACACGTTCCTCGAGATGGCCCGGGACGTCGGCGAGCTCGCCCAGGTGCCGGAGCTCCGCTTCATCCAGGACGAGGCGGTGTCGGTCACGTGACCACCCTCGCGGCGTCGCCCACCGTCGCCGAGATCCTCGAGCGCGTGCTCGACGGCGAACGGCTCTCCAACGAGGCCGCGCTCGCGCTGCTCGAGTCACGCGACCTCGTCGCAGTCGGCCGCGTTGCGAACGAGCTCCGCAACCGCAAGCACGACCCGTCGCGGATCACGTTCATCGTCGACCGGAACCTCAACTACACGAACGTCTGCGTGACCGACTGCGACTTCTGCGCGTTCTACCGCTCGCCGGGCGACACACGCGAGGCGTACGTCCTCCCGAAGCCCGTGATCTTCAAGAAGATCGAGGAGACGCTCGCGATCGGCGGCACGGGGCTCCTGATGCAGGGAGGCCACCATCCCGACCTCGGGATCGACTACTACGTCGATCTCTTCTCGTCGATCAAGGCGCGCTACCCGATCCACCTCCATGCGCTCTCGCCGCCCGAGGTACAGCACATCGCGCGGCGCTCGAGGCTGACGATCCCCGAGACCCTCGCGCGGCTCCGTGACGCCGGGCTCGACTCGCTCCCGGGCGGCGGCGGCGAGATCCTCGTCGACCGGGTGCGGACGATCATCGCGCCGAAGAAGACGACCTCCGACGAGTGGCTCGGCGTGATGCGCGACGCGCACCGCCTCGGGATGTCGACGACCGCGACGATGATGTACGGCCACGTCGAGACCGTCCCCGAGCGCGTCGAGCACATGCGGCGGATCCGCGAGCTGCAGGACCAGACCGGCGGCTTCCGCGCGTTCATCTCGTGGACCTTCCAGGACGACGGCAACCGCCTCGGCCCGCTCGTCCCGCGCGACGCGATGCCGACGAGCTTCGACTACCTGCTCACCCAGGCGGTCTCGCGGATCTACCTCGACAACGTGCCGCACATCCAGTCGTCGTGGGTCACGCAGGGGATGAAGATCGGCCAGGTCGCGCTCGGCTTCGGCGCCGACGACATGGGCTCCGTGATGATGGAGGAGAACGTCGTCTCGGCCGCGGGCACGACACACCGGACGTCGATCGACGAGCTCGTGCACCTGATCCGCTCGCTCGGCAAGACGCCCGTGCAGCGGGACACGCTGTATCGCGAGGTCAGGGTCTTCTAGCGCCCAGCACTCTGGGACGCCGCCACGCGTGCGCCGCCGGGTGAGAGGCGCAGCAGGTGGAACGCGACGAAGGCGATCCAGAGGAACCAGCCGACGCTCGCCGCCCGGGCCGAGGCGCCGCTGCCGAGGGCGCTGAAGGGGATGCTGACGGCGACGATGGCGGGGGTCGCGAGGAGCGTCGGGAGCCACACGGAGCGCCACGCGGGCAGCCGCCTGAAGGCGAACGCGAGGACGAGTGGCGTGAGGAGGAGTGCGGCCGACGTGAGCCCGGACTCGAGCCGGTGCGCGTCGGAGCGCCACGACGTGTTCTCGCAGCGGACGTCTATGCCCTGGCAGTCGAGTCGGAAGAGCCCGTCGAGGAACATGCCGGTCCCCACCGCGACGAGGCCGAGGACGCCGAGGCGTGAGAGCAGCCCGCTCCCGAGGAAGCCCCACAGGCCGGCCGCGAAGCCGAGCAGGAGTAGCCCCGTGAGGTTCGCCCCGATCTGGTTGTAGAGCCACGGGCTCGTGGCCGTGAGAGCGCCGAGGTCGCTGATGTCGTCGTTTGCCGGGCTGTACTCGGCCGGCTGCGCCAGGTCGCCGAGCACGATCCCGACGACGAAAGTCACCGGTGCTGTCAGCCCGAGCATCGCAGCGAGGCGCACCGGCATCGTCCGAGTCTCGCACAGGAATCCTGGCGACGCCTCTGGGCGCCGGCCGCGCCGGGGAGGGTGACGCGCGCCGGCTCCCTGTACGGAATCCGTGAGGATCTCGGGCGGCGGCCGGAGGGCTCCACTACCCTCGCCGGGGTCGATGCGCCGCCTCGCCGCCACACTCCTCGCCACGCTCGCCGCCGCGGTGCTCCTCACGCCGGGCGCGCCCGCCGCGCCGCGCGAGCTATGGCCGGGCGTCACGTACGAGAACGACGTCCAGTTCACGCCGCACGGCCCCGTCGCGCTCAACGTGCTCCGCGGGCCACGGCCCGGCGGGCTGACCACGCTCGAGCCGGTCGTCTCGAACGGCACGGTCGTCGGCCGCGAGACCCTCACCGGCATGCAGCGCCGGCTCGCGTCGACGGCCGCCATGGCGGGCGTCAACGGCGACTTCTTCGCGCTGGCGACCGGGCGACCGTCGGGGATGGTGATGCGCGAGGGGGCGTTGATCAGCCCCCCGAACGGGAGCCGCGCGAGCGCAGGGGTCACGACGGACGGGACGCTCGACATCCGGCGCGTCGCGTTCACGGGAAGCTGGGATGCGGGCGCGGGCCCTCACGTCCTCTCCGTCCTGAACGCCGCGCCGAAGGCCGGGCGCGTCGCGCTCTTCACCGACGCCTACGGTGCGGCGACGCCGCCGATCGCGGGCAGCGCGGCCGCGATCCTCTTCCCCTTCCCCGACCCGATCCCGTCGGTCGGCCTCTCCGCCCCGGTCGCCGAGCTGCGCTCCGGCTCGAGCCCTGTTCCGATCCCGGCCGGCGGCGCGGTGCTGCTCGCCCGGAACGCGGCGGCGTCGCTCCTGCGCAAGGAGGCGGCGGTCGGAGTGCCGATCACGGTCGGGCTGTCGTTCAACCCGGACTGGCCCGGCATCGTCTCGGCGGTAGGCGGCGGGCCGCAGATCGTGCGCGAGGGCGCGCCCGTGTTCCGCGCGGGCGAGACGTTCACGACGAACCAGCTCGGCCAGCGCGCGCCGCGCAGCGCCGTCGGCCAGACGTCCGACGGACGGATCGTGCTCGTGGCGGTCGACGGCCGCCAGCCTGGCTACAGCGTCGGCCTGACGAACTTCGAGCTCGCGCAGGCGCTCGTCCGGCTCGGCGCGGTGACGGGGATGGCGCTCGACAGCGGTGGCTCGACGACGATGGCGTTCGACGGGACGCTCCTCAACCGGCCCTCGGACGGCCAGGAGCGGCGCATCTCGAACGCGTTGATGTTCGAGTACCAGGGGGTCTTCGCCTTCGAGCCCCCGCCGCTGGTCTCGCCGAACGGCGACGGCGTCGACGACACCCCGGGACTCCGCTACCGCGTGTACCGGCCCTCGACCGTGAGCGGGACGCTGAACGGGCCCGGCGGCCAGACGACGCCGCTCACGCCGACGGAGCGGCAGCCCGGCTCGTACCCCGTGCCGTTCCCCGGCCCCTCGACCGCATCCGCCTCCGCCGCGTCGGCCCCGGCGGTCGGCACATGGACGCTCGACCTGACCGCCACCGACGACCTCGGGCGCGAGTCGACGATCACGCGGACATTCGTCGTCGACGACACGCTGGGCTTCGTGCGCGCGCCGAAGCGGTGGGCGGTTCCGCCCGGTGGTCGGGCCATGTCGATCTCCTGGCGCCTCGCGCGTCCCGCACGCGTCGCCGTCGCGATCCTCGACGAGGCCGGCCGGGTCCTGCGGGGCGGGCTCGCCCCGTCGGGCACGCTCGAGGAGGGCGACCACGCGGTCGAGTGGGACGGCCTCGCGAAGAACGGGCAGCGAGTCGCGGGAGCGCTCACGGTGCGCGTCGTCGCGGTGAGCGAAGTGGGGCGCACGGAGCTCCGCACGACCGTCGCCGTGCGCAAGGTCGCCCCGCCCCGCGGGTAGCCTTGCGCGGCGATGCCGCCCGTCGCCGCGCTCAGCGAGATCACCGACCGGATCACGGAGGTCGTCGGGAACCACGGCCTGTACGCCGTCTTCGTCCTGATGATGGTCGACGCGGTCTTCCCGGCCGCGAGCGAGCTCGTGATGGTCTACGCCGGCGCGATCGCGGCGGGGGCGTTCGCGGGGCAGTCGGTCTCACTCTTCGGGCACGAGTTCGAGAGCGGCTTCCCGGCCTACGTCGCGATGGCGACGGCGGGCACGCTCGGCTACCTCGTCGGCTCGATCGCGGGCTGGGGTGCGGGCGACTACCTCGGCCGTCCCTGGCTCGAGCGCCATGGACGCTGGGTCCACCTGAACGCGGAGAAGCTCGACCGCGCGGAGCGCTGGTTCGACCGCTGGGAGGAGTGGGCCGTGTTCCTCGGCCGCCTCACCCCGGTGATGCGCTCGTTCATCTCGATCCCGGCGGGGGTCTTCCGGGCTCGCTTCTGGCCGTACGTCTGGCTCACGCTGCTCGGCTCGGCGATCTGGTGCTTCGCGTTCGCGGGCGCAGGGTGGGCGGCCGGGGCGAGCTGGGAGAAGGTCGACCACGCCTTCCACTACGTCGAGTACGTCCTGATCGTCCTCGTGGTGGCCGCTGCCGCCGCGTTCGTCTGGCACCGCCTGCGGCGCCGCCGACGTCTCCGCGACGAGCCTGCTCGCCAAGATTTCCCTGCGTAAGCGCGGGTACACTCGACCCGTCGTGATCCCGCTCGTCGACGTCAAGGCGCAGTACACGCCGTTCATCCCCGAGTTGCGCGAACGCTTCGCCGCGGTGCTCGAGTCCGGTCGCTTCATCTTCGGTCCCGAGGTCGAGGCGTTCGAGGCCGAGGCTGCCGCGGCGCTCGGCGTGGCGCACGCGATCGGCGTCGCGAACGGCACCGACGCGCTCGTCCTCGCGCTCGAGGCGATGGGCATCGGCGCCGGGGACGAGGTGATCTGCCCCGCGTTCACCTTCTACGCGACCGCCGAGGCGATCGCCCGGGTGGGCGCGACCCCCGTGTTCGCCGACATCGACCCGGTCACGCTCAACCTCGACCCCGCCGACGTCTCGGGCCGGATCACCAAGCGGACGAAGGCGATCGTCCCGGTCCACCTCTTCGGCCGGCCGGCGCCCCTCGGGGAGCTCGCCGCGCTCGGCATCCCGCTCCTCGAGGACGCGGCCCAGGCGTTCGGCGCCGAGGGAGTCGCGACGACCGGGGTCTGCTCGACGTTCAGCTTCTTCCCGACGAAGAACCTCTTCGCGCTCGGCGACGGCGGCCTCGTCGCGTGCACCGACGACGCAGTCGCGGAGACGATCCGGATGCTGCACTTCCACGGCTCGCGCGACAAGCAGACGTTCGAGCTCGTCGGGGCGAACTCCCGTCTCGACGCGGTGCAGGCCGCGATGCTGCGAGTCTTCCTACCGCAGCTTCCCGGCTGGAACGCCGCACGGCGCGAGGCGGCGGCGCGCTACGCCGAGCTCGGGCTCGGTGAGGCGGTGGAGCTTCCCGTCGACGAGCCCGGCCACGTCTACCACATGTACGTCGTCCGCACGGAGGAGCGCGAGCGGATCACCGGCGCGCTCGCCGCGGAGGAGATCGCCTGCGCGGCGTACTACGTCACGCCGCTGCATCTCCAGCCCGCGATGGCGCACCTGGGCTACCGGCCCGGCTCGCTGCCCGAGACGGAGCGGGCCGCTGCCGAGAACCTCGCGCTCCCGATGTGGGGCGGGATCGACGTCGACCGCCAGGCGCGGGTCGTCTCCGCCGTGCGCGCGGCCGCGGGCGTCGCCGTTCGCGTGTAGCCATGCGCAGCCCGGTCAACCGGCACTCGATCTGGCAGGTCGCCGTCGACGCGGCGATCGTCGCAGGCGCATGGTGGCTCGCCTGGAGCCTCCGCTTCGACCAGG
>DASSJV010000109.1:0-31908 GCA_035691005.1 Gaiella sp. | reverse complement strand
CGGACGGGCTCGTCGACGCTGGGCACGACGTGACGCTGTTCGCGTCGGGCGACTCGCGGACCAAGGCGCAACTCTCGTCCGTCTACGACGTCGCGCCGAGCGAGTGGATCGGGCACACGTTCTGGGAGCTCCGGCACACGGTGTCCTGTCTGGCGCGCGATCACGAGTTCGACGTGATCTCCGACCACACGGGGCTGCTCGGCCTCGCGCTCGGCTCGATGGGCCCGACTCCGTTCGCCCACACCGTCCACGGGCCCCTTTCCGGGGAACCGGGGCGGCTGTACGAGCAGATCGCCGCGATGGTCCCCCATGCGGCGCTGATCGCCGTCTCCGACGATCAGCGGCGCCCGATGCCCGAGTTGCCATGGGTCGCGACCTGCCCGAACGCCCTCGATCTCTCGATGTACCCCTTCGCACCCGAGCGAGGCGACTACCTCCTCTTCCTCGGGCGGATGACTGCGGACAAGGGCGCGCACCGGGCGGTGGCAGTCGCGATGGAGTCGGGACTGCCGCTCAAGCTCGCCGGCAAGTGTCGCGAACCGCTCGAGCAACGCTACTTCGACGAGCTCGTCCGTCCCCACCTCTCAGAGCGGATCCAGTACGTCGGCGAGGTGACGCACGGCGAGAAGGTCGAGCTCCTCCAGCACGCCCGTGCGACGCTCTTCCCGATCGAGTGGGACGAGCCGTTCGGGCTCGTGATGATCGAGTCGATGGCGTGCGGGACGCCGGTGATCGCGACGCGATACGGCGCCGTCCCGGAGGTGATCGAAGACGGGGTCAGCGGCGTGATCGTCGACCGGTGGCGCGACATGCCGGACGCGCTCGAGCGGGCGGACGCGATCGACCCGCGCGTGCAGCGAGACGCCGTCGAGGAGCGGTTCTCCCCGGAGCGAATGGTCGTCGACTACGTGGCCGCGTACGAGGCGACCATCGAGCGCTGGGCCGCCCCGGCATCGTCGCGCTAGACGCGGGCCATGCGCCTGCGCTCCGCGTACGACCGGGAGATCTTCCGGCTGGCGGTGCCCGCGCTCGGTGCGCTCGCAGCTGAGCCCCTCTACGTCCTCGTCGACACCGCGATCGTCGGCCACCTCGGGCGCTCGCAGCTCGCCGCGCTCGGCGCGGCCGCGACGGTGCTCTCCGTCCTCGGCATGTTCAACTTCCTCCAGTACGCGACGACCGCGCAGGTCGCGCGTGCGACGGGGGCGAGGGAGGACGTCGTCGCGAGACAGCTCGGCGCGCAGGCGTTCTGGCTCTCGCTCGCGATCGGGGTCGCGCTCGCGGCCGCGCTTGCGACGCTCGCGCCCCAGGTGGTCTCGCTCGTCGGCGTCGAGGGCCGCACGGCCGACTACGCGGAGACCTATCTTCGGATCGTCGCGCTCGGGGTGCCGTCGTTCTTCCTCGCCCTGTCCGGGCAGGGATTCCTCCGCGGCCGCGCGGAGCTGACGGCGCCCCTCGTGGTGATCGTGCTCGGGAACGTCCTCAACGTCGCGCTCGAGGTGCTGTTCGTCTACGGACTCGGGTGGGGCATCGAGGGCTCGGCGTGGGGCACGGCGATCGCCCAGTCGTGCATGGGCGTCGGGTTCGTCTGGCTGATCGTCTCGCGCGCTGGGCGCCGGCACATGGCGCCCGTCGGCCGGTTTGCGCGACGCCTGCTCTCGGTCGGGAAGTTCATCTTCATTCGCACGTTCGCGCTGATCTCCGCCTTCGTCCTCGCGGGCGCCGTCGTCGCCCGGTTCGGCGACGCGGAGCTCGCCGCGTACCAGATCTCCTTTCAGCTCTTCCTGTTCCTCGCACTGGCGCTCGACGCGATCGCGATCGCCGGCCAGATCCTCGTCGGGCGCGAGCTCGGGGCGGGGCGGCCCGAGCGGGCGTACGACGCGAGCGTCCGGATGATCTCGCTCTCGGTCGTGACCGGCGCCTCGTTCGCGGTCGGTCTCCTCGCGCTCTCCGGCGTCCTCCCGCGGCTGTTCTCGTCCGATCCCGCCGTGCTCGCCGAATGTGCAGCGCTGTGGCCGATCTTCGCGCTGCTCCAGCCCGTCAGCGGCGCGGTGTTCGCGCTCGACGGGATCCTGATCGGCGCGAGCGACGGCCCGTACATCGCCGCGTCGATGGTCGTCGCGTTCGCGGTGTGCGCCGCGTGTCTCGGGTTGGCCGCGGCGGGCGACTGGGGCGTCCGCGGGGTCTGGGGCGCGCTCGCCGCGCTGATCCTCGTCCGTGCCGCGACGATGGGCGCGCGCTTCGCGCGACGCCGCTGGCTCGTGACCGGTTGGGCGTAGGGACGTACTCTTTGCAGCTGTGAGCGAGGGCCTCAACGTGCTCGGCGGGCCGCTCGAGCCGTGCGGCTTCGATCCCGTCACGGGATTCTGGCGCGACGGCAGCTGCCGCACCGGAGGGCAGGACCTCGGCGTCCACGCGGTCTGCGCCGTGATGACCGAGGAGTTCCTCGAGTACAGCGCCTCGGTCGGAAACGACCTCTCGACGCCGCGTCCCGAGTTCGGCTTTCGCGGCCTCGAGCCCGGCGACCGCTGGTGCCTCTGCGCCGGGCGCTGGCAGGAGGCGCTCGAGGCGGGCATGGCCCCGCCCGTCGTGCTCGAGGCGACGCACGCGCTCGCGCTCGAGTTCTCGTCGCTCGACGACCTGCGCGCCTACGCTCTCGAGACGTAGCGTCAGCCTGCCGCCTCCGCCCGCTTGCGCCAGTAGCGCTCGAGCCCGAGGTAGCAGTGCCAGTACGGCGCGGCGCGGTCGTACGCCTCGACCTCGCCCGGCTCGGCCGCCGCGACGTCCGCGCGGGCGGCCGCGACGAACGTCGGCTCGTCCATCCCGTGGGCGACGCGCTCGCCCCACTCGTGCATCGTCGTCCGCAGCGCCTCCAGATGGCGCTCGACGTCGTCGAACACGCCGAAGTGGATCAGCGCGAGCCGCCGCGGCTCCCGCTGTCCGAGCTCGTCGAGCGTCCGCTCCCACGCCTCGAGGTCGATCTCCGGCGGCGGGGTGGGGGCGTAGACGAAGCGACCCGGGTCGATCCGCACGCCGGCCGCGTCGCCCGCGTAGAGCGTCCCGTCCTCGTGGAGGTACGAGACGTGATGGCGCGCGTGGCCGGTAGTGGGGAAGCAGGCGAGCCCGACCACGTTCTCGCCCACCGGCAGCACGTTTGCGGCCGGGACCGGGGCTAGCTCGCCCCACAGCTCGTCGAACGCGTCGCCGTAGAGGCGCCGCGCGCTCGTCTCGAGCCGCTCGGGGTCGACGAGGTGCGGCAGCCCGATCTCGGAGACGTGCACGGTGAGGGCCGGGTTGTCGCGGACGAGCACCCCCGCCGCGCCGGCGTGGTCGAGGTGGATGTGCGAGAGGAGCAGGTGGCGAAGGTCGCCGAGCTCGAGCCCGCGTGCCCCGAGCGCGTCCCGGAGCGCCGGCACGCAGGTCGTCGGTCCGCAGTCGAACAGCGCGGGGCCGTCTTCGGTGTCGAGCAGGTACGCCCCGATCCTCCGGCGGTCGCCGAGGTGGAGGAGGTCGAGCGGGGCGTGTGTCACGGACACGGACGCTATCGGGGGTTAGCCGTACCACGGCGGCCCACCGGCCGACGTAGCGTCGGGCTGCGCGATGACTTCCGCGCGGCGAGGCAGTCATTGCTCCGACAACTCGGAGAAGGAGGCAGAGATGCCCGCACCAACGCTCGTCGTCGGCGCGCCGTGCTGGATCGACCTCTACAGCTCGGACACCGACAAGGCCGCCGAGTTCTACGGCCGCCTGCTCGGCTGGAAGGCCGAGCCCGCGGACGAGCGGTTCGGCGGCTACTTCACGTTCACGAAGGACGGGAAGCACGTCGCCGGCTGCATGGCGAACGACGGGTCGACCGGTTACCCGGACGCGTGGGGCGTC
Source organism: Gaiella sp. (assembly GCA_035691005.1). Lineage (GTDB taxonomy): Bacteria > Actinomycetota > Thermoleophilia > Gaiellales > Gaiellaceae > Gaiella. The sequence goes on along the minus strand of DASSJV010000109.1, from coordinate 28,032 downwards.
CACCTGATGACAGACGACATCCAGGGTCTCGCGGACGCCGCGGCACGGCACGGCGGCGTCGTCGAGATGGCGCCGATGGAGGTCGCCGAGAACGGCAGCTTCGCGATGATCAAGGACCCCGGGGGTTCCGTCATCGGCGCCTGGCAACCGAACGAGGTGAAGGGCTTCGAGGTGACGCGCGAGCCTGGGACTCCGGCGTGGTTCGAGCTGCACACCAGTGCCTACGACGACGCGGTCTCGTTCTACCGCGACGTGTTCGGCTGGGACACGCATCCGATGAGCGACACGGACGAGTTCCGCTACACGACGCTCGGGAAGGACGAGGACGCGCTCGCGGGGATCATGGACGACCCGGGCGAGCCCTCCGGCTGGAACGTCTACTTCGAGGTGCCCGACGTCGACGCGGCGCTCGGCCAGGTGGCCGAGCTCGGCGGCACGATCGTCGAGCCGGCGCAGGACACGCCGTACGGGCGGCTGGCCCGGGCGAAGGATCCGACGGGCACGCCGTTCCGGCTCGCGACGAGCCCGTAGCGCCCTCGGCTCCGCGGCCGGCGCCCGTTCCTAGCGGGCGGGCGCCGGCGTCGCGGCGAGTGCACGCTCGAGGTCGGCGACGAGGTCGTCGACGGACTCGAGTCCGACCGACAGCCGCACGAGGTTCGTCGGCGCGGCGAACGGCCCCGTCGCGGTCGACGCATGCGTCATCCGCGCGGGATGCTCGATGAGGCTCTCGACGCCGCCGAGGCTCTCGGCGAGCGTCCACACCTCGGTGTGCGACACGAGCTCGACCGCCTCCTCCTCCGTCTCGAGGAGGAACGACACCATCCCGCCGAAGTCGCGCATCTGCTTCGCGGCGATCCCGTGCCCGGGATGGTCGGGAAGCCCCGGCCAGAGCACGGTTGTCACGCGCGGATGCGCCGAGAGGAACTCGGCGACGGCGCGCGCGTTCGCGCAGTGGCGCTCCATCCGCACCGCGAGCGTCTTCAGCCCGCGCAGCACGAGCCAGGAGTCGAACGGGCCGGCGATCGCGCCGAGCGACTTCTGCAGGAAGCGCAGGCGCTCGGCGATCGTCGGGTCGTTCGTCCCGGCGAAGCCGCCCACGACGTCGGAATGGCCGCCGAGGTACTTCGTCGTCGAGTGGAGGACGATGTCGGCGCCGAGGTCGAGCGGGGTCTGCAGGAACGGCGTCGCGAATGTGCTGTCGACGACGAGCAACGCGCCTGCCGCCTTCGCGGCCGCGGCGACGGCGGCGATGTCGACGAGGTTGAGGAGCGGGTTCGTCGGCGTCTCGATCCAGACGAGCCGTGCGTCGGCGACGTGCGCCTGGGCGGCGGCGTTGAGCTCCTCGGGCGTGACGTACGTGAAGCGGTAGCCCTTCGGCTCGTACACCTGGGAGAACATCCGGTACGTGCCGCCGTACACGTCGTTCACGCAGACGACGTGGTCGCCGGGGTCGAGCAGGTGCATGATCGTCGAGGTCGCCCCGACGCCCGACGCGAACGCGTGCCCGTGGTCGGCGTTCTCGAGCGAGGCGAGGCACTCCTCGAGCGCCGTGCGCGTGGGGTTCGCGACGCGCGCGTAGTCGTACCCCTTGTTGACGCCGACTGCCTCCTGGGCGAAGGTCGACGTCTGGTAGATCGGCGTGATCACCGACCCCGTCGCCGGGTCCGGCTCCTGCCCGACATGGATCGCTCGCGTTTCGAAGTCCATCACGGTCATCGTAGTCCCGCGGTTGACCCGGTCGGCTCTCAGCGTGCGACGCGCTCGAGCCCGATCACGCGCCGGAGCCGCTCGAGCGCCCGGTCGAACGCCTCGTCGAGCGCCGCCGACCTCCGGACGCCGTCCTCGACGTGGAACGCGCGCACGAGGAGCGTGCCCGCGGCGCGGTCGGACTTCAGGTCGGCACGGCCGACGATGCGGTCGCGCCAGAGAAGCGGCAGCACGTAGTAGCCGTACCGGCGCTGCGGCGCGGGCTTGTAGACCTCGATCAGGTGGTCGAAGCGGAGGACGCGGAGCGCGAAGGGCCGGTCCCAGAGGAGGTTGTCGAACGGCGAGAGCAGCACGGCCGTCGCCGGAGAAGGGCGGTCGAGCTCCGTTCCGGCCGCCACGAGCACCGCGGCACCGCCGTCCTCCACGTCGTGTCGCTCGAGCCGGCCCTCCGAGACGAGCGACTCGACGGCGTCGCGGACCCGCGGGGCCCCGCCCTTGAGCCGCCAGTGCTCGACCGCGCCGCGCTCGGTCAGCACGCCGCGCGCCCGGACGGCGCGCAGGACCAGCTCCCGGAGCCGGTCGGGCTCGGCGGGCGTCGGCGCGTCGAGCACCTCGCGGGGGAGGACCCGTTCGGGGAGGTCGTAGAGCCGCTGGAAGCCCTGGCGCCCCGCGACGACGAGCTCGCCGTGGTTCCAGAGGAGCTCGAGCATCCGCTTCGCGGGCTTCCACCCCCACATCTCGCCCTGCCGTGCCGCGCCGTCGAAGTGACGCGAGCCGAGCGCGCCGCGCTCCCTGATCGCGGCGAGCACGTCCTCGCGGAGGTGGGGATGGGTCCGGTCGACCTCGCCGTACCAGCGGCGCCCGCCGACCTGCATCGCGGGCCGGAAGAGCGGCCAGTCCTCCGCCGGGATCAGGCACGACTCGTGGGCCCAGTACTCGAACAGCTTCCCGCGGCGCAGCAGGTTCGAGACGGCCTCGCGCGGGTAGGCGCCGATTCGCGAGCCGAGCGCGATCCGGTGGCTCCGCTCGACCGTCGAGATCGAGTCGAGCTGGACGCATGAGAGGCGTCTCACGGCCGCCTCGACCTCGCCGGTCGTCGCGCGCCGGGAGCGCGGCGCATAGGCCTGCGCCTCGATCGCGAGGCGTCGGACGGCGGTGAGCGAGAGACGGGGGCCCCTGATCGAGGGGTTCTACCCGACGCCGACCGACGCGGGTGTCATCCTTCCCGTCCGTGCGCCGGTTCGTGATCATCGTCGCGGTCGCGCTCGGACTCGCGTACGCGGTCGGCATTCCGGCCTTCCTCGAGCGGGACGACGACCCACTGCCCCCGAGCGCCGACGCGATCGTCGTGCTGGCGGGGTCCGACAACCGGCTGCCCGCCGCCCAGGCGCTCTTCGACGGAGGGCTCGCGCCGACGCTCGTCGTGTCGGCCGACCGGAGCGGCCACGACGAGCAGCGCGCCAAGCTCTGCCGCAACCCGCCGAAGGGCGTCATCTGCGTCCACGCAGGCCCGGTCTCGACGCAGGGCGAGGCCCAGGCGGTGAAGGAGCTCGTCGACCAGCGCGACTGGAACTCGCTGATCCTCGTGACGTCGCGGTACCACCTCTTCCGGGCGAGCCGGATCTTCCGGCGCTGCGTCGACGCGAAGATCACCGAGCACGGCGTCGACGAGCCGTGGTGGCGGAACGCGATCGCCGTACCGCTCGAGTGGATCAAGCTCGGTATCTCGGAGACCGTCAGCCGGGGCTGCTGAGCCAACTCGCGCGGAGTACCGTCTCGGCGTGGAGGAAGCCGCGCTCCGCGAGAAGGAGGACCAGGAGCTCATCGAGCTCCTCAACGAGGCGCGTGTCGCGCTCTCGGGCGCGAGCGTCCTCTTCGGCTTCCTGCTGATCGTCCCGTTCAGCGCCCGCTGGGAGCGGACGACCGAGGTGCAGCGCGGCGCGTACGTCGTCGCCTTCCTCGCGACGCTGCTCGCGGTGCTCGCGCTGATGATGCCGACCGCGTACCACCGGCTTCGCTGGCGTGAGCGGAGCAAGGAGCGGATGCTGCGCTACTCACACCTCGGTGCGATCGCGGGCGTCGTGTGCCTCGCGGTCGCGATGACCGCAGCCGTGTATCTCGTGATCGACACCGTCGTCTCGACGCACTGGGCGATCGCGGCGACGACCGTCGTCGCGGGCGCCTTCGGGCTCGTGTGGTTCGCGTTGCCGCTCTCGACGCCGTACGACCGCTGGGACGACGCGCCGCCGCGCGGCGACGCAGGCTAGCTCTCGGGCACTTCGCCCGAGAGGATCGAGGCGAGGCGCTCGGCGTCGATGTTCCCACCGGACACGATGCAGACGACCCGGCCTGGCCCGCCCTGGCCGCCGAGCGCCGCGGCGGGCGCGAGCGCGCCGGCGCCCTCCGCCACGACGTGCCCACGCATCGCGAGGACGCGCATCGCCTCCGCGACCTCGGCGAGCGGCAGCGCGACGGCGTCGGCGACGAGCGAGCGCGCCCGTTCCCACATCGCCGGGAGAAGCGCCTTCGAGCCGGCGCCGTCGACGAACGAGGCCGTGTACGGGACCTGGGTCGACGCGTCCGCGGCGAGTGATGCGGCGAGCGGCGCCCCGGTCGCCGGCTCGCAGGCCACCACGCGCGTGCCGGGCGAGACAGCCGCGAGCGCGCTCGCGATCCCGCACGTGAGCCCGCCTCCGCCCCAGGGGACGAGCACGGTGTCGATGTCCTCGAGCCGCTCGGCGAGCTCGAGCCCGATCACGCCGTTCCCCGCCATCACGCGCTCGTCGAGCACCGGGTGGACGAACATGCCGTCGAGACCCGGGTAGGAGCCGCTCTCCATCGTCTCCCACCACGTGTCGAACGGGACGAGGATCACCTCGCCGCCGAGACGGGCGATCGCGTCGAGCTTTGCCCGTGGTGCGTGGTCGGGGGCGACGACCGTGGCCGGCACGCCGAGCTCGCGCGCGACCCAGCAGACGCCCTGGGCCATGTTCCCGGCGCTCGTCGTCCAGACGCCCGCGCTCCACTCCTCCCGCCCGGCCTGGCGGATCGCGCTCGTCGCGCCGCGCAGCTTGAACGACCCGATGGGCTGGAGGCACTCGAGCTTGAGCCAGATCTCGCACGGGGCGTCGACCTCGAGCCGCACGAGGGGGCTCTCGTGGACGGCGTCCGCGCTGATCGCCCTGGCGCGCTCGATCGCCTCGAGAGGGATGGCCGCGGCGGCCTCGGCGCGGCTCAGAACGCCACCTCGGTGCCGATGTCGCGCTCGCGGGCGCGCTCCACGCAGAGCGCGGCCGCGGCGAGATCCTCGACGGCGAGGCCGAGGGACTTGAACACCGTGAGCTCGGTCTCGTCCGAGCGTCCCGGCCGCGAGCCGACGAGCAGCTCGCCGAGCTCGGCGCGGATGTGGTCGGGCCCGATGCCCGCCTCCTCGACGGCCATCAGGTAGTCGCCCCCCTCGTTCAGGGTCGACTCGCGGCGGTCGACGAAGAGCGCGGACGCCGCGACGACGTCGGCATCGAGCTCGCGGGCGGTCGCGATCGACGAGCCGACGACGTTCAGGTGCGCCCCGGGGCCGAGCCAGGCGAGCCGGACGATCGGCTCGCGGGCAGAGGTGCAGGTGCAGACGATCTCGGCTCCGTCGAGCGCCTCCTCGACCGTCGCGGAGACCGTCGCGTGGGACTCGAGCGCCAGGGCCTCCGCGTGGGCGGGCGTGCGGCTCCAGATCCGCAGCTCCGCGTCGGGGACGACGGCGCGCATCGCGACCGCGTGAGAATGCCCCTGGACGCCTGCGCCGAGGATCGCGACACGGCGCGCGCCGGGTCTCGCGAGGAGCTTCGTGGCGACGGCGGAGACCGCCGCGGTGCGGATCTCGGTGATCGCGGAGGCGTTCACGACGGCCTGGAGCAAGCCGGTCTCGCCGTCGTGGAGGAGCACCCCGCCCTGATGAGGATCGAGGCCGCGCGCGCTGTTCCCGGGAGTGACGACGATCTCCTTGAGGGAGAACAGCGGCGCGTCCCCGGCGCGATGGGCGGGCATCAGGCCCATGATCTGATCGCCGCCCGAGCGCACCATGAACCGCAGCGGCATCGTCAGCTTGTCCCGTGCGAGCGCCGCGAGCACGTCTTCCATCGCGGCGATGCACGACTCCATGTCGAGCAGCCCGTGGACGTCGTCGTGGGAGAGAACGAGGAGGCTCATGCGAACAACGCCCCGATCCTCGCATGCTCGTCGGGGTCGAGGCGCACGTCGAGCGCCTCGATCACAGGGGCGAACTGCGCGACGTCGTTCGGCCCGACGACGATGGCGGTCAGCTCGGGGACGTGGAGGAGCCAGGCGAGCGACAGCGCGGCCATCGACACGCCGCGCTCCTGCGCCTCGCGCTCGAGGGCCTCGAGCGCATCGAACGTCGCGTCGGTGCGGTACCCCTCGCCGCCCTCGGGGCGCAGCGTCATGCGCGACCCGGGCGGCGGAGCCTCGCCGCGACGGTACTTGCCGGTCAGCCAGCCGCCCGCGAGCGGCCCGAACGGCGCGAACCCCAGCCCATGCTCGTGGCAGAGCGGGAACATCGTCTCGCGGTCGTCCTGCTCGAGCAGGGAAAACGCGTTCTGCACCCACTCGTAGCGGGTGAGCCCCTCGAGGGCGGAGAGCTCGAGCGCCTCGGCGACCTGCTCCGCCGTGAAGTTCGAGGCGCCGACGGCGCCGACCGTCCCCTCGCGCACGAGCTCGTCGAACGCGCTGAGCGTCTCCTCCTGCGGCGTGTCCGAGTCGAAGGCGTGCGCCATGTAGAGGGGCAGCCGCTCGACCCCGAGCCGCTCGAGGCTCGTCGCCACCTGGCGCCGGATCCGCACGCGCGAGAGCCCCTTGTCCGCGCCCTCCGCCATCGGGTTGAACGTCTTCGTCACGATCACGATCTCGTCGCGGACGTCAGGCCCTTTCGTGGCGAGCCACTCTCCGATGTACGACTCGCTGCGCCCGCCGCCGTACGCGTCGGCGGTGTCGAGTGTTCGGATCCCGAGATCCCACGCCGCGTCGAGCAGCCGGAACGCATCCTCCTTGCTCGTCCCCTGTCCGAACAGCGAGGGCTTCGAGCCGATCCCGCCGAAGTTGCCGCAGCCGAGGACGACGCGCGTGACGGCGACGCCGCTTCTCCCGAGGGCACGCCGCTCCATCGCGCGATCGTATGCAGCCCACGACGGTCGGCGCGTCCGTAGGTGTCTTCGGGCCGACGCCGAACACACCCGCCGTGAGCGACGACGACCTTCGGCAGGTGCGGCACGAGGTCCGCCGCGAGGCAGCCCCGTTCGCGCTCGCGATCCTCTGTGCGAACTGCTTGCTCGCGCTCGTGAGCCGAAGCGCCGGCTGGGAGGTCTTCGGCTCGCCCGACTGGTGGATCTGGCTGCTTCTCGCCGTGCCCTCGGGGCTGCTCGTCCTGACGCTCGCCGTCGGGCCGTCGCGCATCGGGCTCGAGCGCCTCCAGCGCGAGATCGCGATCGTGCTGCTCGTCCCGCTCGGCGCCGGAACCGGGGCGGCGACCCTGTGCCTCATCGTCTCGTTGACCCGTGGGACGCCGACCGGCCTGCAGCTGCTGGTCTCAGCAGTGACCGTACTGGTGACGAGCGTGATCACGTACGCGCTCGTCTTCTGGGAGCTCGACAGCGGCGGCCCGATTGCCCGCGCGCTCGCCGAGACACGCGCTCATCCGGACTTCCAGTTCCCACAGGACGAGAACCGCGAGCTCGCACGACCGGGTTGGGCGCCTGCGCTCGTGGACTACCTCTACCTCTCGCTGACGAACTCCGTCGCGTTCAGCCCGACCGACGCGATGCCGCTGACCCACCGCGCAAAGCTCTACATGGGCCTCGAGGCGACGATCTCGCTGCTGACCGTGCTGGTCGTCGGCGCCCGCGCGATCAACGTGCTCGGCTAGGCGCCAAGGGTCGTCGACCCGTCGGGGCCGATGGTCCAGTGCGGGTTGTGCGCGATCTCCCATGGATGGCCGTCGGGGTCGAGGAAAACCGCCGAGTAGCCGCCCCAGAAGGTCGCCGCCGGCTCACGTCCGATCGTCGCGCCCGCGGCCCGCGCCTCCTCGATCACCGCGTCGACCTCTCCCGGCGACGAGACGTTGTAGGCGAGCGTGATGCCTCCCCAGCCGCCCGCGTCCTCGACCGTGCTGTCCTCCGCGAGCTCGGCGCGGCCCCAGAGCGCGACGACGAGCCCGCTCGCCTGGAAGAAGACGACGTCGTCGGCGGGGGCGGCGCCAGATCGCCAGCCGAGCGCCTCGTAGAACGCTCGCGCCTTCGCGAGGTCGCGGACGCCGAGGGTCACGAGGCTGACGCGCTGCTCCACCGCGGGATCATGCCGTGTCGGGCCGGGTCGCCGCGAAGGCCTCGTACGCGCGGCCGAGCGCGTCGGCGAGGTCGACGCCGCCCGCGCGGATGCCGCTCCGGCCGAGGCGCCGGAGCACCGCGCCGGTCGGCAGCGCCCGTGGCTGTCGGGGCGGTGGGAGCGCGCCCGCGCGCCACGGGTCTGCCGGCGCCGGGTCGACGGGCGCGCAGCCGCGCCACAGGAGGAACAGCGACGGGTCGCGGTCGATCGCGTCGGCGACGACGAACGCGAGCGCCGCTACGTGCTTGCACGCTCCGCGCGGCTCGTCGTCCGGGCAGGTGCACGACCGGCGGAGCTCCTTCGCCGTCGGCGCGAGCCGCACCCCGAAGCGCGTCTCGAGGAGGTGCGCGAGATGGACGGACTGGGCCTTGCCGGCGGCGGCGAGCTCGAGCCCGGCGTGGCCTCGGGCCGCCCGCACGGCGGCCTGCCACGCGGAGCCCGCCACCGTCTCGGCGACCAGCGCGACGTTGTACTCGTTGCCGGTCGTGCCCGTGACGCGAGCGGTGATCGAGCCCTCCGAGACGACGATCCGGCCGACGGCCCCGATGTGCGCCAGCCGGCGTCCCCGCTCGGCACGATGGGTCGCCTCGTCGGGAACGGCGGCGCTCGCGAGCCACCGGGCCCACGGCCCGGCGCCGATCCGCTCGTCGTGCCCTCCGACCGACAGTGGCCCGCCGTTCTCGAGCAACCGATCCGTCACGCCGCCTCCTCGATCGCCTCGGGCGCGAGCGCGACGGCGGCCCGCAGCGTGTCGAGGTCGAGATCGGAGAGCCAGTCGTCGGCGCGGCCCGCGATCACCTGCTCCGCGAGCTCGCGCTTCGCGTCGAGCAGCTGGTCGATCCGCTCCTCGACGGTCGCCGTGCAGACCAGGCTCGTCACGTAGACGTGCTTGCGCTGGCCGAAGCGGTGCACGCGGTCGGTGGCCTGCTGCTCGACCGCGGGGTTCCACCAGCGGTCGAAGTGGACAACGTGGTTCGCGGCGGGGAGGTTGAGGCCGCGGCCGCCCGCGCGGAGCGAGACGACGAGCACCTTCGGCCCGGCGAGCGACTCGAACCGGGCGACGAGGTCGTCGCGCGCGCGGGCGGACAGCCCGCCGTGGAAGAAGCCCACCTCGACGCCGAGGCGCTCGGCGAGGTGCGGCGCGAGGCGGCCGAAGCCGGGGTACTGCGTGAACACGAGCGCGCGGTCGTCCTCCGGGAGCGCGCGGAGCAGCTCGACGAGCCGCTCGAGCTTCCCGGAGCGGCCCTCGAGCGGACGGCCGGAGGGCAGGACGAGCTCGGGGTGGTTGCACACCTGCTTGAGCTGGCCCAGCATCGCGAGCACGGCGCCGCGGCGGTCGAAGCGCCGCTCGTGCTCCTCGATCCGCGGCATCCAGCGGTCGACCGTCGCGCGGTAGAGGCTCGCCTGCTCGACGGTGAGCAGGCACGGCTGCTTCGCGATCGTGATGGGCGGAAGCTCGAGCTCGACCTCCGGCGCGTCCTTCGCCCGGCGCAGCAGGAACGGGCCGACGAGCCCCCGGAGCCGCTCGAGCGCCCGTGCGTCGCGGCCTGCCTCGATCGGCCGGGCAAACGTCCGCTCGAACGCCTCGCGCGAGCCGAGCAGCCCCGGGTTGACGAGGTCCATGATCGCCCAGAGCTCGCCGAGCGAGTTCTCGATCGGCGTCCCGGTGAGGGCGAGCGCCCGCCGGCGTGGGATGCGCCGCAATGCGCGATGCCGCTTCGTCGCGGGGTTCTTCGCATCCTGCGCCTCGTCGAGGATCAGACGGTCCCACGGCACCCGCTCGAGCGTGTCGAGATCGCGGGAGACGACGTCGTACGAGGTGATCACCACGTCGGAGGCGGTAGCCCGGGCCTCGAGCTTCGGCCCGGCGAGCCGTTCCGGTCCGTGGTGGACGTGGACGGCGAGATCCGGCGCGAAACGCGCGAGCTCGCGCTCCCACTGGCGCGTCACGCTCATCGGCGCGACGACGAGCGTCGGGCCCGCGGCGACGCCGTCCTCCCGCTCCGAGACGAGGGTCGCGATCGCCTGCACGGTCTTGCCGAGACCCATCTCGTCCGCCAGGATCCCGCCGGCGCCGAGGTCGCCGAGGAGGCGGAGCCACCCGTGGCCGCGCTCCTGGAACGGGAACAGGTCGTGGCGCATCCCGGCAGGCGTGGGGCGGGGGCGGTAGCGGCGCTCGTCTGCGTCGACGAGCTCTGCGAGCGCGTCGTCCAGCGTGACGCGGCCGAGCTCGAGCCCTGCCTCGTCCGTCTCGACGCCGGCGAGCGCGCGGGCGAGATCGACGACCGACGCGTCGCGGCTCCGCGTGTCGAGGAAGCGGAGCGCACGCTCAACGTCCGCCGCACGCAGCGCGTGCCAGCGCCCGCGGAGACGGACGAGCGGCTCCTTCGCCGCTGCCAGCTCGGCGAGCTCGTCCTCCGTGAGCTCGACGTCGCCGATCGCGATGCGCCAGTCGAAGCGGGCGAGCGCCTCGCGGGTGAGGAGACCGCTCGAGCGGCCGGGCGCGGTCGCGACGAGGTTGACGCGCACTCGGCTCGGGCTGGACACCCATTCCCGCGGCAGCAGGACGGGGACGCCGAGCTGCTCCAGCTTCGGCATCGCGTCGCGGAGCAGGGCGCGGACCTGATCGTCGTCGAGCACCGCCTCGGGGTCGTCGGCGTCGAGGACCGGGAGCCCTGCCGCCGTGAGGATCGGGCCGGCGGCGACGAGACGTCGCTCGATCGCGTCACGCGGGTCGCCGTCGCGCAGGAAGGAGAAGACGGCGTCGTCCCCGCTCCGCAGCAGGCTCGCCGGGAGGGCGAGCGTCGGGTCGTCCGCCGCCTCGAGCCAGAGCGCCGCGACGACGGCACCGTCGTTCTCGCCGGACTCCTGCTGCGAAAGGCGCAGACCGACGTTCCACGGCGCCCGCGAGCGGTGTGCGAGCCCTCCGTCGACCCACGCGCTGAGCCGCCGCTCGAGGGCGGCATAGCCGCTGTGCGCCGGAAGCTCCGCCTCGCCGCCGAGCAGGCCCGCGACGAGCCGCTCCGCGGCGCCCGGGCTCCGCACGCCGTTCTGCGGCTGCAGGCCGGCCGCACGGACGGCGCGGCGCGCCAGCTCGTCGACCGCGCACGCGTAGAGGTCGTGGACGAAGGCGTCGACGTCCCCGTCGAACGCGTCGGCGCAGACCGCGGGCGTCGCCGCCGCGATGCGCTCGAGCTCGTCGGTCGCCACGTTGTCGAGCGTCGCGCCCCAGAGCGCGTGCCAGCGGCCGTCGCTCGGCTCGAGATGCGGATGGACGAGGCCCTCGGCGACCCCGCGGCGCGCGGCGTCCACCACGGCGAGCACGGTCCGGGCGGTGTCGCCGAGCTCGAGCAGGCCGGCATCGAGGTCGAGGAGCTCGGTCAGCGAGAGCCTGCGCCCGGCGACCCCGTGGCCGGCTCTGGCGACGTCGGCGACCGCCGGCAGGCCGCCGTCGAGCGGCGCCGGCGCCAGCTCGCCGTCGGGATCGCGCAACACGGCGAACGCGGTCGCGTCCTCCTGCCAGAGGAGCTCGAGCACGGTCACAGCGGCGGTTTCGGGAGTGGGGGTCGTCTCGGGCAGAACCACGCAGCATAGGCACCGCGGCCGCTGCCGTGGCCCACGGGCGATGCGCCCAGGCCGCGATCAGGAGGAGGAGCCCGAGACGAAGGCCGCCACGTCGCGGATCTCCTGCTCGGACAGCTGATCCTTGAACGACGGCATCGGGCCGCCGCCGTTCGTCACCTGGGTGACGACCTTGTCGAAGGACGGCGCCGCGTCGTCGAGGTTCGGGCCGATGGAGCCGCTCGAGCCGGCCTTCGAGAATGTGTGGCAGCCGCCGCAGCCCGCGCTGGCGAACACCGCCTCGCCGTTGGTCGCGTCGCCCGTCGTCCCGCCGCCCGTCGTCGTTTCCCCGCCGCCGGTCGTCGTCTCCCCGCCGCCGCTCGTCTCCGTCGCCGGGGGTGGAGAAGACTCGTCGTCCCCGCCGCCGCAGCCTGCGCCGACGAGCGCGAGCGCGCCCAGGATCAGAGCGAGCACGACGACGTACCTCGCCATCCCTGACAACCTACCCCGTCCCGCCGGGCGCAAACGTCGCCCGGCCCGCCCTCGATTACCCGGAGATGAACTCGGTGAGGAACTTGATCTGGACGCCCTGCTCCTGCGACTGGAACTTCACGACGTCCCCGATCGAGACGATCCCGACGAGCTCGCTCTCGTCCTCCAGCACGGGCAGGTGGCGGAACCGACGCTCGGTCATGATCGCCATGCACTCGTCGATCGTGACCTCCGGCGCGACGTACACGAAGGGCGCGCTCATGATCTCGCGTACCGGCGTGGTCCGCTCGTCCCGGCCCTCGAGCGTCACGCGGCGCATGTAGTCGCGCTCGGTGACGATCCCGGCGAGCCGCCCGCCTTCGGTGACGACGAGCGCGCCGACGTTCCCCTCGACCATGGCCTTCACGGCGTCGAGCACCGTGGCCGAGCCGTCGATCCTGAGGACGTCGTGGCCTTTCGCGTCGAGGATGTCGGAGACGTGTGCCATCGCGCGTGGTTGCAGGTGCAACGATCCTCTACCACATCGGCGACGGCCGCAACCCCCTTCGCAGTGCGAGGATGCGCGCCGTGGATGCAATGGGCACGCACATTCGGCCGGAGGGTCGGCTCTCGATCCTGCTGCTCGTCGTCGCCGCCCATCATCGAATGGGTCAGCTGGTCGACCGCGAGCTCGCAGTCGACGGCGTCATGTCCGCCGACTACGCCCTGCTGAGCCTCGTCGGGCTGCGGGGGCCCGCGCGGCTCACCGAGGTCGCGGCCGAGCTCGGGATGCCGCTCACGACGGCCTCGGACGGCGTGAAGCGGCTCGAGGCGCGTGGGTACGCGCACCGGAGCCGGAACCCCGACGACGGCCGCTCCGTCCTCGTCGAGCTCACCGAGGCAGGCGACGACGAGTGGCGACGCGGCTGGCCCGCCCTCCGCCGCGTGACCGAGCAGCTCATGGGCGCGCTCGAGGACCCCGATCTCGTCCGCGCGGGCCTGGAGCGCCTGGGTGGGGCCTTCGAACAGGCGCTCGCCGGCGCTCCCTCCAAAGAAGCTACGAAGACGTAGTATTTATTCCGAAAACGTAGTAAGTTGCGCCGCATGCTGCGCCGGCTGCTCGTCCTCGGGGGACTCGCGCTCGCCATGACGGGGTCGGCCGCGGGCGGGCCCTCCACCGTCGCACGGATCCCGGTGCCGGCCGCGGCGCAACCGTGTGCCGCGGCCTCGGCCGGCCGCTTCGTGTGGGTCAGCATGTTCGCGACGCCGTACCTCGTGCGGATCGACCCCCGCAGGAACGTCGTCGTGGGACGGACGAAGGTCGGCAACGGGGCCTGCGGCCTCGGCGCGGGCGCCGGCTCGCTCTGGGTGGAGGACACCTACTCCGCGACCGTCAGCCGTGTCTCGGTGCGCACCGCGAAGCGGACGGCCGCGATCGACGTCGGCGGCGCACCGTACGACGCGACGTTCGCCTACGGCGCTGCGTGGGCGACCTCCCACGGCGGCGGGGCGCTCGTCCGGATCGATCCGGCGACGAACAGGGTCGCCGCGCGGATCCCACTCGACCAGGCAACGGGAGTCGTGGGTGCGTTCGGCTCCGTCTGGGCGACGGGCGCGGACGGCGTGATCCGGGTCGACCCGGCCACGAACGCCGTCGTCGCCCGCATCCCGCTGCCGACGGCAGGGTGGACCGCGGCAGGCGCCGCCGCGATCTGGGTGACGGGCCCGACGGGCCTGAGCCGGATCGACCCCGCGTCCGACACCGTGACTGCGACGATCGCGATTGCTGGCAACCTCGGCGATCCCGCGGTGGTCGGCGGCAAGGTCTGGGTTCCGCGCATCCGCGCGGGGCGCGTCGCGGTCGTCGAGCCCGCCACGAACCGGGTCGTCGAGACCGTGAAGGTCGGCCCAGGGCCGTTCGTGGTGACCGAGATCGACGGGGAGGCCTGGGTGCCGAGCTGGCGCGGCCGGGACGTCTGGCGGCTCCGCCCGTAGGCCGACGAGGCGCGGACCGGCGAACCGGTCCGCGCCCTCGCGAGGCTCTAGCTCGCCTGCATCACGCGCATGTGGTTCCCGGAAGGGTCCCGGAAGCCCGCGTCGAGCCCGTACGGGCGCTGCTCCGGCGGCTGGCTGAACTCCACGCCGCGCTCCACGAGGTCCTCGTACGTCGTCTGGATGTCGTCGGTGCGGAAGAAGAGGCCGCCGCCCGCGCCCTTCGAGACGAGAGTCTTGAGCGCCGCCGCCGTCTCCTCGTCGAAGACCGGCGGGCCGGGGACGGCCATCAGCACGATGGCGACCTCCGGCTGGCCCACGGGGCCCACCGAGAGCCAGCGGAAGTCGCCGAGCTCGGGCATCGTCACGTCCTCGCGGAGCTCCATCCCGAGCTTCTCCGTGTAGAAGGCCAGCGCCTCGTCCTGGTCGTGCACCCACTGGTTCACATGCGTCAGTCGCATCGACATCGTGTGCTCCTTCCTCTGTCGAACGGGTCGCAGGCCACGCTAGAGCGCGGCGCGACGCACGTCTTCTCGAAACGTGCTGGATCGTGGGCGCGCGTAAGCGAGCTGCACGCACGTGGGGATCCGCGCGCGCGTCGCCGCCGGCGGGTAGGCGGCGCGGTAGGCGCTCGGCGTCATCCCGTACACGCGGCCGAAGCTCGTCGTGAAGGAGCCGACGCTTCGCAACCCGACGAGGAAGCAGATCTCCGTCACCGACCGGTCGGTGGAGCGCAGCAGCGCGGCGGCGCGCTCGAGCCGGCGCGTGAGCAGGTACTGGTGCGGCGTCTCGCCGAACGTCCGTCGGAACTCGCGGCTGAAGTGCGCGGGCGAGAGACGCGCCGCGCGCGCGAGCTTGGCCACGTCGAGGGGCTCGGCGTAGCGCGCGTCGATCAGGTCCTTCGCGCGGAGGAGATGCCGGGCGGGGGCCATGTATGCCATGCCGGCGAGTATGGCGGTCCGTCGACGGCAGCCGAGGCGCTGTTGCAGGCGGACGATATTCCGTTCAGAGTGGCGACATTCTGCGTGGCTGATCGTGGCGGTCACGCCCGCTCCGAGCGGAAGGAGGACGAACGTGCGTCCTACACGGAAGATGACCGCGGTCGCCGTGGTTGCGGTATTCGCGGCCGTTGGCGCGCTCCTCGCAGGCACGGCGCGCCCCGCGCCGAGTGCAGTCACCGCCAGGCCGTGCTCGTTCCAGCTTCGTATCGGCGACGTGCTGCCGTTCACGGGCGACCTCGCCGCGTACGGCGCGAACCTCGACCGGGGTGTCAAGCTTGCGGTCGATCTCCAGAACAAGGCGCTCCGCTCCGCGGGTCTTGGCTCATCGAGCGTGACACTCGTGGCCTCCGAGGACGGTCAGACACAGGCGAGCGCTTCGGTCGAGGCGGCGACGAAGCTCGTCAAGACCGACAAGGCGAACGTCGTGATCGGCGAGATGGCCTCGACCGCGACGATCCCGATGGCCCGTTCGGTCACCGTCCCGAACCGAATCGTGCACATCTCGCCCACGTCGAGCGCGCCGCAGCTCACGACCCTCAAGGACAACGGCTACCTGTGGCGCACCTATCCCTCCGATGCCCTCCAGGGCCGCGTGCTCGCCGCGGCGGCACTGTCGGCCTTCGGCAGGGGCGCGACGATCAACGTCGGCGCTCGGAACGACGCGTTCGGCACGGCGCTGAAGCAGCTGTTCGTGTCGCAGTGGACGTCGCTCGGCGGAAAGGTCGGCGAGAACGTCTCCTGGAACCCGACGCAGCCGAACTTCGACACCGAGGCGCAGCAGCTCGTCGATGGCAGCCCCGCAGGGTGGGTGATCATCGACTTCCCGGACACGTTCGAGAAGTTCGCCCCCTCGCTCGTTCGCTCGGGCAAGTGGAGCGCCGGCAAGACGCTCATGACCGAGGCGCTGCGCAACGCGGACGTCCTCGCGAAGATCGGTGACCCCGTGAAGGGGCTCCGCGGCACCGCCGCGAGCGCGGCGGGCGGGCCTGCCGGAAAGGCGTTCGCCGCCTACTGGAAGAAGAGCGTCACCGGTGCGAAGCCGTACACCGGCTTCGAGGGGACCGCAGTGGACGCGGCCAGCGTTGCGTTCCTGGCCGCCGTGAAAGCGTGCTCGGCCTCGCCGGCTCGGATCAAGGCGAACCTCCGTGCCGTTTCGGGCCCCCCCGGCGCGAAGGTCACGTTCCTCACACTCGGCAAGGCCGTCAAGCTCCTGCGGGCCGGCAAGGACGTGAACTACGAGGGCACGTTCAGTCCGGTCGACTTCGACCGCAACGGCGACATCGGCTCCGCGGTCTTCGAGATCTGGGAGTACAAGGGCGGAGACACGATCGCCACGCTGCGGACGATCACGTTCCGCGGCTGAGGCTCAGGCGGGGGGCGGGCCCTTCCGGCCCGCCCCCGAGCCGAGATAGAGCGCGACGACGTTTGGGTCACCGAGGAGCTCGCTGCCGGTTCCCTCGATCGCGTTGCGGCCCATGTCGAGGACGTAGCCGCGGTGCGAGAGCGCGAGGGCGCGCCGCGCGTTCTGCTCGACCATCACGATCCCGGTCCCCAGAGAGACGATCTCGCGGAGCTTGTCGAACACCCCCGCGACGGCATTCGGGGCGAGCCCGGCTGACGGCTCGTCGAGGAGCAGCAGCCGGGGCTGCGTGACGACGGCGCGCGCGAGCGCCACCAACTTGCGCTGCCCGCCCGAGAGCGTCCCCGCGCGCTGGCGTGCTCGCTCGCGCACGATCGGGAAGAGCGCCTCCACCCGCGCGAGTGCGTCGGCGCGCTCGGACCGCGGCACGGGAAGCACGCTGACCTTGAGATTCTCCGAGACCGAGAGGGTCGGGAAGACGTTGTCGACCTGGGGGACGAAGTTGACGCCCGCGTGGGTCAGCCGGTCGGCGCGCAGCCGCGTGATCTCTCGCCCCAGCAGGCGGACGGTGCCCGCACGCGCCGGAACGAGCCCGTAGATCGTCTTCAGGAGCGTCGACTTGCCGGCGCCGTTCGGCCCGATCAAGGACACGATCTCGTCACGTCCGGCCCGGAGCGAGACGCCGCGCAGCACGAGCGCGTCGCCGTACCCCGACTCGAGCCCGTCCACCTCCAGCAGCGCCGTCACGCCTCGACCCCGAGGTACGCGTCGACCACCCGGGCGTCGCTTCGCACGCCGTCCGGCGGGCCGCTCGCGATCACCGCACCGTTCGACATGACGACGACCTGGTCGCTGACGCCCATGACGACCTCCAGGTCGTGCTCGACGAGCAGGACCGTGACGCCGTGCGACTCGCGTAGCGCCACGACGTGCTCGAGCAGCTCGCCGCGCAGCACGGGATTCACGCCGGCCATCGGCTCGTCGAGGAGGACGAGCCGCGGCTCGGTCATCAGCACCCGGGCGAAGTCGAGCAGCTTGCGCTGACCGCCGGAGAGCGTTGCCGCGAGCTCGCGCGCGTGTCCGTCGAGCCGGACGAGCGCGAGCAGCTCGTGCGCGCGCGTGTGCACGTCCCGTTCGCGGAGCCGGGTCGCCCGCGACCGGGTCACGTTCCGCAGCAGGCGCTCGCCCGGCTGGCGCGGAGCGGCGAGCATGACATTGTCGAGAACGGTCATCCGCCCGAGCGCGCGCGCCGTCTGGAACGTCCGCACGAGCCCCGACCGGGCGATCCGGTGCGGCGGCAGCCGGTCGATTCGCCGGCCCTCGAACGACACCGTGCCCCCGTCGGCGCGGAGGAACCCAGAGACGATGTTGAACAGCGTCGACTTGCCCGCGCCGTTCGGCCCGATCAGCGAGGTGATCGACCCGGCGTCGACGTCGAGCGACGCCCCGTCGACCGCACGGACTCCCCCGAACGAGCGGACGACGTCACGCACCTCCAGCAGGCTGGTCACTCGAGCACGAGCTCCTCGCGCTTCCCGAGCAGGCCCTGCGGCCTGAACAGGATCAGGCCGATCAGCACGAGGCCGATCACCATCAGCCGGAGGTACGCCCGTTCGGCCGAGTCGAACCACGTGAACGGCGCGAACTCGAAGAACCGCGTCCCCGCGAAGATCACGCCGAACACGAGCGCCCCGACCGGCACGGCCCATGCGCGGCCGACACCTCCGAGAATGAGGATCATCCAGGCGAAGAACGTCAGCAGCGGCGCGAAGTCG
This sequence comes from Gaiella sp., assembly GCA_035691005.1. GTDB lineage: Bacteria > Actinomycetota > Thermoleophilia > Gaiellales > Gaiellaceae > Gaiella. Next base: position 9,778 of record DASSJV010000109.1, on the reverse strand, counting down.
GCGGGGCTGAAGAACGCGAACTGCCACGCGTAGAAGAGGCCGGCGACCCCCGCGAGCGCCGAGCCGAGGGCGAGCGCCTGGAGCTTGTAGGCGAAGACGTTCTTTCCGAGCGAGCGGGCCGCGTCCTCGTCCTCGCGGATTGCGCGCAGCACGCGCCCCCACGGCGTGCGGATCGAGAGCGCGACCAGGGCAGTGAGCGCGAGCGCCACCACCCACACGAGCACGAGCATCGCGACGTCCTTCGAGCCGAGGTGAAGGACCCCTTGGAACCAGTCCTGGAACCGCTGCCACTCGCCGTTGTAGTCCGACGCCTCCTCCGCGCCCGCGAGATTGATCGTTCCCTGCGATCCGCCCGTGAGCCGGTCCTCGTTCGTCGCGATGTAGCGGACGATCTCGCTCAGCGCGATCGTCACGATCGCGAAGTAGTCGGCCCGCAGGCGCAGCGTCGCGAGGCCCAGGACGACGCCGCCCGCCGCCGACGCGACCACCGCAGCCGGCGCGGCGAGCCACATGCTCCAGCCCGACTTCACGACGAGGATGGCCATCGTGTACGAGCCGATCGCCATGAACGCGACATGGCCGAAGTTGAGGAGGCCGGCGTAGCCGAACTCGATCTGGAGCCCGAGCGTCAGGATGGTGTAGATCCCGGCGACGACGCCGACGAACGCCCAGAACTCCCCGCTCGTGAGGACACTCATGCGAGCCGCGCCCTCCCCAGGAGCCCCTGCGGCCGGGCGAGGAGCACGACGATCAGCACGGCGAAGGCGACGACCGGCTTGTACACGGGATCGACGCCTCCGGCGAAGCCGTCCCACGTCGAGAGCTCGGTGACGATCCCGAGCAGGAACCCGCCCGCCAGCGCGCCGTAGGGGTTGCCGATCCCGCCGAGCACGACGGCGGCGAAGACCGGCAGCAGCAGCGTGAAACCGAAGTTCGGGTCGAACGTGCTCTGGACGAGCCCTGCGAGCACGCCCGCGAGTGCGGCGAGCAGGCCGGAAAGCACCCACGTCGCGAGCACCACCCGGCCCGTGTCGATTCCCGCCACCGCGGCGAGCGCGCGGTCGTCGGCGACCGCGCGCATCGTGCGGCCGAGGGTCGTGGACGAGAGGAGCAGGCCGACGAGCGCGATCGCGACGACCGCGACGACGATTGCGATCGCCTGGGCGCCCGAGAGTCGCACCGACCCGAGCGTGTAGACCTTGAACGGGTCGACGTCGAACGCTCGGGGCTGCGGGCCCCACACGAGGAAGATCGCCTGGCGCAGGACGAGAGCGAGCCCGATCGACGCAAGGAACAGGCTCATGAAGTTCGCGCGGCGGGCGCGAAGCGGACGCCAGAGGGCGAAATCGAGGCCCACCGACAATGCTGCGGTGGCGATCATCGCAGCGGCGGTCGCAGCCACCATCCCCGCCCCGAGCGTCGTGTCGCACGTCACCGCGACGAACGCCCCGAAGGTCATCAGGTCGCCGTAGGCGAAGTGGACGATCCGGAGGATCCCGTAGACGAGCGAGACGCCGACCGCCGCGATCGCGTATACGGCGCCGGTGACGAGGCCGTTCGCGAGGAGCTGGAGGAACATCAGCCGACGTGGGGGAAACCATGTTTTCCCCACGAGCCCCCTTCTTCAGCGTTGCGCACGGGTCGAGCGCGTCTGGCCTCCCGGCCGGCGAAGCCGGCCTCCGGCCGCAACGCAATGCGCACGGAGCGGGGACGGGGCCCATGGCGGCTGATCCGGTGCGCACGCCGAGCAGCGCGGAGTTTCACCCGCGCAACCATGACCGATCGGTGGGCGGTGGGCAAACCGCCGACCGCTCAGCCTCGGCGGTGCGCGAGCACCTCGGCGAGCGGTCGCGTGTTGAGGACGTCGGCCGCCGTCGCCCACCCGCGGCGGGCCGTCGCCACGGCGAGCTGCATGTTTCCGAGCCCGCGAACCGAGTGCGCATCGGTCGAGACGACGAGCGGGACACCGGCCTCGACCGCGCGCCGCGCATCCTCGCCCGACAGGTCGAGCCGATCGGGCAGCCCGTTCACCTCGAGCGCGACGCCGTGCGCGCGCGCGACGTCGAGCACCTGGTCGAGGTCGAGTGCGTTGGGCGGGCGGTGGTTGAGGATGCGCCCTTTCGGGTGGCTCAGGCAGCGCACCGCCGGGTGCTGCATCGCCTCGACGACCTTCGCGGTGAGGCCCTTGCGCTCCTCGCGCTGGCCTGCGTGGAGGCTGAGCTGCACCCAGTCGAGCTCCGCGAGCACGTCGTCGGGGAGGTCCAGGCTCCCGTCCCGCCGGATGTCGACCTCGATCCCGGCGAGCACGCGGAACGGCGCGAGCTCCTCGTTCGCCGAGGCGATCTCCTCGCCCTGGCGGCGCACGGCGTCGGCATCCAGACCCGGGACGACACGGACGCTCACCGTGTGGTCGCAGATCGCGAGGTACTCGTAGCCGCGCCCGCGGGCGGCGAGGGCCATCTCGCGGACGCTCGCGCGCCCGTCCGACCACGTCGTGTGGCTGTGGAGGTCTCCACGGACGTCCGCGGGCTCGACGAGCGCCGGCGGCTCCCCTCGGAACGGCGCCTCGCGTAGCTCCGTCGGGCACCACGGGATGCCGAGGCTCGCGTACACCGCCTCCTCGTCGGCGCCGTCCGGGATGGGCTCGAGCGCCTCGACGTATGCCTGCGAGCCGGTCCGCCGGACGAGCTCCGTGCCGAACGTTCGTGGCCCGGGCAGGTGAAGCGCGACCGGGACGCCTTCCACGGTGACGCCGACCGCGCGGCGCTCCTCGCGCTCGACGAGCGTCACGATCTGCGGGAGCACCGCGAACGCGTCGACGACCGCCGCAGGCTCGGTCGTCGGGACGACGACGGCGAGGTCGAAGGAGAGATCGGCCCAACGCCGCGGGTCGCCGGAAAGCTCGCCGCCGAGCGCGTTCGCGATCTCCTCGACGAGCGGCCGTGCGCGGTTGATCGTGAGCCCGCGCCGCGGGCGCTCCGTGCCGCGGCGCAGGCGCTCGAGGATCTTCGCCTCCGTCGCGGGGCCGACGCCGGGCGCCTCGCGGAGTCGCCCCTCGAGCGCGGCCTGCCGGAAGTCGTCCGGTGTCTCCACCCCGAGCGCGGTCGCGATCTCGACCGTGCGCGTGGGCGAGAGCCCGACCATGCGTCCGAGCCCCACGAGCTCCGGGCGCACCTCCCGCCGCAGCTCGTCCAGCTCGGCGATCGTCCCCGTCTCCGCAAGCTCGCCGAGCCGGGCGGCGATCCCCGGACCGATGCCCCGGAGCTCCTGCGCGCGTCCTTGCCGCGCGAGCTCGAGGATCTGCGCGTCGGTCGCGCGGATCGTCTCCGCGGCGCGGCGGTAGGCGCGCGCCGAGTAGCCGGACGCGCCCGCGAGGTCGAGCAACCCTGCGAACGCCTCGAGCCGCTCCGCGACGGCGGCGTTGTCGAGCTCGGTCACGGGGCGAGTGTGCCCCTTTCGGCGATCAGTCAGCTTCGAGCCGGAGGTCGAAGCCTGCGGGCGCGTGGACGTTGACGAACCGCGCGACCTCGTCCGTCCGGTTCTCGAACGTGTGCTCGACGCCCGGCGGGACGAGCACGAAGGTGCCCGGCCCGGCGACGACCTCCGCGCCGTCCGCGGCGAAGACGAGCTCGCCGTCGAGCATGTAGAACGCGTCGTCCTCCGCCTGGTGGACATGGATGGGCGGCCCGTGCCGCCGCGGCTGGATCGTGACGATCGCGAGGTTGAACCGCGGCGTGTCCGCGGTTCGTGCCAGGAACTCGACGTTCCCGACACGGTGCCCCGCGCCGGGGCGGACGACGACGATCCGTTCAGCTCCCACTGGTCGTTCCTTTCGATCGACTGACGCCGAGGTCGCGCAGGAGGCCGTCCTCGAGCCCGTAGACGACGCCGTGCACCGTGAGGTCGTCCCCCCGCGCCCACGCATCCTCGACGATCGTCGTCTGGCACACGTTCGCGACCTGCTCGACGACGTTGAGCTCGCACAGGCGCACGAGCCGCTCCTCGTCGTCCAGCGGGTCGAGCTCGGCCGCGTGCCTCTCGGCGACGTCCGCGACGTGCCGCAGCCAGTTGTCGACGAGCCCGTGCCGCGCGCCCTGGAGCGCCGCGGCCACCCCGCCGCAGCCGTGGTGGCCGCACACGATCACCTGGCTGACGTGCAGGACGTCGACGGCGTACTGGAGCACCGACAGGCAGTTGAGGTCGGTGTGCGTGACGACGTTGGCGATGTTGCGATGGACGAACACGTCGCCCGGCGGGAGGTCGAGGATCTCGTTCGCCGGGACGCGGCTGTCCGCGCAGCCGATCCAAAGGTACTCGGGCGACTGATGCCCGGCGAGCTCGGTGAAGAACTGCGGGTCCTCCGCCACCCTCGCCGCCGCCCAGGCACGGTTCCGTGCGAACAGCTCTTCGAGCCCGCGCATCGGGGCAGGCTAGCGTTGCGCCGGCTACCTCTTCTCGCTTCCGCCGCGTCGACCCAGGATCGACCCCCGCCCGCGTCAGCGTTCGCGTGGAGGGATCGCCGCGATCGGGGTCGCAAACTCTCCGATCTCCGCGGCGCTGTACGGCGTATGCCGCCGTCGCGTCCCGGGAGGGTCGACGGCGAGGCCGGTCGTCTCGCGCCACGAGCGGGCCGGGCGAACGGCGCGCGCCTCGAAGCCGCCGCCGCAGTTTGGGCACACGTTCTGGAGGTGGTGCTCGACGCACGCGGCGCAGAACGTGCACTCGTAGCTGCAGATCCGCGCGTCCGGGGCGTCGGGGGGCAGATCCTTGTCGCACAGCTCGCAGTTCGGGCGGAGCTCGAGCATCGTGACCTCGCTTCGTCGCGTGGGAGGAACTACAGCGTGCCGGGGCCGGGGGGCGAGCCGCCACTCCGGAACAACCCGGCCAGCGGCACCCTTTAGGATCGCCCAGGTGAACGTCTCGCTGAGACCCGTCGAGGACGGGGACCTCGATGCGCTCTATCGGCAGGTGACGGATCCGGAGTCGATCCGGATGGCCGCCTTCACGGCCGGGGATCAGACCGATCGCCGCGCGTTTCTCGCCCGGACGGCGCGCCTGCGGGCCGACACGAGCGTCACGCATCTGGTCATCGACGTCGACGGAGCCGTCGCCGGAACGATCGGATCCTTCCGAATGGACGATCAGCTGGAGGTGACCTACTGGGTCGACCGGACGCAGTGGGGGAAGGGCATCGCGAGCGCGGCTCTTCGGATTCTTCTCGCCGAGACCGCCGAGCGTCCGGTGTTCGCCCGAGCCGCCTCGGACAACGTCGGCTCGCTTCGCGTGTTGGAGAAGGCGGGATTCCGGCGCGTCGGCGTCGACCGCGGCTTCGCCCGCGGTCGCGGCGAGGAGATCGAGGAAACGATCCTGCGCCTGGACTGAACTACGAACTGGCTGTGCGATGGTGATCTCTTGCGATTCGCAAGAATGGCCGGGTGGCGCTTCAGCGGATGGACAACGTCGGCATCGTGGTGGAGTCGCTCGAGGCCGCTGTCTCGTTCTTCGCGGAGCTGGGTCTCGAGCTCGAAGGGCGAGCCATGATCGAAGGAGACTGGTCAGGGCGCGTCACCGGACTGCGCGACCAGCGCGTCGAGGTCGCCATGATGCGTACGCCGGACGGCCACGGCCGGATCGAGCTCTCGCGCTTTCTCGCGCCGCCCGTGGTCGCAGATCACCGGAACGCGCCGGTGAACGCTCTCGGCTACCTCCGCGTCATGTTCGCGGTGGACGACCTCGACGAGACGCTGGCCCGGCTCCAAGAGCACGGCGCGCAGGTCGTCGACGAAGTGGTCCAGTACGAAGACGCGTATCGGCTCTGCTACGTCCGAGGCCCCGAGGGCATCCTGATCGGGCTGGCCGAGCGAATCGGCTGACGCCTCAGACGCGATCTTGTCGTACCGTCGATGCGGTCCGGACAGGATCCGGTCCTGGAAAGGGAGGCGCGCGGTGCCCGCAAGCGTTCTCTACATGTCCATGTCGCTCGACGGATTCGTCGCCGGGCCGAACGACGGGCCGGACAACGGCCTCGGTGACGGTGGCCTTCGGCTCCACGACTGGTTGATGACCGGCGGCGACGTCGACGTCGAGGCCATCCGCCGGTCGGGCAGCGTCAACGGCTCGATCGTCGACGAGTTCCTGGCCACAGGCGCGACGGTTGCCGGGCGAGGGACCTTCGAGCCGGCGGGTGGCTGGGGCGGCGACCACCACGACGGCGTGCCGATCTTCATCGTCAGCCGCCACGAGCCGCCCCCCGAGTTCGCGCAGATGCCGCTCGTCACCTACGTGAACGACGTCACGACCGCGATGACTCGGGCCAAGGACGCTGCGGGCGACAAGAACGTGCTCGTCCACGGGGCCGGAACCGCGCAACTCGCACTTGCCGCCGGCGTCCTCGACGAGCTCGAGCTCCACGTCATCCCAGTGCTGTTCGGCCAGGGCCGCCGTCTGTTCGAGGGCCTCGGCGCCGAGCAGATCGAGCTGCAGCGCACCCGGATCCTCGAGGGAGAGGACGGCGTCACGCACATGCACTACCGCGTCCAGCGCTGAGCCGAGTCATGGAGGTCCGCTCATGCGGAAGCTGATCGCGACGGTGTTCAACTACTCGGTCGACGGCCTGCTCGCCGACCCGGACACCGACTTCTGGAAGTTCTGCTTCGACCTGCCCGAGAACAATCAGCCCGACGACCCGGCGCACCTTGCCTTTCTCCGGGACGCGTACGCGCACGTCATGGGCCGTACCGCCTACGAGGGCATCTCCACGGCCATGACGAAAACCGCCACGGACCATCCGTTCGCCGACATCCTCAACGAAGGTCGCAAGGTCGTCTTCTCCCGGACCCTCGCGACAGCCGACTGGGCCAACACGACCATCGCCTCAGGCGACACGGCGGAAGAGATCGACGGGCTCAGGCTCGGCGGCGACGGGTACATCGTCGTCTGGGGCGGCGTCAGGCTCTGGCTGTCGCTGATGCGACTCGACCTGATCGACGAGCTCCACGTGAGCATGTTCCCCTACGTCGCGGGCGAGGGCACCCGGCTGTTCGACGGCGTCCCCACGTCGTACGCGCTCGAGCTGGTCTCCAGCACCGCGTCCCCGAGCGGGATCGTCGAGCTGCGGTACCGCCGCCGCTGAGCCGGCGGACTCGATTCCCGGGACCGGCCGTGTTCGCCTTTGGGGGGCGGTTGTCTAAGTCACGTCGCGGCGAGCGACGAGAATGGCGCCGGCGGCGACGAGTGCGACGAGATAGCCGAGCAGGAGCAGTCCGCCCGCGCCCGCTGCCAGGACGTAGTCGGCGGGGTCGGCGACGAGCGCAGCGCTGGCGCCGACGAGCGTGTAGCCGCCGATCGACGGGAGCAGTCCGCGCAAGAGGTTGTCGATGACCATCGCCCAAACGATCAGCCCGATCACCGCGAACACCTGGTTGCGCACGACCGCACCAAGGCCGACTCCGAGCGCGGCCCACGCCGCCGTCATCGCGGGTGTGCCGAACACGAGCCAGAGCACGTGTCCTGTTCCGAGCTCGAGCGGGATGTCTCGGACGGCGAGGATCCCGTAGCCGACGCCGAGCGAGAGCCCGATCGCGAGGAGCCCGAAGAGGGCTCCCATCAGCAGACTGGCGATGACCTTCGCGCCGATGACTCGTGTTCGTTGCGGTGTGACGACAAATGTTGGGCGGATCGTGCCGTGGCGAAACTCGCTCGTGATCGCCATCACGCCGATCAGCGCGGCGAAGAGTGCCGCCGACGTGCCGGCCGAGAGCAGCGCGTGCTGGTTGTCGTGTGTCATGAGCTCGCCCGCCTTCGGTACGAAGCCGTTGAGCAGCACCGTGAGCAGGATGAGCGCGATCATCCCCGCGAGCAGACCGAGGTTGGTGCGCGTGGAGCGCATCTTGCGCAGCTCTGCGAGTAGTTGGTCAGTCATGACGGCTCCTCTGCGGTCAGCTCGAGAAAAACGTCCTCGAGGCTCGACGATTCCGACACGAGTTCCGTCAGCGGGACGCCGGCTTGGTAGGCGATCTCGCCGACGCGGGCGCTTGGCGCGCCCTCCACTCGCAGCTCGTCGCCGTCGAGCACCGTTACCCGGAGCCCGTCGGTTTCGAGCGCGGCCTGCAGCTTGTGTGCGCCGAGAGCGCGGACGCGTACCGAGCCGGTGCGCCGCGCGGTGAGCTCCGCGAGCGGCGAGATCGTCACCAGCCGTCCCTTGTTGATGATGATGACGTCGTCGACGGTCTGTGCGACCTCGGCGAGTACGTGGCTGGAGACCAAGACCGTCTTCCCGTCGGCTGCGAAGCCGCGCAGGAAGTCCCGGAGCCAGCGGACGCCTTCGGGATCGAGCCCGTTGGCGGGCTCGTCGAGAATCAGCAAGGCGGGGTTGCCCAGAAGTGCGGCCGCAAGTCCGAGTCGCTGCCGCATCCCGAGCGAGTAACTGCCGACGCGGCGGCGACCGGCGCTGCGGAGTTCGACCAGATCGAGCACCGCGTCCACGCGGTTGGATGCGGCCCGCTCGCGTTCGCGGAACCAGTGGCCGCCCTGAGTGTCGCGCCCAAGCGCGAGCGCGAGCGAAAACAGGTGGTCGCGCCCCGAGCGGCCCGGGTGGAAGTCTGCCGCCTCGAGCACCGCGCCAACCTGCGCCGCCGGCCGCTCGAGATCCTGATAGCGGCGGCCGAAGACGAGCGCCCGCCCCGCGCTCGGCTCCACGAGATGAAGCAGCATCCGCAGCGTGGTCGTCTTGCCCGCGCCGTTGGGGCCGAGGAACCCCGTCACCGTCCCGGGCTTGAGCGAAAACGTCAGGTCGTCGACCGCGCGCAGATCGCCGAAACGCTTGCTGAGATGCTCGGCGACCACGACCGCGGTTTCGCCGGTTCCACCGAGAGACGTTTGCTCCAGCTCGACCAAGCTCGCGTCGCTCGGCCGATTCATGAGATTCGTGAGAGAGCTCATCGGCTCAACCTCCGATCGACGTGGCTCTCGCGACTACGGCCATCGTCACGGCAGCCGCCGGATCGCGCATCGGGAGGACCCCTCAGGCGCGCTGCGGGGAAGCCGCATGCACCCGCCTCGGGCGCCCGGATATGCCCGAGCCCGCCCTAATCCGATCGGCGCTCTGCAAAGGCACGGACGGGATCGAGTCCCACCCGCCCACGCGAGCGTCACGTCGCCGGCGCCTGGCGCTCCCCGTGGAAGACCGCTTCGACGTTGTTCCCGTCCGGGTCGAGGACGAACGCTGCGTAGTACCCGTCGTGGTAGTGCGGGCGAAGACCCGGCGCGCCGTTGTCGCGACCGCCGGCTTCGATGGCGGCGCGGTGGAACCGGTCAACGGTGGCTCGATCGGCTGCGGCAAAGGCCACGTGGACGGGTGCGGCCGGGGGCTCCCCTTCTCCGATCCAGAAGTCCCCACCGCCCTCGATGGCGAACCCGGGCCCCTGCGAGCTCTCCACCACCGTCACTCCGAACGGCTCGAGGGCGCGCTCGTAGAAGGCGCGGCTGCGTCTCAGATCACGTACTCGCAGGGCCAGGTGGTCGATGAGAGGACGCGTCACGGGCAGCGACACGCAATCCATCCTAGAGCGAGAGCTCGGGGGACCTTCCCGAACGCCGGCCCAGGTCTCAGTCTTGGGTGTGAGCAGTTTCCAGTGCGCCTCCGAGACGACGTCGACGGTGCCGTTGGTCACCTTGAGGGCGGTCTGGTCATCGATCGCGTACGCCGCTCCTGGCATGCCGGCGGCCCACCGTTCGGCGGTCGCCATCGTGTTCCACGGCAGGTCCGGGTTCTCGAGGT